>DATBTP010000114.1:0-4585 GCA_036559185.1 Solirubrobacteraceae bacterium | reverse complement strand
CCGAACTTCTGGCGGGAACTGGACACCTCCGACAAGTTCTGAGAGCTGTGGCCGGCTCCCTCGCCCGGATGGGCAGGGGGTCGGCTGCCACGTATCTGTATTTCGTGTGATTTGCCCGCGTGCGCGACCGAGCCCCCCTCGACTTTGCGCGCCTGGGCTCGTTTGACGAGGACCGTCCGTGGTCTCCCGCTAACCTGCGCTGTCCGATGGCAGAGCGTCGCTACAGCCCTCAGGAGATAGAGCCCCGCTGGCAGGCTGTGTGGGCGCGGGAGCGCACGTGGGAGGTCTCGAACGAGGCCGTTGCCGGCGAGCGGAAGGACGCCACCTCTTACGTGTTGGAGATGCTCCCCTACCCCTCGGGCGAGCCGCACATCGGGCACCTCAAGAAATACTCGGTGGGGGACGCCATCGCGCACTTCCACCGCCGCACCGGCCACCGCGTGCTTCACCCGATGGGCTACGACGCGTTCGGGCTTCCCGCCGAGAACCACGCCATCAAGACGGGGGTTCACCCGCGCGACTCCACCGCCGAGTCGATCGCCTCCTTCCAGCGCCAGTTCCGCTCGTGGGGCATCTCCATCGACTGGTCGCGCGAGCTCGGCACGCACGAACCTTCCTACTACCGCTGGACGCAGTGGATCTTCCTGCGGCTGTTCGAGGCGGGCCTGGCCTACCGGCGCGAGGCCGCGGTGAAGTGGTGTCCCAACGACCAGACCGTGCTCGCCAACGAGCAAGTGCTCGACGGTTGCTGCGAGCGTTGCGGCGCGGTTGTGGAAGTGAAGCAGCTCGAGCAGTGGTTCTTGCGCATCACCGACTACGCCGAGCGGCTGCTCGGCGACCTCGACGGGATCGACTGGCCGGAGCACGTCAAGACGATGCAACGCAACTGGATCGGGCGCTCGGAGGGCGCGGAGGTGACGTTTCGTTGCGAGGAGCTGGGCATCGACTATCCGGTCTTCACCACACGTCCCGACACGCTGTTCGGCGCCACCTTCTTCGTGATGGCGCCCGAGCACCCCGACGTGTTGCGGCTCGTCGAGGGAACCCCCCAGGAGCGGGCGGTGCGCGACTACATAAACCACGCTCTCACCGAGTCGGGCGAGGAACGCGGGTCGCTCGAGAAGCAGAAGACCGGTGTGGTGCTGGGGCGCACGGTCGTGAACCCGGTAAACGGAGAGGCCATACCCATGTATGTCGCCGACTACGTGCTCATGGAGTACGGCACCGGCGCCATCATGGCGGTGCCCGGCCACGACGAGCGCGACTACGCTTTCGCGCGCGCGTATGGCCTGCCGATCCGTCGCGTGATCGACGGCCCACCCACCCCGCCAGAGGGTGGTGGGGACGCCCCTACCGGCACGCCCCATGACGGGGAACGCGCACGCGATGCGGGACTGCCCTACACGGGCGATGGACCGCTGGTGAACAGCCACCCCGACTTCGACGGCATGGGAAACCGCGACGCGCTGCGCGCGATCGTGCAGTGGCTCGACCGCGAGGGCAAGGGCCACGCGTCGGTCAACTACCGGTTGCGCGACTGGCTGGTGTCGCGCCAGCGCTACTGGGGGTGCCCCATCCCGATCGTCTACTGCGATGGCTGCGGCTTGCAATCCGTGGCCGCCGAGCAGCTCCCCGTCGTGCTCCCCGACATCGAGGACTACGCGCCCCAAGGCCGCTCTCCGCTGGCGGCGGCGGAGGATTGGGTCAAGACCGAGTGCCCAGCCTGCGGCGGTGAGGCGCGGCGGGAGACCGACACTATGGACACGTTCGTCGATTCCTCCTGGTACTTCCTGCGCTACTGCGACGCCCGCAACGACCACGCCGCGTGGGACCCGGCCGCGCTGCGGCGGTGGATGCCGGTGGACCAGTACATCGGCGGGGTGGAGCACGCGATCCTCCACCTCATGTATGCGCGCTTCTTCACCAAGGCGCTCGCCGACCTCGGCCACCTCGACTTCCAGGAGCCCTTCAAGGCGCTGTTCACACAGGGGATGGTCACCAAGGACGGCGCGAAGATGAGCAAGTCGAAGGGCAACGTCGTCTCGCCCGCCTCGATCGTGGAGCGCTACGGCGCCGATACCGCCCGCTGCTACATCCTCTTCGTCGGTCCCCCCGACCAGGACGCCGACTGGTCGGATGAGGGGATGGAGGGCGTCCACCGTTTCCTTGCCCGTCTGTGGCGCCTAGCCGTCGAGACAGCCGTGCGCGGAGGCAACGATCCGCTGCCATCGGTGGACGCGTTCGGCGGCAACGGCGCGCTCGACAACGAGGATCTCGAGCTGGCGCGCAAGGCCCATTGGGCGATCGAGAAGGTGTCAGAGGACATGCGCCGCTTCGCCTTCAACACTTGCATAGCCGCGGTGATGGAGCTGCTCAACGACTGCTCTCGGCTGCGCGAGCAGGTGCACTCCGACACGCTGCGCTTTGGGCTCGCGACGGCCGCCTCGCTGCTGTTCCCGTTCGCTCCACATGTGTCTTGCGAGGTCTACGAGCTGCTCACAGGAGCGCGCGTGTGGGAGCAGCCTTGGCCGCTGGCCGACCCTGAGATGCTCGAACGCGACTCCTACGAGCTCGTATGCCAAATCAACGGCAAGCTCCGCGACCGTGTGCAAGCCCCGAGCGACGCCACCGCCGAGCAGCTCAAGGCGTTGTGTGTCGCCGCCCCCAACATCCAAGCGCACCTCGACGGTCATGAGATCGTCAAGGAGATCGTCGTGCCGGGGCGGCTCGTGAATCTCGTCGTGCGCTGAACGCCCTCGATCGGCGAGGACCGCCACGCGCGGTAGGACCTTGACCTGCGACCGCGTGCCAGCCGAGATTGCGCGGCCAACACCGGGCTCCATCGCCTCGTCGGAACGCTCGCCTAGACTCGACCCGTGCCCTCGTTGAAGCCCGCATACCTGATTCACGGTGAGGATCACGGCGCGATTGCCGAGCGGCGGGCGCGCCTGAAGACGCTGGCGGAATCGGGTGGTGACGCTGCCAGCGTGGAGATACTCTCGGGGGACTCGGCCACGCCCGAAGGGGTGGCGTTGGCGCTCTGCACGATGACGTTCGCGATGGGGCGCCGCGTGATCGTGGTGGACGGGGCCGAGCGCTTCAAGGAAGCCGAGGTGGAGCGGCACATCGAGTCCGCCATGGCAACGATGCCGCCGGACACGACAATCGCCTTCTTCGCGCGGGAGGAGGGTCGCGGCAAGGCGCCAGCGGCGCTCCACCGCGCCGTGAAGGCCGCGAAAGGCCAGGTCGCCGCGGAGGCAACGATCAAGCCGTGGGAGCTCGCCGGCTGGGTGCGCGAGCAGGCGACGCGGCTTGGTCTCTCATTCGACGCCTTCGCCGCCAAGACGCTCGTGCGGCAGGTGGGCGAGCGCCAGCAGCGCTTGCTGCGGGAGCTCGAGAAGCTCGCCCTCGCGGGCGCCAGCGGCGAGGGCGAGGGGGGCGCGGGGGAGGCTCCGATAGAGGTGAGCGCCGAGGACGTCGAGCTACAATCCGCACACTCCACCGAATGGCGCGCGTTCTCCTTCGCCGACGCGCTCGTGGGCGCCGACGCCGCCGAGGCTACACGCTCCTACATGCGGCTGCGCGCCCAGGGCGAGCGTCTCTCGGGGCTCGTGTATCTGATGGCGCAACGTTTGCGCGACGCCGAGGCGGTGTCGGC
The DNA here is from genome assembly GCA_036559185.1 of Solirubrobacteraceae bacterium. Lineage (GTDB taxonomy): Bacteria > Actinomycetota > Thermoleophilia > Solirubrobacterales > Solirubrobacteraceae > Palsa-744. The sequence goes on along the minus strand of DATBTP010000114.1, from coordinate 927 downwards.
GCGCCTGCGGGCCGGCGAGCCGCCCGCCGAGATCAAGCGCACGCTGCGGATGCCCCCGCGCGCCGCCGACCGCTTCATCGCCGATGTCGCGCGCTCCGAGCCCGAGCGCCTGCGCGCCGCGCTCTGCCGTATCGCCGACCTCGAGCTCGACACGCGCGGGGGAGCGCCGTTGAGCGCATCGCGCACACCGCTCTGCTCGCTCGAGGAGGACACCCAGGCGGTGCGCGCGATCCTCGCGATCGCGAGCTAAGCCATCCAGCTAGGCGCTTTGCCCAGAAGCAGGTGCTCAGGAGCCGCCGGCGGCGAGCGCGCGGGCCGCTCGTGACTTCTTGCGCGCGCCCGTGTTGCGATGAAGCGCGCCGCGCTTTACGGCCTTATCGATCGTGCTCACGAGGCGGCGGTGCTCGGTGGCGGCCAGCTCGCCGTCTTTCTGCTCGGCGGCGACCTCGAGGCGACGGAAGTAGGTCTTGATCGCCGAGGTGTATTCGCGGTTCTCCTGACGCTCGCGCTCGGAGCGGAGGATGCGCTTCTTCTGTGAGTGGATGTTGGCCATGTAGAAAGGCGCCTCGCGCCCCGCTCGGACTGCCGGGGCGCGCCGCGCAGCGCCGTACTATAGCGGCCCGTGTCCGCAACCGAGTCCGCCGAGCCGCCTCCGAGCGCCCCGCCGCCCGGACGGGTGGCCCGCAACACGGCGATCTTCTCGCTGGCGACCGGCCTCTCGCGCGTGCTGGGGCTCGCTCGAGAGATCGTGGCAGCCAGCTTCTTCGGGACAAGAGGTCCTGCGTCGGCTTTCACGTTGGCGTTCCAGGTTCCGAATCTTGTGGCCAACCTGTTCGCCAACGCGGCCCTCTCGGCGGCGTTCGTGCCCGTGTTCACCGACCTGCTCGAGCAGGGACGCAAGCGCGAGGCGTTCCGGCTCGCCTCGAC
>DATBTP010000113.1:0-12918 GCA_036559185.1 Solirubrobacteraceae bacterium | reverse complement strand
ACTGGTACGAAGGCGAAGGCTGGGTCACGTTCGCCGGCATCATGATCGCCATCGTCGGGGTTCTCAACTTCATCTACGGGATCGCGGCGATCTCCAACTCGCATTTCTACGCCCACGAAGTCACCTATATCGTGAGCGACCTCAACACCTGGGGATGGGTGCTCATGATCACCGGCATCATCCAGTTCTGTGCCGCCATCGCGATCTTCGGACACGTCGAGTGGGGGCGCTGGATCGGGATCCTCACGGCGTCGGTGAACGCGATCATCCAGCTCATCTTCATCCCCGCCTACCCGTTCGGATCGCTGGCGCTGTTCGCGATCGACATTCTCATCATCTACGGCCTCGTCGCCTACGGAGGGCGTCAGGGCCAAGCCGTCTGAGCGTCGTGCTCGAAGGCTCACCGAAACGGAGGAAAACTCATGGCAGCCGTCACAATGGATACGCAACGCACACTCGAGGGAATCTCGGCGGGTGAGCTTGACATGCTCGAGACGGCTGTCGGCCTCCGCGAGGTGGACCTCGCCGCGAGCGGCCTCGACGGGCGCACGTTCGCGCTCGTGAAGATCGCCGCGCTCGTCGCGCTCGACTCGCCGCCCGCCTCCTACGCGTGGCAGGTGCCCAACGCACTCGCCGAAGGCGCCACCCCCGAGGACATCACCGGGGTCTTGCGCGCCGTCGCGCCGCAGGTCGGCGGGCCGCGCGTGGTGGCGGCCGCCCCGGAGATCATGCTCGCGCTCGGGCTCGAGCTACCCGACGGCGACGGCGAATAGGGGGTGGCCGCATGCCGATAAGACGCCGTCGACCGATGCTACGAGCCGCCGCGGTTGGGGGCGGCGCCTACTACATGGGCAAGCGCCGCGCCGAGTCCCAGGCGGGCGCTCCGCCGCCAGAACAGGGCGCCGCGCCGCCCGCTCCACCCGAGCAGCCGGGGGGGATGAGCGCGGAAGCCGTTCAACGACTACAGGAGCTCGCCGAGCTCAACAAGCAGGGCGTGCTCACAGACGCGGAGTTCGCCGAGCAGAAGGCCCGCCTCCTCTCCTGAGGTCCAGAGCAGCCGCTCCGCATTTCCTACGTACGCCAACTCGGTAGTCATGGGCGCAATTTGCGCCCAAACGCGGATGGACGAAGGCGGTGTCGCGACATACCTTTGGACGATGTCGCTCGCCGTCAAGAGCGGCCACCCGCTTCCCCGTGAGGGGCTCGTGCGGCGGCCGCGCCTGCTCGCGAAGCTCACAGACGAAGGAGATGCCCCGCTCCTAGTGATCGTCGCGCCCGCCGGCTATGGCAAGACGAGCATCTTGACCGACTTCACCGCCGCCGAGCGACGACGACCAAGCGCGTGGCTCGCGCTGGAGCAGTGGCACGACGACGATCCAATCCTGCTCATCCGCGACATCGCCGCCTGCCTAGCGGATCTCGGCTGTGTTCCGGGGATTCTGCACGACGCCTTCGACGCCACCCACTCGGCGCGCGAGCTCACCGCGATGCTCCCATTGCTCGCCGCCACGCTCGAACAACTTCCCCATCCAATCCTCTTGGTCCTCGACGACGTCCATAACGTCCGCTCTGCTCCCGCCCTCGCCGTGCTCACCACGGTCGCCGAGCATCTCCCGTTGGGATCGCAGCTCGCGCTCGCCTCGCGTACCCGCCCCGCGCTGCCGCTCGGGCGGCTGCGGGCTCATCGCTCACTGGTGGAGCTCGATGTCCTCGACTTGGCGATGACATCCGCGGAAGCCGCCTCCTTGATGGAGACCTCCGGCGTGCCGGTCGAGCCCGCCGACCTGCTCATGCTCCTGCGCAGCACCGAGGGGTGGCCCGCCGGGCTCTATCTAGCCGCGCTCTCAGTCCGCGACCAACCCGACGCCGACGCCGCGCTGCGGTGTTTCTCCGGGCGCGATCACCTCGTCGCCGACTACCTGAGAGAGGAGTTCCTCTCCGAGCTACACGCAGAGGACGTAGAGTTCCTGATCGCCACCTCGGTCTCCGAGTATCTCTGCGCGCCCCTCTGCGACGCGCTGCTCGACACAACCGGCTCCGCGCGCACGCTCGACGGCCTCTCCCGCGGTCCGCTGCCGCTTACGCCCGTCGATCGCACCCACGACCGCTATCGCCTGCACCCTCTGCTGCGCGAGATGTTGTTGGGGGAACTGCGCCACTCGCACCCGGAGCTCGAGGAGCGGGCACATCTGCGCGCGAGCGTCTTCCACGCACGGCAAGGCGACTTCGACAGCGCCATCTCCCATGCGGTAGCCGCCGGTGACGCCACACGCGCCGGTGAACTGCTCTGGGAACACCTTCCCAGCTACGTCACGGTCGGACGCAACGACCTTCTGCGGGGCTGGCTGCGGCGCTTCTCCACCAACCAGATCTCCGCAAACCCTCCGCTCGCGCTCACCGCCGCCCACAGCGCGCTAGCGCTCGGCGACCTACGCCAGGCCGAGCATTGGGGGCTCATGGGCGCCGCGGCGCTCGCCCGCTCCACCGCCCCACCGAGGGTCGCGTCGCTGCCCGCCGGTGTCGCCGTCATCGAAGCCGCCGTCTCGCGCTCCGGGCTCGGCTCTATGGGCCGCGACGCCGCCCGCGCGTTCGAGCTGGAGCGGGAGGACAGCCCGTGGCGCCCCATCTTCTCGCTGCTCCAGGGCGTGGCCGATCATCTCACCGGCCATCGCCTCCAGGCGCGCGAGCACCTGGAAAACGGCATCCATCGCAGCTCGATCGCAGCCCCAACCATCGAGACGCTCTGCCTCTCCCAGCTCGCGATGATCACCGTCGAAGAGGGCGATTGGGAGCGCTCGGTCGATCTCGTGGCCCGGGCGGTATCCCAAATCGAGTTCTACAACCTCTCCTCCTATCCGAGCTCCGCGCTCGCCTACGCCGTGTCGGCCGAAGTGCGCTCCCACGTTGGACAGGTCGACGAGGGCAAGCGCCACGCACGCAGGGCATCCCACCTGCTCGGCGAACTGCGCGACTTCATCCCTTGGTATGAGGCGGAGACGCGCATCACGCTCGCTCGCGCGGCTGTGCGGCTCGCCGACGTCCGTAGTGCTCGTACGCTGCTCGCCGAGGCATCCCAGCTCGCGCGTCGCGTACCCGACGCCGTTCTCTTCGCCGGTTGGCTCGACGAAGCTTGGGGCCTCGTCGACACCGCCGCCACCACCGCCCTCGCCGGTCCCGCCACGCTCACGATGGCCGAGCTGCGAATCCTGCGCTTCCTGCCCACACACCTCTCGTTTCGTGAGATCGGCGAGCGGCTTCACGTTTCCACCAATACCGTCAAGACACAAGCCCACGCGATCTACCGCAAGCTCGATGTCCGCTCTCGCTCGGACGCCGTCACGCGGGCGTCGGACATAGGCCTGCTCGAGCGTTGAGCTCCTACTCCGAGAATCCGAGGTGCGCAGACATCTCCGCGGCGCTTCTCACTACCAGCGGCACAAGCTTCTCCAGCGCTCGAGCGCGCGAGAAGCGCGACTTGGGCGCCGCCACATCCACCGCCCCGATCGTCTCGCCGGAGCGCGACTTTATGGGCGCCGCGACGCACAGCTGTCCCTTCACGTGCACCTGATCGGCGATCGCATACCCCTTCTCACTCACTCTCTTCAGTTCACCCATCAGCTTGGCGGTGGAGACGCCGTCCTCACCGGATGGGGAGCTCGACGCCTCGATAGCCCGCTGTCGTTCCTCCTCTGAGAGCTGCGCGAGGAGCACCCTTCCCATCGCCGTGCGCCTAGCCGGCAGACGCGAGCCGCGCCCGAGCCTTGCCGTCACTTCGCTCTGGCCCTGCCAGGCGCTCCTCGCACGGTCGATGTACACGATGTCCCTGCGGTGCAACACCGCCACGCTCGCGGTACACGCGCTCGCGTCCCGCAGCTCCGCGAGGAATCTGTGAGGAAGGTCGCGAAGGCTCGTCGACCCCACAGCCGAGCGTCCCGGATCGCCCGCGCGCAAACCGAGCCGATACTTTCGCCCCGGACCCTGCTCGAGGTAGTTGAGCGCCACGAGCGTCGACGCGTAGCGATGCGTCGTCGGTCGGCTCATCGCGAGTGTCTCCGCGATCTCCGCGATCCCCATCCACGTCCGCTCCGGTGTGAACGCGCCCAAGACCGCCAATCCGCGCTCGAGCGATTGCGAGTAGCGGCCCTCGCGTGACGCGGGTAGATGCGTGACGCCTCCTCGGATGGGAAACATGGTTGTCATAGGTTGGGCTTCCTTTCCCCGGCGCTCCACTCGCTTGTTCCTCACTCCCCCGATCGCCCGACAGCAACACCTATTGTTGCCAATTGGACCCATTCAAGCTAGTCAGCGCTGAATCTTCAAGGTCGAGATGGCGCTCGAGCGTCATCCAGGGGCAGGCCTTCCAGCCGCTCGCGAACTCCCCGCAGCCATTCGATCCGCACATTCCAGAACGCGAGCTCCGCGTCGCGCGAGACCACCGTCACCATCCGGTCCCATTCGGTGCCTTCAGCCCCATCCTCTTCGCATACGCGCCTGAGATCCTGCACGCGTCCCAGGCACACGAGCTCCTGTCCCTGAATCAGCTCGATCATTCGCGGCGCATCGCACGGGCGGCACAGGGCGATCCTGAAATGCAGGTCGTCGCGCAAGGGCGGCTCGGCCGCGGTCGAGAGCAACCACTGTTCAAAAGACGCCACGCCGTCGGCGGTGGCCTCGTAGATGGCCCGCTTCCCCGACCTGCCGCCGTTGAGGGGCTGGCCGTCCTCGTCGACCCTCCGTACAAGCCCTTCGCCCTCGAGCTTCTCGAGTGCCCAATAGGGGTAGGAGTCGGCGAGGTCCGCAAACCGCAGCTGCCTCCTCACCCCGGAGGCGATCCGATACGCGTAACCGGGTCGCTCGATCACGAGCCCCAGCACCGCGTGCTTAGCGGACACCGGTCTCGACCTATCTTTCCAACCAGTGGACTTTGTGCAAGTCAATGACGATAATCGAAGGCTTGACCCGAGTTGCGGGTTTTTCGCGGAGTCACCTAGCTTGCGTGAGAGCTAGGGTTCGACTCACGCCCACCTTCATGCACGCCGTCCGGCTGGTTTGCAAGGCCCCCACAAGGGAATCGAGCCATCGGCGCTCCGCATTGCCACCCTCGGTATCGCTCTCTATAGTCGGAAACACGCGCCTATCCAAGGTGGACTCGCCGATGAGCTCGACTCCCTCTTCGGCGCATATCGCTCTGAGGCCCCGCGTAGATAGCGCAACGAACGAGACGACAGGCACCCAGTTGCGGTCCAACTGAACAGTCGCACCGGGATCCACGCTCCGCCTTCCCGAGATCCCGTGCCCCTGCGTCGTTCAGCTCGACGCGAGCAGCGGCGCGTCGTGGACGATTTCTCGCGGCACGAAGCTCGCCGCGTACAGCGTCGTGATCTTGCCGCTCGCGCTCACGCCGTACACAAGCCCTGTGTGATTGACCAACTCGGGCTGCTGCGCGTCCTGTTCAGAGCCAACGCCCCATGCCTTCCACGCGCGCGCGAGTTCGCGCGCGGAGCCGATCAGATATTGCATCCGTCCGCTCACGCCGTGGCGCTTCAGGAAGACTTCGACCGACTTGGGAGTATCCCCACGCGGGTCCACCGATACCGCGATCACCTGCACCTTCGACGCCTTCGCGGACCCCATCGAGCTCAGCGCGACCCCCAGGTTCGATGCGATGATCGGACAAACGTCTGGGCATTTGGTGTAGAGAAACGTCACGAACAGAGCCTTGCCGCGGAACTGCCTGATATTCACCGGTTCGCCCTTGTAGTTGCGCAACCGAAGCGGCGGCTCAGGCTGTGCGGGAGAAGCAAGCGAGCCGCTGAAGCGCGACGAGGCCACGCCATGAACTACGCCCGCGCCCGGGCGCGAACCGCTGCCGCTCGTCGTCAACACCGCCACGCCGCCGGCAACCACCGCGATCACGATCAGCGCGAGCAGAACCCGTGGGCTCAGCCCGCTGCTGGACCCCTGCCCTTGGGGATCGACCGGGGGGGACGACTGCGACGCCATGACACGCCGAACCTAGCACCAACCGAGATGAACCGAGGCAGTTTGCGGGCCCGCGATTCGCGCCGCTGGCGCTGTCCGACGGTCACCCGCGCCGCGGGTGTGACCATCGGCGTCTTGGACGCCGCATCGCCGGAGCAGCGGACCGACGCTACGATTCCTAGACCCCCAATTTTGCCGACGTAGCTCAACTGGTAGAGCGTTCGCCTTGTAAGCGAGAGGTTAGGAGTTCGATTCTCCTCGTCGGCTCTCGTCCCTTCTCTTCCCTCCGGCGGGGAGCTGGTGAGGGCGGCGTCACGCGATCATTCACGACGGCGTCCGCGATGTAACGCGGCCTGCCCGCGCGGGTATGCCATGTGTGGAGCGAAACTTGCAAACGGCGTCTCGCGGCGCCGACGAGGAGTTGCAGGCGCACCCGCGAGCGACGACCCGCGCGGGGGCGAGCGCCACCGCCTCATCCTCGCCGGATCGTGCCACGCCGACCGTCCTGAGCGGCGCGAACGGTGGGAGCGCCGCCCCCGGTCTGAGCGCCTTGCGCGAGCGATCGCTCGCCCGGGGCGTCAACCCGGTGCTCTATCGCATCGTAAGAGCCGTGCTGCTTCCCTTCTTCCTGCTCTACTTCCGCCTCGAGCGCATCGGGCGCGAGTACGTTCCCGGCTCTGGCGCTGTGCTGCTGGCGTCCAACCACCGCTCCTTTCTCGACCCGTTCGTCATCGGCGCGCTCGCCAAGCGGCCCGTCTACTACATGGCCAAGCGCGAGCTGTTCGAACGACGCTGGCAGGCATGGCTGCTCAACGGCCTTGGCGCCTTCCCCGTGGATCGAGGTGCCGGCGACGAGCACGCGATGGACACCGCCCGCGCGATCCTCGAAAGGGGGGATTGCGTGGTGATATTTCCCGAGGGCACTCGCGTGCGGCCTGGCCCGCTCGGCGATCCCCACCGGGGCGTGGGGCGGCTTGCCCTGCAAACCGGCGCTCGCGTAGTGCCGGTGGCGGTGATGGGCACCGAGGATGTCCGTCGCGGTTGGCGCGTTCGCCCGCGCAAGGTCACCCTCCGCTGCGGGCGCGCGCTCGGCTTCCCTGTCGCCGAGCGTCCTTCTCCTTCGATGGCGCTTGGAGTCGCCGAGCGTATCTGGGCGTGCGTGAGCCTTCAATGGGAATGGCTCGGCGGCGTCGGCCCCGCCAATGGCGATGAGAGCCTCCTTCACACCTCCGAGCGCCGCGCGCGCGCGGCCTGAGGACATGGATCGGATCGTCGGGAGGTAGGGTGCGATGAGTGGCACACCAGCGACCGTCGGAGTCAAAGGCGCGGCTCGACGCCGACTTCTCAGAGCTCTATCGAGCTCACCTGCGGGATGTCTACAGCTACGCCTACTACCGCGTCGGCAATCACCACGACGCCGAGGAACTCACCGAGCAGACCTTCTTGCAGGCCTACCGCCACTTCGAGCGTGCCCAGCGCGAGTCCGACGGGCGGCCACTGCGCCCGTGGCTCATCCGTATCGCCCACAACCTCGCGGCAAACCTCTATCGCGACCGCTCGCGCCGACCCGCCTCCCCGATCGACGACACCTCCGAGCTCGCCGCCTCCCACACCACCGAGGACTTGGTGGAGGGTCGCGACGAGCTCTCCCGCGTGCTCGACGGTGTGCGACGCCTGCCCGACGACCGCCGCGAGGCGTTGATCATGCGCTTCGCGCTCGGCATGGACAACCGCGAGATCGCCCGCGCCCTGGGTCGCTCCGACGGCGCCACGAAGGTGCTCATCCATCGGGCCATCAAACAGCTGGAGGAGATGGTGGACGTGCCGGGAGGGGGTTCCCACGATGAGTGACGCCTCATCCTTCGAGGGGCTGCTCCACCAGGCGCTCTCGCCCGTAGAGCCGCCCGAGGATCTCGGCAGGCGCCTCGAGAGCACGCTTGTGAGTCTCACCGAGAGCGCCGCCGAGGAGCTCGAGGCGTGGGAGCTCTCGGCGATGCGCGACCCGCGCAACTGGGCTCGCCCGGCGGCCGCCGTTCTGGTGGGGGGGAGCGCGGGTGTGGCGCTCGTCCTCCTGCGAGCCCGCCGGCGAGCAGGCACGCGGGAGGGCGGCCTTAGCGGCGCCCGCAACGTGGCCGAGCGCGCTGTGGGCGATCTGCGCGAGCACACCCGCCGCCTGCTCGGCGACCGCTAGCGTCAGTTTCCCGTCACGCTCGCCGGTCGCTTGGGTGCGCGTACCGACGGCTCTCGCGCGCCGGGCGGGTCGCCCGCTGAGGTGGTCTCCTGGGTCGAGGTGATCTCCTGAGTCGAGGTGGTCTCGCAGGGAGCCCGATTCCCGCAGCGAGCGGGCTTGCCATGCAGGGCTACTTGAAATCTAGTGATGTTACGTTCACAGTGTGTCCTACGGAATAATTCCGACTGTCAGGCATATGGAACGCTTGGATGACAAAGGGATCGGGGTTTGCGGCCTCGCCGACCATGCCCTAATGGCGCTTGTCGCCGCCGACGATTCGCAGGCCTTTGCGGTCCTCTACCGACGCCACGCGCGCGCCGCCGCCTCGCTGGCCATGCAGATGTGTCCGAGGGCGGCAATCGCCGAGGAGGTGGTGCAGGAGGCGTTCCTCTCCTTCTGGCGCGCCCGCCGCCACTTCGACGAGCGGCGCGGAACCGTGAGGGCGTGGGTGCTCGGGATCGTGCGCAACCGTGCCATCGACGTGCTCCGCCAGGGCGTCGCCCGCGAACTCGCGGGCGCGAGCGACGTCGGAGTGGACGATGTCGTTCCCGCGCTGGAGCTCACCGAGGGCGAGGTCTCCCGGCGCGAGCGCTCGCGCGAACTGCTCGCGGCCCTCGACGGTCTTCCGCCCGAGCAGAGCCGAGTGATCACGCTCGCCTACTACGGCGGCTACACCCACACGGAGATCGCCACCATGCTCGACACCCCAATCGGCACCGTCAAGGGTCGCATGCGCCTCGGGCTGCGCAAGATGGCCGTCAGCGTGCCCGCCACGATCTGACCCCCGCTCCGGAAGGTCGTCGACGCTCGCGCCGCTGCTAGCGTCTGCGCCCTCCATGGCCACGTGCTACCGCCATCCCTCGCGCGAGACGGGCGTCGCCTGCTCCTCGTGCGGTCGCCCCATCTGTCCCGACTGCATGACCGTTACGTCGGTGGGCATGCGCTGCCCGGAGTGCTCCAAACAGCGCACCCGTGTAATGACCATGCGCAACATGGCCTCCCGGCCGCGCGTTACGTTCGCGCTCATCGCCATCAACCTCCTCGCGTTCCTCGGCGAGCAGGGACAGCTGAGCCTAACCGGCTCCACCGTCCACGGAACCCTGTTCGAAGAAGGCGTCCTCTACCGCTACGGCGTAGGGGTGGAACACCAATATTGGCGTCTAGTGACAGGCGGATTCCTGCACGAGAACGTGCTGCACATCGCCTTCAACATGTATCTGCTCTACCTGCTCGGCACGATGCTCGAGCCGGCCCTTGGGTCGGTGAAGTTCGCGGCGATCTACTTCACCTCCCTGCTCGTCGGGTCCTTCGGCGCGCTGTTCGCGACCGCGGCGCCCACGCTCGGCGCCTCTGGCGCCATCTTTGGGCTCATGGGCGCCGCCGTCGTCGAGCTCAGGTCGCGCCGGATGAGCGTGATGGAGTCGGGCATCGGTGGGCTCATCCTCATCAACCTCATCCTCAGCTTCACCATCCCCGGCATTTCGGTGGGCGCGCACATCGGCGGTCTCATCGGCGGATCGCTCGCCGGTCTCGCCATCAGGACCGCCGACGATCGCCACCGCACGTGGATGGGTTTGGCCGCCTGCGCGGCGCTCTCGGCCGCCGCTGTCGCCGGAGCCGTCGCGGTGGCGGGCGTCACGGGACCCGGCCTCGTCTGAGGCTGGATATCGTGGGATCGGTGACGCTCCTCTCCCAGCAGCAGATAGAGGCGGCCATCGCCGCCGGCGACTGGAGTCGCGACGGCGAAGCGATCGTACGCGAGTGGTCGTTCGCGGACTTCGTCAGGGCGATCGCCTTCGTCAACCGCGTCGCCGAGGTCGCGCAGGACGCCAACCACCACCCCGACATCCACCTCCACGGCTGGAACAAGGTTCGTCTGGAGCTCTCCACCCACTCCGAAGGAGGTCTCACACAGGCCGACTTCGACCTCGCCGCGCGCATCGACGACCTGGTCTGAGCATCTGGCGAGCACGGTCGGGAGACGCTCGCGCGGGCCGTAGACACTCCCACCGCGCGTTTCGACACGACCACCGCCCCTGCTACGGTTGTGCCGTCGGCAACCGATGAAAGACGACGACAAACCTCCCCGAAGTAGCTTGGCCCGCCCGTTGGCCTCTCCAGCGTGAATGGGCTGAAGCTCATCCTCGCGGTCGTCCTGGTGGCGATCAACGCTTTCTTCGTCGCAGCAGAGTATGCCCTAGTGCGCTCGCGTAGGGCTCGGCTGGAGGTGATGCGCGAGGAAGGCTCCCGCGGCGCGGCGCTCGCGTTGCGCCAGCTCGACCGCATCAACGAATACATCTCCGCCGTTCAAATCGGCGTAACGATGACCTCGATCGCGATCGGCGCGCTCGCCGAGCCCGCGCTCTCGGAGATACTCAGGGGGGCGCTTGGGAGCGCTCCCAGCCACGACGCCGCGATCGCCATATCTGTGATCGTGGCGTTCCTGCTCATCGCGGCCACGCAGTTGATCGCGGGGGAGATGGTGCCAAAGCTCTACGCCATCGACCGCTCGGAGGCGATCGCGCGGCGCATCGCTCGTCCGTTGGAGGCGTTCAGCGCGCTCTTTCACCCCGTAATCATCGGCCTCACAGTCGTCTCCGGGCGCATCCTGCGGTTGTTCGGCGTGGAGATGAGCGGCGAGCGCGAAGGGGGATCCCCCGACGAGCTCAAGCGACTCATCGCCGAGTCATACGCTGGCGGCCACCTCGACCCGGGCGAGGCGGGGATGCTCACCGGCGTGTTTCACCTGCACGAGCAGGAGGCCAGGCAGGTGATGACCCCCATCCCCGCTGTGATAACCGTGGACGTCTCCCAGGACGCGCAAACGGCGCTCGAGCTGTGCATCTCCAGCGGCCACACGCGGCTCATCGTGATCGAGGGCGAGGATCGCGACCGTGTGCGCGGGCTGGTGCACGCCAGCTCGCTTGCCCGGCGGCTCATGCACGACGGCCCAAACGCCTCGATCGAGCCGATCATGCACGACGCGCCCATCGTCCCCGAGACGAAGCCGCTCGACGATCTGCTCGCCGACCTGCAACGCAGGCACACCTCGCTGGCGGTCGTCGTCGACGAGTACGGCCGCGTGGTGGGCATCGTCACGATCGAGGACATCATCGAGGAGGTGGTGGGGGAGATCGCCGACGAAACCGACGCCGCCTCCGGCGAGGTCCGCCGCCTCGCCGACGGCGACCTGTTCGTGCGCGGTCACGTATCCATCGCCGACCTGCTCGACTACGACGTGGAGCTGCCCGTGGACAGCGACGCCTACAACTCGGTCGGCGGGTTCGTGTTCGCCGAGCTCGGGCGGCTGCCTCGACGCGGCGACACGATCAGCTCGGGCGACTTCTCGATCCGGGTCGAGTCGGTCCACCACAACCGCGTAGAGGCCGTCCGCATACGCGCGCGCCGACCCCTACGGGCGCGTGAGGCGAATCACACCGAGGAGGCTCCTCGCGAAGCGCCATCCGGCTCTACGGGCGCGTGAGGCGAATCACACCGAGGAGGCTCCTCGCGAAGCGCCATCCGGCGGTTGACACCCTCGTGGCCCGCGGGGGTTCGAGGGCAGGAGGTCACACCGAGCAGGCTCGTCGCCAAGCGCCATCGGCGGCTAACACGCGTCCGGCCCGCGGGGGATGCGGGCCGGAGCGTGTTGCACTGGGAGGAGGCATGCGAACCAGGTTCGCGCCTACAAGTATCGCGACCTCGATGAAGCCCGCCTAAAAGTCTGCTGAGAGTGAGCGAAGTCTCACCGATGAGGGTGTCTCACCGATGAGGGTCGATCAGTAGGTGAGAAAGCCCCGCTTCGTCTTGCGCCCGAGCGCGCCCTCGCCTATGAGTTCGTCCACCCGCGGCGGGATCGGCTCGCCGATGGTCTCGCCGATCGCCTTCGACACGTCCAACCCGACGAGGTCGAGCAGCGCAAACGGCCCCATCGGGTGCCCAGCGCCGAGCTTCATGCAGATGTCGATGTCGCCGGCCTCCATCCCCGTCTCTTCGAGCAGTCGCACGGCGTCGAAGAGGTAGGGAAAGAGCAGGCGGTTCACGACGAACCCGGGCACGTCGGGGACCACGACGGCGGTCTTCTCGAACGCCTCGCACAACGCCGCCGCGCGGCTGCGCGTGTCCTCGGAGGCGGCGCTCGGGAACACGAGCTCCACGAGCTTCATCCGCGTCACCGGGTTGAACACGTGCAGGCCGAGGAACTTCTCCGGCCTCCCCGATGCCTCGGCGAGCCGCTCCACCGAAAGCGAGGAGGTCGTCGAGGCGAGGATCGCCTCGACGTCGAGGATCGAGTGGAGCTCCGCCAGCAAGCCCGCCTTCACGTCGTGGTCCTCCACCACGGCCTCCACGGCAAACGACGTGTGCGCGAGCGCCTGTGCGTCGGTAACGATCTGGATGTGCTCGGGGTCGATTTCAGCGTCCATCCGGCTGAGTGTCTTCTCGACGGTCGCCTTCGCCCGGTCGGCGGAGCTCTCCGAGCGAGCGAGCAGGAGTACCGGATCCCACCCACCCCTGCTGTGAGCGGCGGTGGCGGCCAGCCCGCAGGCGATGGTCCCGCTGCCGACTATGGCTAGGCGTTCATTCAAGGTTCGTCGCTCCTATGGCGGTGTCTTGTGGCGTTTGCTCACCGACCAGTCGATCCGGGGCCTCGAGCGCATGGTCGAGAGCGTTTGGTTGACTGACCAGTCAATCTAGGGGTGTTGAGC
>DATBTP010000112.1:0-13065 GCA_036559185.1 Solirubrobacteraceae bacterium | reverse complement strand
AGAAGCTGCGCGACCAGGCGATCGCGGTGATTCGCGCCGTGGGCGTGGAGACGGGAGGCTCCAACGTGCAGTTCGCGGTGAATCCCGCCACCGAGGAGGTCCTCGTGATCGAGATGAACCCGCGCGTGTCGCGCTCCTCGGCGCTCGCCTCCAAGGCGACGGGCTTCCCGATCGCGAAGATCGCCGCGCGCCTTGCCGTGGGTTATCTGCTCGAGGAGATCGACAACGACATCACCGGAGTCACGCCGGCGAGCTTCGAGCCGACGATCGACTATGTGGTGGTGAAGTGGCCGCGCTTCGCCTTCGAGAAGTTCCCGACCGCCTCGCCCACGCTCACCACGCACATGAAGTCGGTGGGAGAGGCGATGGCGATCGGGCGCACCTTCTCGCAGGCGTTCGCCAAGGCGCTTCGCTCGCGCGAGCTCGACAAGCCGCCGCTGCCGCGCGAGCTCCCAGACGCGGACCTGCTCGACGGCCTCACGACGCCCGCGGCCGACCGCTACGAGGCGATTCTCGAGTTGCTGCGCCGCGACGTGGGGATCGAGGCCATTCGGGAGCGCACGGCGATCGACCCGTGGTTCCTGCGCGAGCTGCAAGCGCTCGCCAAGGACCCCGACGCGCCGTTTGCGGGAGAGCGCTCGTTCAAGTCCGTGGATACCTGTGCCGCCGAGTTCCCCGCGCGCACGCCCTACTACTACTCGGGCTGGGAGCGCAAAGCCGCGCACGAGGTCGCACGTGGGGAGCGACCTTCGGTCGTGATCCTTGGAGCTGGCCCGAATCGCATCGGCCAGGGCATCGAGTTCGACTACTGCTGCGTACACGCCGCGATGACCGTGCGCGAGTCGGGCCGCGACGCGGTGATCGTCAACTGCAACCCCGAGACCGTATCGACCGACTACGACACCTCCGACCGCCTCTACTTCGAGCCGCTCACCCTCCAAGACGTGCTCGGCGTGATCGAGGTCGAGAAGCCCGAGGGAGTGATCGTGCAGTTCGGCGGACAAACCCCGCTGAAGCTCGCCGCCGGCCTCGTGGAGGCGGGGGTGCCGCTGCTGGGCACCTCGGTGGACGCGATCGACCTGGCGGAGGATCGCGGTCGCTTCGGTGAGCTGCTGGAGCGGCTCGGCTACCAGGCGCCGCCGTACGCGACGGCGTGCTCGGTGACGCAGGCGCTCGAAAAGGCCCAGGACGTGGGTTATCCCCTTCTCGTGCGCCCCTCCTACGTGCTCGGCGGGCGCGCAATGGAGATCGTTTACTCGCGCGACGGTCTGGCCGACTACCTCAGACGCGAGGCCGGCGACGCCACGATCTTCCTCGACCGCTTCCTCGAGAACGCCGTGGAGGTGGACGTCGATGCGCTGAGCGACGGGCGGGAGGTGTGGATCGGCGGCATCATGCAGCACGTGGAGGAGGCGGGCGTGCATTCGGGCGACAGCGCGTGCGTGCTGCCTCCCCACTCGCTCGGTGAGGAGATGCTCGAGCAGATCCGCGCCGCCACGCGCGACATCGCGTTAGGTATCGGCGTGGTGGGGTTGCTGAACGTGCAGTACGCCGTGCACGAGGGACGGCTGTACGTGATCGAGGCCAACCCGCGCGCCTCGCGCACGGTTCCGTTCGTCTCCAAGGCCGTCGGCGTTGCGCTCGCCAAGCTCGCCTGCCGCATCATGCTCGGCGAGCGCATCGCGGCGCTCGACCTGCCGAGGGGGCACGAAGGCGTCGGCTTCGGCGACCACGTGTCGGTGAAGGAGGCGGTGCTTCCCTTCGACCGTTTCGACGGCGCCGACTCGGTGCTCGGCCCTGAGATGCGCTCCACCGGCGAGGTGATGGGCATCGCGCGCGATTTCCCCACCGCGTTCGCCAAGGCGCAGGCGGCCGCCGGCTCGCCGCTGCCGAGGACGGGCACCGCGTTCATCACCGTCACCGACTCCGACAAGCCGGGCGCGTTCGCGGTGGCGCAGATCCTGCACGACAACGGCTTTCAGATCATCGCGACGCGCGGCACCGCCGAGGCGATCGCGCGTATGGGAGTGCCCGTGCGGCCGATCAACAAGATCGGCGAAGGCTCACCGCATGTGGTCGACTGGATCGAGCGTGGCGACGTGGACTTGATCGTCAACACCCCCACCGGCTTTGGCGCGCGCACAGACGGCTGGGAGATCCGCCGCTCGGCCGTTGCCAACGCCATCCCTTGCCTCACCACGCTCTCGGCTGGCGTGTCGGCGGCGCGGGCGATCGCACAGGCGATCAAGCTGGGCGAGCCAGAGGTGCTCTCGCTGCAGGAGCTCCATGGTGGCGCGCGTGCCCCCGCGAGGCCCGACGGGGCCACGGTGGCGTGAGCGAGCGCACGCTCGCACCGTTCGAGCGGCGGTTGCTCACCGTCGTCGCGAACGAGTCGCTCGGCGCCTACCGCGTGTTGAAGGCCGCCGACCCAGGGCCCGCGCCCGACGCCGGCCAGTTTGCGATGCTCGCCTCCGCCAAGCGCTGGGGCGCGGGCGAGGACGAGCGCCCCTACCTGCCGCGCGCCTTCTCCTACGCGCGCTTTGCAAACGGTGAGGCCCATTTCCTGCTCGAGGACGTAGGCCCCGGCACCCGCCGCCTGTGCGAGCTTTCGCCCGGTGAGGGGCTGTGGCTGCTCGGCCCGCTCGGCGCGGGATTCCAGCCACCCCGAGACGGTCGCCGCGCGCTGCTCGTGGGTGGGGGGGTGGGGGTCGCGCCGCTCGCCATCCTCCAGGATGGGCTAGACGACGCCACGGTGCTGCTCGGTTTCCGAGACGCCCAACACGCCGAGGGCGCCGCGCTACTAAGCGGGGCCCTCGTCGCTACCGACGACGGCTCGGTCGGACACCATGGCCTGGTGACCGACCTGCTCTCAGGCGAGTTGGATGGAGACGCGCACGCGAGCGTTTACGCCTGCGGCCCACCCGCGATGCTCGAGGCCGTAAGGGCAACGTGCGCCGAGCGTGCCGTCCCCGCGCAACTCGCCCTGGAGTCGGGCATGGCGTGCGGCTTCGGCGCCTGCTTTGGCTGCGTCGTGGCTACACGCGACGGCTATGCCCGCGTGTGCGTGGACGGCCCGGTCGTCGCCGCCGAGCGTCTGGAGCGAGTGGGGGAGCGGGCGTGAGCGTCCGCTCGACCGCGGGGCTGGGGATATCCGTTTTTCGGCGCCTTGCGCGCGCTCTCCCCGCAGGGGCTTGTCGTGAGCGTTGACTTCTGCGGCATCCCGCTCGCCCATCCGGTCATCAACGGCTCGGGGACGTTCGACGCGATCGCCGCGCGGACCGCCTTCGGCGTGGCGATCGACGAGCGCTTCCCGTTCGCCGCGTTCGTCTCCAAGACGATCACTCTGCGGCCGCGCGCCGGCAACCCGCCGCCGCGCCTGTGGGAGGCGCAGGCCGGCCTCGTGAACTCGATCGGCCTGCCCAACAAGGGCCTCGAGCGCTATCTCGCGGAGGATCTGCCCGCGCTCTCGCGACTGCCTGTGCCGCTGATCACGAACGTGATGGGCTCCACCGCCGAGGAGCTCTCCGAGCTCGTGAGCGCCTGCGAGGAGCACGAGGAGATCGCGGCCGTCGAGCTGAACGTGTCTTGCCCCAACGTCCATACCGGCCTTGACATCGGCTCCGACCCGATCCAGCTCGAGCGCGTGGTCTCGATCGTGCGCCCCGTTAGCGGCAAGCCACTGATCGTCAAGCTCACGCCGAACTGCGCCGACGTGGCGGCCTGCGCGGTGGCGGCGCAGGAGGGGGGAGCGGACGCGGTCTCGCTGGTCAACACGCTGCGCGCGATGGCACTCGCTCCGAGGCGAACCCCGGCCGTCCACTCACAAGACGGGCCCGCGCCCGCGCCACCGTGGCTCGGAGGCGGCACCGGTGGGCTCTCGGGTCCCGCGATACGGCCTGTCGCGCTTGCTCAGGTGGCGGCGGTGAGAAGGCGTGTGTCGATCCCCGTGGTGGGGATGGGCGGAATCCAGAACGCCGCCCACGCCCGCCAGTTTCTCGACGTGGGAGCGACGCTCGTGGCGGTTGGCACCGAGAGCTTCCGCGACCCTGGCGCGGCGGGCCGAATCGCGCGCGAGCTAGACTTGGAGAGCGCTCCGCGATAGGTCCCGAAGATCGGGACTCATACGACTACCGGTCTGTTTTGACCTCCCAGAACGCGGTGTATAAAGCTATGGTTTGAGTCTTCGAGACGGTGGCTGGTTGGCTGTCTAAAAACCCCTGCAAACCGCCACCACACCATCCACCATCCTCGACATAGCTAAAGCTCAGGTTGAGCTTTAGGCGAATTGAGCCGCTTTGCCTTGAACGGCGCGTGTGGATGTGTAGACTCGCCGCCCATGCCGACCGCGACGGGACCGATTGCAGCGATGATCAACTCCAAGCCGCAAGGCGCCCCTGAACGGTCACTCAACCAGCGCATGGATGCCCTGGCGCGAGCCAACCGCATCCGCACAGAGCGCGCCCGGCTCAAGCGCGATCTCAAGGCCGGGCGGCTCTCGATCCACGCGCTGCTGCTCAACCCGCCCGAGTATGTCGAGACGGCAAAGGTGTTCGACATGATGCTCGCCGTACCGAAGTATGGGCGCGTGAAGGTCAACAAGATCCTCGCCCACTGCCGCATCTCGCCGAGCAAGACGATCGGCGGCCTCTCAGAGCGCCAGCGCAGCGAGCTGGTATCGCTGCTGCGGCGTTAGGCGCATTGGCTCGAAGTCTCCCGGTCGAGAGCTCCCGCCGCCTCCCTCTTTAGGGTCTGGCAAATGGCGCGCGTCTTTGTGATCACCGGTCCCTCCGGCGTGGGAAAGGGCACGCTCATCCGGGGTCTCATGGAGCGGATCCCACAGCTCGAGCTGTCGGTATCCGCAACCACACGCGCCCCTCGCCCCGGAGAGCGGGACGGCGTCGACTACCACTTCCTCTCAAGCGAGGAGTTCAACCAACGCGTGAGGGCGGGCGACTTCGTCGAGCACGCCGACTACGCGGGACGCAGTTACGGAACGCTGCGCTACGAGCTCGAGCGGCGCGTAGCCGGCGGCGCCCCGCTGGTGCTCGAGATCGAGGTGCAGGGCGCTCGCCAGGTGCGCGCCGCGATGCCCGAGGCTGTCCAGGTGTTCATCGCGCCGCCCTCTCTAGCGGCGCTGCGCACGCGGTTGATAGGGCGTGGAACGGACAGCAACGAGGAGGTGGAGCGCAGACTGAAGGTAGCCGAGCGTGAGCTCGCCGCGCGTGAGGAGTTCGCCCACGTGGTCGTCAACGATCGACTCGAAGACGCGCTCCTTGAGTTGGCGGCCGTCGTAGCCGGCGAGTTGGGCGAGGCCGGCTAGCGACTACACTTGACGGTCCACAAGGAAAGGCTCCCTTCAACCATGATGACCTCACCCCGCATCGACCGCTTGCTCGACAACGTCGACTCCAACTACGCGAGCGTGCTCGTGGCCGCCAAGCGCGCCCGTCAGATCAACAGCTACTACCACAACCTCGGCGAGGGAGCATTCGAGGAATTTCCGCCGCCCATGATCGAGACGACCTCCAAGAACTACCTCACGATCGCCCTGGAGGAAGTCGCGGCCGGGAAGTTCAGGTACCACTACCGCTGAGCGGTCTGTCGCGCAAGCGTTCGACCAGCGCTTGAGCTGAGCGCGCGGGAAGCCTAAGAAGTCAAACATGGCAAAGATCCTGCTCGGCGTGAGCGGCGGCATCGCGGCATATAAGGCGCTCGAGCTCGTCCGGCTCGCCACCGCCGCCGAGCACTCCGTGCGCGTCGTGCAAACCCCAACGAGCAAGCGCTTCGTGGGGGAGGCGTCGTTCGCGGCGCTCACGGGCGCGCCGGTGCTGAGCGACGAGTTCGCCCACGACCCCGCGCGCGGCGCCTTCCCCGGAGAGGAGCCCGCGGCCCACCAGCCGATAAGCCATCTGCGGCTGGTCGCGAACGCCGACCTCTATCTGATCGCCCCCGCCTCCGCAAACACGCTCGCAAAGCTGGCGGCCGGGCTCGCCGACAACCTGCTCACGAGCTGCGCGCTCGCCGCCACCTGCCCCGTGGCTGTGGCGCCGGCGATGAACAACCACATGTACGAGCACCCCGCCACACAGGCGAGCCTCGGTGCTCTACGAGCGCGTGGCGTGCACGTGATCGAGCCCGAAGCCGGGCGTCTCGCATCGCTCGGCGAGCATGGAGTCGGCCGTCTCGCGGAGCCCGCTCGGGTGCTCGCCGCGTGCGAGGAAATTCTCGCCACAGAACTCGCCACAGAGACTGCCCGCGCGGGGACGCGCGGGAGCGACCGACCCGCGCGGCCCGATCACGGCTCGGAGTGGGCGGGGTTGCGCGTGCTCGTCACGGCGGGCGGCACGCGCGAGCCGATCGACAGCGTGCGCTTCGTCGGCAACAGCTCCTCGGGGCGCATGGGCCTCGCGCTGGCCGACGCCGCCCGCCGGCGCGGCGCGGAGGTGACCCTCGTCGCCGCCAATGTGGCGTTGCCGGTTCCGCCGGATGTCACGGTACGACGCGTATCCACGGCAGCCGAGCTCGAGCGCGCGTGCGAGCTGGAGTTCCCCGGTTGCGACGTCCTGCTGATGGCGGCGGCCGTGGCCGACTTCACACCCGCCGCCGCGGTGGACGAGAAGATCAAGAAGGGCGGGCGCAGCCGTCTCACGATCGAGCTGGAGCCCACAGCCGACGTGCTCCGCGGTCTCGCCTCGAAGCGCGCGCCCGGACAGACGCTCGTGGCGTTCGCCGCCGAGCACGGCCCGGACGCGGTCGAGCTGGCACGAGAGAAGCTCCTGGCAAAGGACGTGGACGCCGTCGTCGTCAACGACATCTCGCGCGCCGACATCGGCTTCGAGTCGCCAGACAACGAGGTGACGATCCTCACGCGCTCTGGCGAGCAGGAGGTCACTCGCGCCTCCAAGCAAAGCATCGCCGCGACGATCCTCGACGCCGTCGCTCACCTTCGCCGACCCTCCTGAGCGGCCTCAGGCCCACCAAAGGGTTGCGCGCGACCGTGCGAGCGGGTGGTTAGATTTGGGGCATGGAAAGCGTCTACGACCTCTACCGGCGTGGATGCGACCTCCTGGACCACGGCGACCACATGGCGGCGATAGTTCCGCTCAGCCGGGCGCGCGAGATCGAGCCCACCAAGACCTCGATCAGGGAGGCGCTCGGCCGGGCGCTCTTTCACGCCCAACGCTACGAGCGGGCCGTCGAGGAGTTCCAGGCGGTCGCGGCGGCGGCCCCCACCAACGACTACGCGCTGTTCTGCCTCGGGCGCGCCATGCAACTGCTCGGACGCCATCGCGAGGCATGCCGTCCGCTCGCGGTGGCCTGCTCCATGCGACCCACCCGCGAGGACTACAGGCTCTATCGCGACCGCGCGCGCAGGGACGCCGCGCTCTCCTGAGCTCACGGCGCGGGCACCGACCGCGAGCCCGGGAGGGTGGCCGATGCTATTCTCGGTCGACAGCTTTCGAGTCGTCGCATCGGCGACGGCTGGCAATACCGGAAGTGGGCGCACGCCCGCTTTTTTTACGCCTCGTTTGAAGAGAAGAGAGCCCCAAGCACATGTCAGTAGCGCAGTCGGAGATAGAAGAGCGCATCGCCGCCGGTGAGCCCGGCGTGGAGGTTCTGCTGGCCGAGACGCTCCGGAACGGAACCCTGCGTGTGTTCATCGACCATCCCGACGGCGTCACGCTGGGCCTATGCGAGCGCGTCACCGCGCTGCTCTCCGATCTGCGCGAGCGCTACTCGCTCGAGGTTTCCTCACCGGGCGCCGAGCGTCCGCTCACCAAGCCCAACCACTTCCGTCGCTTCGTCGGCCGTCGCGCGCGCGTGCGCACCCGCGAGCCCCGCCCGGTGCCAGCCGCCGGCTCGACCTCCGCGCGCCGCGCCAGGAGCTTCACCGGAGAGCTCGTGGGGGTCACCGACAGCGAGATAACACTGGCCGCCGATGGGGGAATCATCGCGATCCCCTACTCGGAGATCCGTCGTTCGAACCTCGTCGAGGAGTAGGAGAGAAAACCTATGTCACGCGAGATCTTGGAAGCAATGCACGCGCTCGCCCGCGAGAAGGGCATTGAGCCCGAGAAGTTGATGATCGCGCTCGAGGACGCGCTGCTCTCCGCCTATAAGAAGCAGCCGGGGTCGGCCAAGTATGCACGCGTGGAAATGGACCGCGACACCGCCGACTTCCGCGTAATCGAACTGATAATTCCCGAGCGCCTGGAGGCCCACCTGATCGTCGAGACGATCGACGAGGGCACGGTCGTGGACCCGGAGACCGGCGAGCTGCGCGAACCGGAGGAGCCGGAAATCGACCCCGCCAAGTTCGAGCAGTATCGCGACCAGATCGACGAACGCGACGTCACCCCCGAGGACTTCGGCCGCATCGCCGCGCAAACCGCCAAGCAGGTGATCCTGCAGCGCATTCGCGAGGCCGAGCGCGACATGATGTTCGAGGAGTACCGCGACCGCGTCGGCGAGCTCATCACCGGCATCGTGCAGCAGTCGGACTCCCGCTACACGCTGGTGCAGCTGCGCGAGCGCGTCGAGGCGCTCCTGCCCAAGTCAGAGCAGGTCGAGGGCGAGCGCTACGACCACTCCCAGCGCATCAAGGCGGTCATCAAGGAGGTCTCGCCCTCAACCAAGGGACCCTCCATCATCGTGTCCCGCCGCGACCCCGAGCTGATCAAGAAGCTGTTCGAGCTGGAGGTTCCGGAGATCGCCGACGGCCTCGTGGAAATCGCCAACGTCGCGCGCGAGCCCGGCTACCGCTCGAAGATCGCGGTCGTCTCCCACGCCGACGGCGTCGATCCGGTCGGCGCGTGCGTGGGTCCGCGCGGTTCGCGCGTTCGCATGGTCGTCTCGGAGTTGCGTGGCGAGAAGATCGACATCATCCCGTTCAACGAAGAGCCCGCGCGCTTCGTCGCCAAGGCGCTCTCGCCCGCGCGAGTGCGCGAGGTGCTCGTCGACGACGACGCCAAGCAGGCCACGGTGATCGTTCCCGACGACCAGCTCTCGCTTGCGATCGGGCGCGAGGGCCAGAACGCGCGCCTAGCCGCCCGCCTCACCGGCTGGCGCGTGGACATTCGCTCGGAGACCGAGTTCGCCGCCGAGGAGGCCGAGCACGGTTACGAGGAGGAGGAGCTGCAGGGCCGTTGCGCGGCGATCCTCTCCAATGGGCGGCGCTGCCCCAACGCCTCCCTACCGGGTTCGCGCTACTGCGGCCTTGACACCCACC
This sequence comes from Solirubrobacteraceae bacterium, assembly GCA_036559185.1. GTDB lineage: Bacteria > Actinomycetota > Thermoleophilia > Solirubrobacterales > Solirubrobacteraceae > Palsa-744. Next base: position 3,836 of record DATBTP010000112.1, on the reverse strand, counting down.
AGGCGCTCGCCTCGATCGACAGCGACAACATCGCCGACCTGACCGATGGTCAAGCGGCGACTTCGTCTAGCGGCCAGCAAGCCGGCGGCGAGGCGATCGAGGCATCGGAGGCCGAGAACGGAGCCGAGCCCCCGGCCGTCGCCGCTCCCGAGACCGGGGGCGCGGGAGAAGCCGAGGGAGAGGCCGTGGGTGAAGCCGGCGCGCTAGAGGGCGAAGCCGGCGAGTCAGCGCGGACCGAAGCGAGCGATTCGCCGGCGGATGAGCTGGCCGAAGAGGCAGCCGAGGGGCAAGCGTCATAGGGGTCCATGTCCCCCGGCGCCGCTGCGTCGGGTGCGGGCGCGTGGCGCCGAAGCCCGAGCTCCTGCGCTTGGCGACGGTCGCCAGCGGTGGTGACACCGGGCGCCTTGCCGCGCTCGATCGTGCCGGCACGCTGCCCGGTCGCGGCGCCTACCTGTGTCGCGACCCCCGTCACGACGGCCCCCACGGGCAGTGCGCGGCTCTCGCGAGAAAGCGCGGTGCGCTGCAACGCGCCTTTCGCGGGGCCGTGGACATCGCGCCCGAGCTCGCGGTGTCCCTAGAATCGCACATGATGGTGGAGCAACCGGCCGCCGGTCCGGCGAGCCGGTCCCCCCGATATCTAATTGACCGATGAGCAAGAAGCGCGTACACGAAATCGCCAAGGAGCAGGGGCTCTCGAGCAAGGAGCTGCTCGAGAAGCTCAACGCCGCGGGCGTCGCGGCGAAGGCGGCGGCATCCTCGGTCGAGGAGACCGAGGCGCTACGGGCGATCGGGGCCAACGGAGCGTCCGCGGCCGCTACCGCCACCGAGCAGGCCCCGCCGTCGGCGACGAACGCTCCACAGGCGCCCGCCCCAGAGGATCGTGTGGGCACGAGTCCGCGGGCTCCGGTGGACGCCGCCGCGGCGACGTCGAGCGCGCCCGAGGCAAAGGCGCCCCCCGCCGACCAGGCTCCGGACGGCCACACCCCCCAAGCCCAAGCGGGCGGCGAGCGAGTGCGTCCCACGCGCGACTCGCGCACCGGCGAGCGCGCGCCAAGCGGCGCGGGCGCGGGCGGACGCCGCCGCGTTGTGATCGACTCCCAGGCATCCCGTCGCCAACAGGGGGGCCCCGCCAACCAGCCGGTCCGCCGTCCCCGCCGAGGACGCCGCCGCAGGGGCACCTACGACGAGACGATCGCCCCGATCGACACGGCGGCGATGGAGGCTACCGACGAGATCCGCGTCAACTCCGGCTCCACCGTCAGGGACGTGGCCGAGTCCCTCGGCGTGCCGGTGCCGGAGATCATCAAGAAGCTGATGATGCTAGGCGAGATGGCGACGCTCACGCAAACCCTCTCCGACGACGCGATCCAGGTGCTCGCCGACGAGTTCGAAAAGCAGATCGAGATCGTCCACGCCGCCGACGAGGTGGAGGTCGAGCCCGTATTCGAGGACAGCGAGGAGGATCTCGTCGACCGCCCGCCCGTGGTGACCATCATGGGCCACGTCGACCACGGCAAGACCTCGCTGCTGGACGCCATCCGTGAGACAGAGGTCGCGGCGGGCGAGGCTGGCGGCATCACCCAGCATATAGGCGCCTACCAGGTTACCCACGCCGGCAAGCCGATCACCTTCCTCGACACGCCAGGCCACGAGGCCTTCACCGCGATGCGCGCGCGTGGCGCGCGCGTAACCGACCTCGCCGTGATCGTGGTGGCCGCGGACGACGGCGTCAAGCCGCAGACCGAGGAGGCGATCGACCACGCCAAGGCGGCGGAAGTGCCAATCGTGGTGGCGGTTAACAAGATCGACAAGGAGGGCGCGCAGCCCGAGCGCGTGCGCACCGAACTCACCCAACACGGCCTGCAGCCCTCGGAGTGGGGCGGGGAAACCGAGTTCGTGGACGTGAGCGCGAAGACCCGCGACGGCCTCGACGGCCTGCTCGACACGATCCAGCTCGTGACCGACCTGGAGGAGTTGAAGGCCAACCGCGACGCGATGGCCTCGGGCACGGTGATCGAGTCGAAGCTCGACCCGGGCCGCGGGCCGGTTGTGAGCATCCTGATCCAGCGCGGCACGCTGGAAGTGGGCGACGCGCTCGTCGCGGGTGCGCACTTCGGCCGCGTGCGCGCCATGCACGACTTCACCGGCGCGCGCGTGAAGATGGCCGAACCGGGCGAGCCGGTGGAGGTGCTCGGCTTCGACGGCGTCCCCGAAGCCGGGGAATTCGTGCGCGCCGTGGAGAACGAGCGCCGTGCCCGTCAGCTCGCCGGCGAGCGCGCCAACCGTCTGAAGACCGAGGCGCTCGCGCGCCGCTCGGGTCGCAAGGTTTCTCTCGAGGACGTCTTCAAGCTCGCCCAGGAAGGGACCGTCAAGGAGCTTTCCCTCGTCGTGAAGGCGGACGTCGCCGGATCGCTCGAGGCGATCGAGGACGAGATCGCGAAGCTACCCCAGGACGAGGTGTCGGTGAACATAATCCACCGCGGCGTAGGCGGCATCAATGAGTCCGACGTGATGCTCGCCTCGGCCTCCTCCGGGCTGATACTCGCGTTCAACGTGCGCCCCGTGGGCGACGCGCGCCAGGTCGCCGAGCGCGAGGGCGTGGAGATCCGCTCCTACTCGGTCATCTACCGCGCCATCGAAGAGCTGCGCGCGGCGATGCAGGGAATGCTCGAGCCCACCGAGGTCGAGACCTCGCTCGGCCAGGCCGAGGTGCGCCAGCTCTTCCGCGCATCGCGCATCGGCGTTATCGCCGGCTCGCATGTCAGCGATGGCAAGGTTACGCGCGGGGCGCGCGTGCGGGTGGTGCGCGAGGGCACCGTCATCTACGACACCACGATCGCCTCGCTGCGGCGCTTCAACGAGGACGCGCGCGAGGTGGCGGCCGGCTACGAGTGCGGCATCGTGCTCGCCAACTTCCAGGACCTCCGCGAGGGCGACGTGCTCGAGACATATGAGACGCGTCTGCAAGAGCGCCAGCTGGCCTGAAGAGGGCTCTCGCATAAGGGGTTGCTCATGCAAAGGGCTGTGCGAGTCGGATCGTTCCAGGAACAGGGACCAGTAGGATGAGCTCAGACCGCATGCGTCGTGTGGATGAGGCGATCAGGCAGGTGATCGGCGACGCGTTGTCCTCAGACTTGAAGGACCCCAGGGTGGGATTCGTGACCGTGACCGACGTGAAGACAAGCCCGGACCTGAGCCACGCGCGCGTGTACGTGAGCGTGCTCGGCGAGGCCGAGGTCAGAGACAACACGCTGGCGGGCCTGCGCAGCGCACACGGCTACCTACAGGGTCGCATTGCACGCGAGCTCGAGCTCAAGCGCACTCCCACACTCGAGTTCTCCTATGACGACACCACCGACCGGGCGATGCGCCTGGACGCTCTGATAGAGGCCGAGGTCGACTGGAGGCGCACATGAGCGACGCCGGTTCGATCGACCTCGCGCGACGGCTCGTGCTCGAACGCGTTCGCGCGGACGCCAGCTTCGTCGTCGCCACCCACGAGAACCCCGACGGGGACGCGCTCGGCTCGCTGATCGGGATGCACGGCCTACTCACCGCGCTCGGCAAGACCTCGGATATGTTCATAGCGCCCAGCGATCTTCCGCTGCCCCGCGAGTACCGCTGCCCGGCGCTCGAGCACGCGATTCAAGCCGCGCCGGGCGACATAGGTGAGCGTACCGTGGTGATGCTCGACTGCGGCAACATCGACCGCAACCCCGCGGCGGTCCTACAGCACGGCGCGCACCTGTTGAACATCGACCATCACCACGACAACACGTTGTTCGGGACGGTCAACCTCGTGGACTCGTCGGCCTCCTGCACCGCGGAGATCGTGT
>DATBTP010000111.1:0-3449 GCA_036559185.1 Solirubrobacteraceae bacterium | reverse complement strand
CCTGTTCGCCTCCACAGGGGAGAAGCTCGACCAGTTCGAGCGCTTCCACCCCGATCGCGTAGCCCAGCGGATCCTCGGGATGGGCGATGTGATGAGCTTGATCGAGAAGGCCGAGCGCCAGTTCGACGAGACGCACGCGGCCGACCTGGAGCGCAAGCTGCGCCGCAACGAGTTCGGGCTCGACGACTTCCTGGATCAGCTCAAGACGATCCGCCGGATGGGACCTTTGACGAACGTTCTCGGGATGATCCCGGGCTTCGCGGGCGCGCGGCTGAAGGGCATGAAGGTGGATGAGCGCGAGCTCGACCGCGTGCAGGCGATCATCCTCTCGATGACCCCGGCGGAGCGCACCCACCCGGAGCTCATCAAGGGCTCGCGACGGCTGCGTATAGCGCGCGGGTCGGGGACCAACGTGCGGCAGGTGAACCAGCTCGTCAAGCAGTTCGAGCAGATGCGCAAGGTCATGAAGCAGGTCGGGCGCGGCAGGATGCCCGACATCGGAGCCCTCATGCGCCAGGCGCGCTGAGCGGCTCGTTTGCGGGCGCGGGCGGCGCCAGCCGCCCCCTCTCGATGCTCGAAGTAGAGCCCGTACGCCTTCGCTGGCGCCCGCCGGCCGCAGTTGCCAGCCGGCCACCTGGGTCGGCCAGAGACCCTCGCTGGGTCTCTACCCTCTAAGCTCCAAGCTGACTTTCAAGCTTTCAGAGAGGAAAACGTGTCGGTAAGACTGAGGCTCACGCGAGTGGGCGCAAGGAAGAATCCCGTATGGCGTGTGGTGGTAGCCGATCAGCGCTCGCCGCGCGACGGTCGCGTGATCGAGACGATCGGCCACTACAACGCGCAGACGGACCCTTCGACGATCGTGATCGACGAGGAGCGCGCCCGTAGCTGGCTGGCGCGTGGAGCGCAACCGTCGAACACGGTGCGAAAGCTGCTGCGTATCCAGGGCATCGCACCCTGAGTATCGCTGGAGCGGGCAAGGACACGCTGGTGGCCACCGACGAGAGAATGCGCGAGCTGCTGGAGTATCTCGCGCAGGGCCTTGTGGACACCCCGGAAGAGGTGTCGGTGGAGCAGTTCGAAGAGGACGACGGCACGGTGGTGTTGGAGCTGTGCGTGGCCGACGACGACTACGGCCAGGTGATCGGCCGTGGCGGTCGCACCGCGCAGGCGTTGCGCACGGTGGTGAAGGCGGCGGCGGTGAACGCGAAACGCCGCGTGCTCGTCGACATCGTCGATTGACCGTCACGGGCGAGCCTCCCGTGGGAACGAGCGGCGGATCCTCACGGTCGATGTCGGCGGGCCGCGTGGGTCGCGCGCACGGGCTCGACGGGAGTTTCTACGTGACGGGTCCGCGACCGCGCCTTCTGACGCTCGGCGCAGCGGTCGCGCTCGGCGGTCGCGCGACCGAGATCGTCAGGCGCGCGGGGACCGACGAGCGCCCGATCGTGGCGGTGCGGGGCGTCGAGGATCGCGAGTCAGCCGTCGCGCTGCGCGGATCGGAGCTGACGGTCGCCCGCGGGGACGCGCCGGCGCTCGGGGAGGGCGAGTGGTGGGCGGGGGACCTCGAAGGGTGTGAGGTCGTGGACGGGGAGCGGATCGTGGGTGTGGTGAGCGGACTGTTGGAGCTTCCCTCGTGCGAGGCGCTCGAAGTGCGGTTCGTGGCGCGGGGCGAGCGGGCCGGCGGATCGGTAGGGCGCGTGCCCGACGGGATCCTCATCCCGCTCGTGCGCGATGCGATACGGCGGGTGGATTTGCAAGGGCGGCGGATAGACGTCGACATGAGCTTCGTGGAGGAGGGGTGATGGAGATCGACGTCTTCACGCTCTTCCCGGAGTGGTTTGCGTGGTTTGAGAGCCAGCGCCACGTGCGCAACGTGCTGGAGGGTGGCTCGACGCTGCGCTGCGTGAACCCTCGCGAGCACACGCCATTGAGCGGCGGGCAGGTGGACGACACTCCCTTCGGCGGCGGCGCGGGGATGGTGTTGCGCGTGGATGTGATGGACGCGGCGTTGAGCGCCCACTACGGGATGGACGCGACGCGCGTGAGGGAGGGCCGGCGCGTGATCGCCCTGGCCCCCGGCGGGCGGAGGCTCGACGAGGAGTACGTGCGCGAGCTCGCCGACGAGCCGGCCCTGACGTTGCTGTGCGGGCGCTACGAGGGCTTTGACGAGCGCATCGTGGAGCACTTCGCGGGGGAGACACTGTCGATTGGACGCTACGTGCTATCGGGCGGGGAGCTCGCCGCGATGGTGGTGTGCGACGCGGTGATGCGCAAGCTCCCGAACGCGCTCGGCCACGAGGAGTCGGCGGTGGAGGAGTCCTTCAGCGAGGCTTTGGAGGGGGCGCCCGAGTACCCCCACTACACCCGTCCCGCCGAGTATCGCGGCTGGGGTGTGCCCGAGATATTGCTGTCCGGGCACCATGAGCGGATACGGGAATGGCGGCTACAGCAGAGCCGCCACCGTGGAGGCGGGGCGGGAACGTAGAGGAAGGCTTGGGCGCATTCACGTCCCCGGGCATCTCTTCCTGAGCGTCTAGCCCTCGGGCATCTCTTCCGGAGCTTCCAACCTTCGAGCACCCTTCCCGAGCGTCCAACCTTTGTGCGCTGCCGCGATGCCCGCCTGCGCCCCGGAGGGCGTCGTTCGCTACCATTCGCGGGCGCGTCGGGCAGTGTGGCGACTCTCGCCCACACGACGCGTCTTCTCCATGAGCACAGTCATCGAAAGCATCGAGCGTGCGCAGCTGCGCCGCGTCCCCAACTTCGCGCCGGGCGACCGCGTCAAGGTGCATTTCCAGGTGATCGAGGGCACCCGCCGCCGTATCCAGGTGTTCGAGGGTGTGGTGATCAAGCGCCAGGGCCACGGCGCCCGCGAGACGTTCACGGTGCGCAAGCAGTCTTTCGGCGTGGGGGTGGAGCGCATGTTCCCGGTGCACTCGCCGAAGATCGAGCGCATCGAGGTGGCCGCGAGGGGCGACGTACGGCGAGCCAAGCTCTACTACCTGCGCGATCGTGTTGGCAAGCGCGCGCGTGTGCGCGAGCGCCGCTACACCGGCCCGGAGCAGGCGGTGGAGTCGGGCCTTCTGTATGGGCCCACGGAAGCTACCGACGCCGAGGGCGCGACGGCCGAGGAGACCGCCATCGAGACCGAGGTCACGCCTTCGGATACGAGCGCCGAGGAGGGCGTCCAGACGCCAGCCGGCGAGGGCGCGGAGCCGTCGGTCGTCGTGGCCGAGTCGAGCGTCGAGCCCGGCGGGGACGCGTCGGGCGGGGGGCAGAGCGCGGTCGCCGATGGCGAGGAAGGTCTTGACGCGCCGGCGCCGGCGGCCGCCGAGGCGGACGGCCCCTCGGGCGAGGACGCTGCCCCCGACGACACCGCGGCGTGATGGCGAACCCAGCCTCGACCAAGCGCGCCGGCGGCAAGGGCGCGGGTGGCGGCAGCGGTGGGCAGG
>DATBTP010000110.1:0-8877 GCA_036559185.1 Solirubrobacteraceae bacterium | reverse complement strand
GTCCAGTCCACCGCCACCGGGGTCAACGCCAGCAGCGCCCCCCACGTGGTGGCTTCGGTATGACCGCTTGCGGGGATGCCGTGAGCGGTTTGGAACCGTTCGAGGTTGGCCTTCGTGGCGGCATCGAAGATGCCCGTCGTCGCCTGGCCCGCCACGGCGCTCGCGAGGTGCTCCTGCATCCACAGCACCGGGTCGCCCTTGCTCCCCTGCGACAGTTCCGACCACGCCGGGTCGGGCGTGACGGCGGTAAGCGCGGCGAGCGGTTCGCCGAGCGCCTTCCACCCGCCCGCCGAGGTCTCCTGGAAGTCCCAGAAGGAGATCCCGCTAGCTCCATACAGCGCCGCCTCCTCGCGGAAGCGAATGAGATCGGCCGCCGAGGGGTCTTCGTAGGTCTGTCCGAGCGGGTCTATCGGGCGGCCGTAGGCGCGATTTGACGCAAAGGTGTCGGCGTAGGTGGTGTCCACCGAGTTGCCTATCGCCTTCCAATACATCTGCGGCGCGTCGAACTGGGCTCCGTTCGGGCCCAGGAAGACGGAGTAAGGGAGGGCGGTGTGGTAGTAGACGTAGGGAAACGACGCCAATCCAACTGGATAGGCCGTCCCGATCTGTGCTCTGAGGTCGGTTATGTAGGTTTGGGCGGCGCCATACTTGCCTTCATACTCCGCCTCCGCGTCGATCGCCAGGCAGTCGGCGCCCGCCGCAACCGCGCGCGCGCCGAGGCTCGCCTCGCCGGACGGGTTGGTTCCATACACGTACTGCCACGCGCAAACCCTCAAGCCGCTCGCGTGCAGCTCCTGCACGAGCGCGGGGCTGAATTGGCTCCAGTAGTTCGTCGACCCGTCGGAGCTCTTCACGAACAACGTGGTCACGCCGGCGGCGTGTGCCTGGGCGGCGATCCGCGCGAGGTCGCCGCCGTCGGACTGGCTCACATACCAGATCCACATGCCCTGCCCGTCGAACGGGGTACCGGTGGGCGGTGGGGAGGGCGGGGGCGCAGCCGGCGGCGGGGGAGGGTGGAGGGGGTAGCGCACCACCTGGATGGGACCGTAGGAGTTGGAGTGGCGCCCGTGACTGAGCAAGATCATGATGCGACCGGAATGGGCGCCGCCGGGCACGCGCACCGTCAGCCCCATGCTCGAGCTCGCCAGGCGGGCGGTGGGCGAGTTGCGGGCGATACGAGCCCCGTAGCTTTTCGGAAAGGCGACCACCATTCCCTTGCGCACCGCGCCTCCCTTGACGAGCAGCTCCCCGCGCAGCGACACCTGGTGGGGGTTGGTCGAGCAATGCGGCGCCGGCACGCAGGTGGCGCTTGCGATCCTCACCGCCCCAGTCGGCTTTGTGGGAGCCGACGGCTTGGTCGTCCCTTTCGCGCTCCCGGGGGCCGATGCGCTCCCGGGAGCTGAAGTTCCGCCAACGCCGGTAGACGCCAAGGCCGGCGGCGAGCGGGCGAGGATCGAGCAAATCGCACAAAGCGTGAGGATCGCCGCCCGCGCGACTGCCTCATTCGATCGCTTGTGGGTTGCTGCTCTAGCCACGACCTACCCTCCTGCCCTCCCCTTCGGCCTGCACGAGCTCGAGCCGTCTACGGGTCGAGGTCGCGGCCTCGCCCAAAAAACGGCGGCCTCCGACGCTAGCGGCTCTGGCCCTCCAAACCGACGGGCGAAAGGGAAGTTGCGCTGAGCCGGCGCTAACCGACGGCGTGAGAAATCTCTTTTCTTTTGCGGGTCGATCGCGTCGCGGCGCCCCCTCGCCGGCGTAAACGTTTCGACTGGTCGATTATCGACTGTCAAATCGGGCTATCTGACTTCGAGTCGGGCTATCTGTATATGGGTGGTGCCGCGATCTGCCCGAGATTGAGATCTTCGCTTGACATCCTGGGTGCTTTCCTATAGAACGGCTAAGTCACGCAATGTTCCGGTAAGAGCGATTTGCCGTATATGCAGATCGAACGGAAACGAGCATGACGAAGGCTATCGCCAAGCCCGGCTCGTGCAACGAGCCGGATAAACACGTCGCGGTTTCGACCTGAGTTCCCGGCGGCATATATGGCATTTCCGCCAGAGCTCGCAAAGGTTGGCGCGGGCGGCGTAAGACCAAACCCAGGAGGATTGCATGACCAGCATGGGCATTATCCACAAGTGCAGGGGAGTTCGACTTGCGACTCCCCTGCTCGCAGCGGCCATCGTGTCGCTTGTCGCGCTCGCGTTCGCCTCGTCGGCGCTGGCGACTAAACCTACAGGCGATTATGTCAACTTCGGGAACTGCCCGACGAAAGTGACGGGCGTCAACCTCTGCGTCTTCGCGACGACGTCCAGCGGCGAATTCAAGATCAAGAAAACCACCGTGCCGATCACTAAAACGATCACGCTGCAGGGCGGCATCATCCTCAACGAAGAAACCGGAGGCGAAACGTGGGTCAACGCGGCAAACGGCGCCGAAACGATCTCGAAAACGCCCCAAACGGTTCCCGGTGGGCTGCTGAAAATATTGGCGCCTGAATTCTTCGGCGAACCGCTGTCGAAAATCTTCAACGAATTCATCAACAAAGGCATCACCGGCGTGACAGCCACCACAGAACTCGTCGGCGCCATCAAAATCAACAGGATCGCGCTGTTGGAGAAAGAAGCAAACGCCTTGACCTTGCCTGTGAGGGTTCACCTCGAAAACGAATTCCTCGGTCCAAAATGCTATGTCGGCTCAAGCTCCAAACCGGTCAACGTCGAACTGACCACCGGCACCACGAGCCCGCCGTCGCCAAATGAACCGATCACGGGAAGCGTTGGCGAACTCGAAATCAAGGATGAAGGCAACCTCCTCATCCTGCGGAAAAACTCGCTTGTGAACAACACGTTCTCAGCGCCGACATCCGAAGGCTGCGGCTCGCAGATTCTGTTCGGCCTGTTCACCGGCCTGATCGACAGCGCGGTAAACTCCCAGCTCGAACTGCCGTCGGCTTCCGGCCATAACACCGCGATTCTCAGTGGCACGCTCGAAAACGCTACCTCCGAAGGTGTGATAGCGAGCGAAAAATAGCCTCAACTCAGGGCGCTGATCGGATGTAGCGCACTGGGAGCCATCGAACCACCTGGACCCCGCCCGCTTTCCCCGGGCGGGGTCCTTTTCTCGAGAGCACGCCGGTTCTGCCGGACCTCGTAACGTGTTCTCTCTAATTACTTGCCCCGCGTCGGCGACCGCGTCTCGGTCAGACGGGAGGGCTATCCATCCAGCGAAAACCGAATTTCGAGGGGACCGGCTCGAGCGGGCTCTGAGGCAGGCCCGTCGGCGGCCGCGGCAGGTTGTATCCGGTGGGCGCCACGTCGTTTGACGCGTCCGCGTGAAACAGCGAAGCCAGATATTGGATCTGGCCGCGCCCCACGCCAAGCTCGAATTGGCCGCCGCCGTAATTGCCGATGCCGCTCGCCGCGCAATAGTCGAAGGCGTCGAGCAGGTTGCGCAGGCCGCCGAGCCGCGAAGGCTTGATGTTGACCATGCGGGGCGTGTACTTAAGTGCTTCGATGTCTTTCACCGAGTGAATCGGTGCGTCCCAAGAGAAGCGCTCGTGGTGCCCTTCGAGCACAGCCTCCGTCTCCGGGGTGAGGGCGGGATCCTCGATCCACGCCTGCGGGAGGGCTTCCACCACGCGCCCGTAGAGTACGGGGTCCGGCGCTTGGTCGACGATCGACCCCGAGTAGTAGGCCTTGAAGTCCACCGACTCCACCGCGCCCGTGTCGCGGAGCTCGGCGATCAACCGCTCGCTCCAAGAGCTCGTTGGGTCGAGCTTGAAGCACAGGCCCGGGTACATCTCGAGGCGGTCTCGCAACGGCTCGATGCTCGGCGGCTCGCCCAGCCGCAGCGACACCACGAAGCGCACCGGCCGCGGCTTGCGGCCAAGGGCCTCGTGCAGCGTCGTATGCGACTGGCGCAACGCGAGGTCGAGCGCGGCCGACTCATACGCCCACACGCGATAGCGCCGCGAGACCTCGCGTTGCGGCTCGCGCGGGAAGAGGTCGAGCCGCGCCACGTGCTCGGAGAACGATCCGATCGTCCAGCTTCCCGCCAGCGGCAAGTTGGGGCCCGCCGCCCGCAATATCTCGTGGTCGACCGCGTCGTAGGTCACGTCCTCGCCCAACCCGGTCTCACCCGCGCCCCTCACGCGTATCACCGTGCTCTTGCGCTCGAACTCGCTCGACACCAACGCCCGCAGCGGCTCGAAGTCGTATGCGTCGATCCGCAGCGGCAGGTCCGCCAGGTGCTCCCATGTGCTCGATCGCGCGTTCATCGCGGTTTGAGCTTAACCGTTGGAGGTAGGATCGGGCTCAGTGTCCCACGGATCTCCTTCCACGCCCTGAGCGATGGCTAGTCACACCAGAGGCCCGCGTGGCCGTTCTCGCAAGCCACGCCCGCCCGCCGGCGCCGGTGCCCCCCCGCGGCCCTCCGCGCGCGCGCCCGTCTCGCCGCATAGAACGTTTGGCGAGCGTCCAAACGCGCCCTGGCATCCGCTGCCGCTTTCGGAGATCTTGATACTCGCGGGCGCCATCGCCTTCGTGGTGGCGATCTCACGTCTGCGTAACGGGCCCACCTCAGGAGGGCCGCTGCTGCTCGCCGGCATCGCGGCCGTATCTCTGGGCACGGTCGAGGTCACCTGGCGTGAGCACTCCAGTGGTTTTCGCTCGCACACGCTGCTCCTCGCGCTGCTGCCCGTGATCGTCTTGCACTCCGCCGTGGTCCTGGGGTGGGCGTTCGTCTCCAAACCATCCCAGCTCGTCAACGTGGGCATGTTCGCGATCGACATCGCCGTGTTCGCGCTGCTGTTCAGGTTGCTTCGCGGGCGCTTCCTCGACGCCCGGGCGCGCGCGTCTAGCCGAGGCTGAGCGACGGCAGCGGGCGCTCGCCCTCGTTGCCAGCCTCACCTCGCGTCTCGCCGCTCAACCCGAGGCGCTCGAGGCGGGCGATCTCCCGCTCTCCTTCCACCCTGGCGGGGTCGCCCGCGGGCAGTCTGGCGATTAGGCGCGCGATGCGGTTGCGAAGCTGCAGCGCGAAGTGGGGGGTGGAGGCGCCCATCAGCTCGCGCACGTCCTCCACCGTCACGCCTCCTACGCGCTCCCTCTCCAAACGGCTCGGCTTCTCGGCTTGGCTCACTCTGATTGCGGTCCAGTCGTGTGCGTGGATTTCTCTGCCTGCTTATGGAGCGGGCGTCGGTTCGGCCGCTTCCCTTGGCGATATTTGGAGCGTCGCGTCGATTTGCGCCTGCGTGGCGACGGCGATCGCGCTTTCGTCGCCCATCAACCAGCCGTGATTGTAGACGCCGTGCACCGGACCGGAGGGCGGCGTCCCGGGCTGCAGGTCGCCGAGATACGAGCCCAACGCCGATCCCAGCCGGTCTGGGCTTTCCAAAAGCAGGAGCGGCGCGTAGTCGCCCGTTGCCGACAGCGGCGCCGCGGCGGGGCCGTCGAGGGGGCGCTGAGCGTTTGCGAACACCAATCCGTGTCCCGGTTCCACCACCCCCCAGCCGAACGTGCCATCGCTGAAGCGCGCCACGGCGACCGCGTTACTCTGCGGGTCGGCCCCTTCGATGCGGGTGACCGCGCCGAAGCTTTCGAGCTCACGCGCCGCGCGTTCGCTCACCACGCTCGTCGGTCCCACCACATATATGGAGGGTCGCCCGAGCCGTTCCAGCTCGTCCGCCGTCTCCTTCGGCACCCTCGCTCTCTGCACGAACAAGATCGGCGCGGCGCTCTGCGCCGCCAAGCCCGCCGCGGGCGCCGTCATCGCCGGAGGAGCTTCGGCGGCCGTCACGATCACCCGGCGCGGGGTGTGCCCGCGCAGGCTGCTCGCCAGCCGCTCGATCGCCACCGCGAGCAAGGGGGCATTGGCGCCTTGGACCGACCGCGTGGCATAGCCCGCGGGCGCTGGCGCGCCGCCGATGGCGATCACCCGCGCGCTTTCCCCCGCGCCGCCCGCCGCCGAGCCAAGCGCCGCGCTTCCCGTCGGTTTCATCGCGCTCAGCGCTCGCTCGCTTGCCTGCGGCAACGTGCCGCCTTCGCTGTAGAGCAGCGGCGCGTGCAACGGGTGGCCGGCTAGCGTCGAGGCCGCCAGCGCTCCCGGCCAATCGTTCTCGTCCACTAGCACCACCGCCTGGGGACGGGTGGCCGGGGTGAGGCCGGGATACACCGCCACCGCCACCGCCGCCGCGTCCACGACGCCCGTCGCTCCCCCTAGCCGGGTCGTGTTCTTCGTCGAGAGGCCGCCCGCGCCGTGTTCGCCAATCGCCACGGGTCCGGCGCCCTGTTCGGCGGTCCGTGGCGCAAGCGTCTTGCCGCAGCCGGCGAGGGCGGCGCAGAGGCCGACAACGACGGTACCGGTGCGGAAGGAGGTTGCGCGCACGGCTCCGCACGCTACCCGTCGCATCCGACGGTGGCGCGGGTCGCGCCGAGCGCGGGCAAGACATCCCGCAAGCCGTCGGAAGGGATAGACGGAATGGGGGAGTTCCGACGCAGGCGCGCGCGTGGCGCGTCGTCGGCGTAGGGCCTCGTGAGGTCGAACCGTCCCGCGAGCCCTGGAGAGGCTCGTGTCCCTAGCGCGATCCCGTTGGCGGCGGGATCCTCGGTCGCGGCAGACGCCGCGCGCGACGGGATAGGCGATCTCGCGGTGGCGTGGAACCGCGGCGGAGCGTTCCGCGTCGATTCCCCAGTAGCTGTGGTTGACCCCCTCGCGTAGGAGCCTCGCCCGTGCCTGGCCATGTGGCGTTCGAGGTCTCGGCGCTTCACACAGCGACGATGTCGAGCGATTCACTGCCGACGGTCTTGCCCAGCGGTTCGCGGTCGGTGGCTCGCAGCTCCAGCATCCCGGCCAGCGCGTCGAGAATCATCTCTCGCGCTTCCTCGCGAGTACGCCCCTGGCTATGTACGCCGGGCACCTCGGGAATCGAGACGACGATCCAGTCGCTGTCGGGATCCTGCTCGTGGACGATCGTCAAGCTCAGCGCATCGCTCCTGCCGTAAGCGTACCGAACGCCCTCTCCTCTCTTTCTTCGCGGAAATCCGCCAAAAAGCCCGCTATTAGGGGGCAAATCCGGTCGAAACCGTGCAACCGCTGCAACCGTCGTTGCACTTTGATAGCCTGCCGCCCCGAACGCCGAATCCTTGGTCAGAAGCCAAGGAACGGGGGACCCAAGTTGTTGGGGCGAATCCCGCGGTAATCCGTGAGAAGCGCAGGCTCTTTCAGCGCTAGCCCGTCAGCTAACCCCGCAGGCCGACGAAAGAGGTTGACGCTGTGCGGTTCCGGGCTATTTGCTCAGGGGTTTTCAGCATTCTGATCCTGGCGGTTTCGCCCGTGCCGGCGATCGCCGGCGGCACCGGTGGCGTCTCCGCCGGTGGCGCCTCCGCGAAGCGCACCGCCACAAGGGCGTCCGGCGGCGGCGCTCCCGCCAGCCAAGCGCCCGCCAAGAAGCCCTACACCGCGCCCGTCACCTCCAACTCCGCCAACATCGCCTACAGCGGCCCGGTCTACGAGAAGCTGGCATCCGGCCAGGTCGTTCCATACGTCTCCGCGCAAGCCTCCGGGGAACTCAAGTCGGTCACCGGCGGCGCCGCCGCCGGGGTGATCGCCCCCGGCAAGCCCGACCTGCTCGTGCCGGGTCGCGCCGCGCGCTACGTCAACGGCTTCGCCGCCGCTCCGATGTCAGCGCCGCTGGCTATCCAGAAGCTGATCTGGGCCGGCAACCAGATCGTCGGCCTGCCCTACATCTGGGGCGGAGGCCACGCCTCCTTCAGCTCGCCCGGCTATGACTGCTCGGGCACCGTCTCCTTCGCCCTCCACGGCGGCCACCTGCTCACAACGCCCGAGGACTCCTCGGAATTCACGAGCTTCGGCTCGCACGGCGTCGGCAGATGGGTGACGATCTTCACGAACGCCGGCCACGCCTACATGACCGTCGCGGGGCTGCGCCTCGACACCAGCGCCGCCGACGATCCCTCCAACCAGCAGGGCCCCCGCTGGCGCCCGTTGCGTCCGGCCAACGAAGGCTTCGTCGTTCGCCACCCCACCGGCCTATAGGCCGCGTCGGCTACGCTTGTAGCCCCACGTCCCCGCCCCACAGGAGGATTTAGATGGCCGGTTTGACCGGGCGCATGTCAACCGTCGTGAAGGCCAAGGTGTCCAAGCTCTTGGATCGCGCCGAAGACCCCGCCGAGACGCTCGACTACAGCTATCAGAAGCAGGTCGAACAGCTGCAGAACGTCAAGAAGGGCATCGCCGACGTCGTGACCGCCAAGAAGCGCCTGCAGATGCAGGAGAGCTCGCTGCAGCAGAACGTCGTCAAGCTCGACACCCAGGCCCGTCAGGCCCTGTCCTCCGGGCACGAGGATCTCGCCCGCGTCGCGCTCGAACGCAAGAACGTCGCCCAGACCGAGCTCCAGTCGCTCGACGGGCAGGTCACCGAACTCGAGGAGCAGCAGCAGAAGCTGACCGACTCCGAGCAGAAACTGCGCGCCAAGATCGAAGCCTTCAGGACGAAGAAGGAGGTCATCAAGGCGCAGTACTCAGCCGCCGAGGCCCAGGTTCGGATCTCCGAGGCGGCCACGGGGGTCGGCGAGCAGATGGCCGACGTCGGGCTGGCGATGCAGCGCGCGGTCGACAAGACCGAAAACATGCGCGCTCGCGCGGACGCCGTGCAGGAGCTCGAAGCCGCCGGCACGTTCGACGACGTCACCCAGCTCGGCTCCGGCGAAGACGACATCGACCGCCAGCTCAAGCAGCTCTCCAGCCAGCCCGCCGTCGATGACGAGCTCGCGAAGATGAAGAGCGAGCTCGGCCAGGGCGACGGCGCCCCGGCGGCTCAGATCTCATCGGGCGAGACGGCTCCGGCGGGCGAGAGCG
>DATBTP010000109.1:0-2335 GCA_036559185.1 Solirubrobacteraceae bacterium | reverse complement strand
CCCGGCATGTTATTTGCTTCGCTCCTCTCGCCCCGCGCGGGCTTGTGTTCGTCTCTGTGGCTGACTTGGCGCGCGGGCGCGCGGAGATCGGGCTACTCCGGCGCCCACGCGAGTCGCCCCTTGGGGAATAAAGTGCTCCGCGTGGAACGCCGCCTGTTTCTGATCGACGGTCCGAGCCTCGTCTACCGGGCCTTCTACGCATTGCCCGAGTCGATCGCCACCTCCACCGGAGAGCCCACCAACGCGATCTTCGGGTTCGCCTCGATGCTCGTGAAGATCGTCACCGACTACGGCGTTCAGCCCACGATGGTCGCGTGGGACGCGGGCAGCTCTGGGCGCACCGAGCTGTTCGCCGACTACAAGGCGGGCAGGCGCTCGCGCCCCGACCTGCTCAAGATGCAGTGGCCGGCGATGGAACCGCTCGTGGAGGCCTTCGGCTATCGCAACGTCAAGCTCGACGGCTACGAGGCCGACGACGTCATCGCCTCGCTCGCCGAGCAGGCGCGCACGGCGGGCGTCCCGGTCACGATCGTCACCGGCGACCGTGACGTCTTCCAGCTGATCGACGAGCAGGGGCTCGTACAGGTGATGGCCACCGCCCGCGGCATCACCGAGACCAAGCTCTATGACCGCCAGGCGGTGATCGACCGCTACGGACTGCCCCCCGAGCTGATCCCCGACTTCTACGGCCTCAAGGGCGACACCTCCGACAACATACCCGGCATCCCGGGTATCGGCGAGAAGACGGCCAGCGAGTTGATCGGCAAGTACGGCTCGCTTGAGGGCGTGCTCTCGCACGTGCGCGATATCGGCGGCCCGAAGCGCAAGCAGGCCCTCGTCGACCACGCCGAGGACGCGCGCATGTCAAAGAGCCTCGCCACCGTCAAGCGCGATCTGGCGGTCGAGTTCGACCTCAAGAGCGAGGCCGCCCGCGAACCGGAGCGTTCGCGGCTTCGCGAGGTGTTTCGCCGCCACGAGCTGCGCGACCCCCTGCGCCGCCTGGAAGAGGCGCTCGGCGAGGCCGAGCTCGCCAAAGCCACATCCTCCGACGAGGTCAAGCTCACGGGGCGGGTGCGCAACGGTACGGTCGCCGACATCGCGAGCCTGAAGACCGCGAGCGGCACGAAGCCCCGCGAGTTGTGCATCGCCGTGCGCCCCGCCGAGGTGAAGGACGGGGAGCTGTTCGCCGCCGGCTCCCCGTGGCGCTTCGCGGTCACCCCCGACCCGCCGCCCGCCGGGGCCACCCAGGGAAAGAAGGCGGCCGCCGCCTCGCGCGCCGTCGTGCTCGTAGGGGACTGTTCCTACCCGGGGGAGGTCGTGGCCGCTTGTGCAGAGGCGGCGACAGTGGCTCACGACGCGAAGGCGTTCGGGGTCGTCCCGCCGGGTCTCGCGCACGACACGCTGCTCGGGGCCTACCTGCTCGAGCCAGCCAGACGCGGCTATCCCTTCGCGGAGCTCTGCGAAGAGCGCGGTCTGGTGGCGAGCGTGGAGGACCCGCTGGCGGCCGACGCGTTGCTGCTCGCCGCGCTCGCGGCGTGGCAGCGCGAGCAGATCTCGGAGCGGGGCCTCGAGCGCTTGATGCGCGACGTGGAGCTCCCGCTCGTCTCGGTGCTCCGCGACATGGAGGTGCTAGGTGTGCGCCTCAACGTGATGCGCCTGGAGGAGATAACGGGGCGCGTGCGCGAGGAGATCACAGGCCTTGAACGTCGCATCTACGAACTCGCCGGGGAGGAGTTCACGATCGGCTCCCCTCAGCAGCTTGGGCAGATCCTGTTCGAGAAGCTCGGTCTCTCACGCAAGCGTCGGGGCAAGACGGGCTTCTCTACCGACGCGCGCGTGCTCCAGGCGATTCGCGAGGAGCACGAGATCGTCCCCTGCGTCGAGCGCTGGCGCGAGCTCTCCACGCTCATCAAGACCTACCTCGACGTGCTGCCCGAGCAAGTGGACGAGCGCCTACGCATTCACACCACTTTTCTGCAAGCCGGGGCACAAACCGGACGCTTGGCCTCAACCAACCCCAACATGCAGAACGTCCCCATCCGTACCGCGCTGGGGCGCGAGATCCGCGGCTGCTTCGAGGCCGAGGAGGGCTGGCTGCTCGTCTCTGCCGACTACTCCCAGATCGAGCTGCGCGTGCTCGCCCATGCGGCGTCCGAGCCGGTGTTGGAGGAGATCTTCAAGCGGGGCGAAGACGTCCATACCGCCACCGCCTCGCAGGTCTTCGAAGTACGGCCGGACGCGATCGACCCAGGCATGCGCGCGAAGGCCAAGATGATCAACTACGGCATCGTCTACGGGCTCTCCGACTACGGTCTCGCCGACCGCCTGAACATCC
>DATBTP010000108.1:0-17220 GCA_036559185.1 Solirubrobacteraceae bacterium | reverse complement strand
AGCGCGATCACCGCGCCGGCGAGGTACTCGCCGAGGGCGAGCGCGCCAGCCATCGCCAGCAACGCGATCACGTCCACGCCGAGGTCGCCGTGCGAGAGGGCGCGCAGCAC
Organism: Solirubrobacteraceae bacterium; assembly: GCA_036559185.1. Lineage (GTDB taxonomy): Bacteria > Actinomycetota > Thermoleophilia > Solirubrobacterales > Solirubrobacteraceae > Palsa-744. Next base: position 17,110 of record DATBTP010000108.1, on the reverse strand, counting down.
CGACCACGTGAGCGGAACGAGCATGATCGCCACGGTCGCGGCCCACGCGAGGTCGGCCGCGTCGCTGCCCGCGAAGGCATAGAGCACGCCTCCCGTCACGATCCCAACGGTGGCTGCCACCGGCGCGAGGTACATCCGCACGCCCCCGACGAGGGCCTCGCGGCGAGGGGTGCGAGGAAGCGCGCTCATCCCGCGATCTCGGGCGAGCGCGTGGCTTCGCTGAGGCCGAAGCCAGACAGCACGAGCGCCCCGATCGACACGGCGGCGGCGAGGCCGGCGGTGAGCAGCATCCCCGAGCCCGGCGCCGCGAACTGGAAGAAGTGGCGCGTGGCGGGCAGCGCGAGCACCAGCGCGTACGCGCCCGCCAGCGCGAGGCACATCGCGCCCACGATCCCCGAGCGTCGCAGCGAGCCGGTGGACTCGAGCACGAGCACGAGATAAAGACCCACAGCCACAAGTACCGTCGCGGCGACTGTTCGCGCTTGGATCACGCTGTAGTCGAGATCGTGCAGCGCGAACAGGTAGCCGGTGACGGTGCCCACGCCCACGATCGTCCCCGCGGGGACGGCGAAGCGGGCGACACGGCGCACGAACCCCTCCGGCTTCCATGGCCCGCTGGAGGGGGCGAGCGCGAGGAAGAACGTGGGGATGCCGATCGCCAGCGCCGCCGCGAGGCTCAGATGGCGCGGCAGCAGCGGGTAGGCCTCCGAGGTGGTGCCGATCGTGAGGATCAGGAAAGCGGCGAACGCCGACTTCGTCACATACAGCTTCGTCACGCGCTGCAGGTTGCGTAGCGCCTGGCGGCCCTCCCGCACGAGCGCCGGCACGGCGTCGAAGTCGCCGTCCACGAGCACGAGGTCGGCGATCGAGCGCGCCATCTGCGCGCCGCTGCCCTGCGCGATCGCAAGGCGGGCGCGCTTGAGCGCCGGAACGTCGTTCACGCCGTCACCCACCATCGCCACGTAGCGGCCCTGCTCGCGCAGCGCCTCCACGATGGCGCGCTTGCCATCCGGCGAGATGCGCCCCACCACGCTCGCGCGCGAGGCGAAGTCGCGCAGCTCCTGTGCGTCCCCCGGGATGTCGGCGCCCTCTGTAACCTCGCCCACGGGTATGCCCACGTCGCGCGCGATCGCCGCCACCGTGGCGGGGGAGTCGCCCGAGAGCACCTTCAGCTCGATGCCCTGTTCCAGCAGGAACTCGACCGTCAGCCGCACGTTGGGGCGCAGGCGCTCGGCGAGCACCACCAGCCCGAGCGGGCGCAGGCCTGTGGGCGGCGCGTCGCCGCGGTCGGCGGCCTCACGACGCCCGTCCTCGAGGGTCCCACCGGACTGGGTCGCAGCCGCGGGATCGTTTGAGCGCGCCGGGTCCTCCCGCGCGGGCTCGGCTGGCCCCCTCGCCAGCGCCAACACGCGACGACCCTCCCGCTGAAGCACGCGCGAGCGCTCCTCCAGCCCGCCGAGCGGCAGTCGCTCGGGCGCGCCCAGATAGTACGTGCCGTCCGCCAACCCAACCGCGCTGAAGCGCCTTGCCGAGCTGAACTGGACCTCGCTTCGTGGCTGCTCGGGCACGGCGGCAAATGCTTCGGCGAGCGCTCGAATCGTCGCGTTGCGTGTGCCGGCGCAAGCGGCGAAGCGCCCCAGGCTCGTGGCCAACTCCCGCTCATCCACCCCCTCCACTGCCTCGATCGCCTCGACGCGCAGGCCCGACTCCGTCAGCGTGCCGGTCTTGTCCAGGCAGATCACATCCACCGAAGCCAGCGACTCGATCGCGTTGAGCTGCTGGGCGAGCACCCCTCGACGCGCCATCCGCACACACGCCACCGCGTAGGTGAGGCTGAGCAGCACGATCAACCCCTCCGGCACGAGGCTCACCACGCCAGCCACCGAGGTGGACACCGCTTCGTGGAGGTGCACGTGGCGGTGGTAGAGCGAGTAGCCGAGCACCGCGCCGAGGCCCACCATCAGCACGACCAGGCCATAAAGCAGCCGGTTGACCGCCTGCTCCAGGGGCGAGCGGGGATGTCTGAACGAGCGTGCCTCGCCCACGATGCGCGCCGCGAAGCTCTGCTCGCCCACGGCGCTCACGAGGAACGCGCCGACTCCCTCGGCCACGAACGCGCCGGAGCGGACGCTCTCGCCGACCCCACGCTCCACGGGGTCGGACTCTCCGCTGAGGATCGACTCGTCAAGGCGCAGTTCGTGCGCCTCCACCAGCTCGCCGTCCGCCACCACCTGGTCGCCGGGCCCCACACGCAGCAGATCCCCAATCACCACCCCTCCCACCCCGACCTCGCGCTCCCTCCCGTCGCGCACCGCGAGTCCTCGGGGGGCCACGAGCAGCGCGAGCCGGTCGAGCGCGCGCTTGGCGCGGGTCTCCTGTGCGATCCCGATCGTCGTGTTCGCCACGATCACGCCGAGGAACAGCGCGTCGCGCCAGTCGCCGAAGGCGAGCGTCACGGTACCGAACACCGCGAGGATGAGGTTGAAGACGGTGAACACGTTCGCTCGCACGATGCTGCGGTAGGAGCGGCTCGTGAGCGGCTTGGACGGCCGCCCGGCGGCGGCCAGCCGTGCGGCCGCCTCGGCCTCGCTGAGGCCCCGGCCGGCGACGCCCTCAGGCGTGCCGGGCGACGCCCGCGGGCTGCTCGTCAGCGTGTCCATCCTCGCCCGCCACACCCCGCGGCACCACCAGCACCGGGCACTTCGCCTCGCGCATCGCCCGCGCCGAGACGCTGCCGAGCAGCACGTGTCGCAACGGCCCGTAAGCGCGCGAGCCGAGCACCAGCAGGTCGAGCTCGGCGCTTCGCTCCACGAGCACGCTCGCGGGGTCGCCGCGTACCGTTTCGTGCTCGATGTCCACGCCGTCGCCCGCCCCAAGCTCCTCGCACACGCGTGTGAGCGTCTGCTCCGTCTCGGCGTAGATCTCCTCTTCCACCTCCCCAAGCGCCGGCGAGGAGAAGGAGTAGCTGGCGAGCGCCGGCTCCAACCCGGCGCCCGCGATCACGTTCACGCCCGCGCCCACCAAAGCGGCGAGCTCTAGCGCGAGCGTGACGGCCGCCCTGCCCTCGCTGGTGCGGGAGAAGCCCACCCCGATCCTTCGCAGCCGCGAGCGCACGCCGTTCGGCGCTCCCGCTGGCTCGATCCCCACGTCCTCCGCTTCGGTCGGGGCGGCGGCTTTTTGCGGTGGTGTGCCGAGCGACTCCGCGTAGCCGGCCGGCGCCACCGCCACGGCGCAGGGCGCGCCGTGCACCATGCGCTCCATCAAGCCCACGTGCAGCCGGTCGCCGAGGTCCTCGCGCGCGGCGCCCATCACCATCAAGTCGGCGTTCTCGTAGGCAGCGAGCTCGTGCAACGCGCGGATCGGCCACGAGGAGGGGCTCCAGCGGTAGGCGGGCGACCCTATAGCTTCGCTTGCTCGGATCGCGTCGAGCTGCCCGCGCACCTCCGTCTCCACGCGCGCTTGGGCCTGCTCGCTCGTCTCGCGGGTCAGCGCGGGGCGGTAGGGAAACACCACCGTCACGCCGCCACCGCTCGCCGCCGCGATCTGGGCCGCGAGCGCCAGAGCGTCGCGACCGGCTCGATCGCTGGCATACCCGACCACTATCTTCTCGAGCATCGGGCCTCCCTTCCACTGATCGCTTGCGGCAGTTGATGTTGTGAGCAAACCTAAGCGCCGCACGCTCACCGAGCATCGGGAGTGGGCCGTGCGGGGTATGTGGAGGAGTACGTACGTCCTTTACCACCGGGAGGTTTACCGTCGGGCTCGAGATGCCATCCGCGATCCGCACCGAGGGTCTCACCAAGCGCTACGGCCAGACGCTGGCGCTCGACGCGCTCGATCTCGCCGTGGAGCGCGGGGAGGTGTACGGCTATCTCGGCCCCAACGGCTCGGGCAAGACCACCACGATCAGGCTGCTGCTGGGGCTGCACCACCCGAGCGCCGGGCGCTCGGAGCTGTTTGGCATCGACGCCTGGGCGGACCCGGTGGGCGCGCATCGGCGCGTCGCCTACGTCGCGGGCGAGCCGTTTCTGTGGCCATCGCTCACGAGCGCCGAGACGTTCGCCTACCTCGCGCGCCTGCGCGGAGGTCACGACGAGGTCTACCGCGACGCGCTGGTGGAGCGCTTCCAGCTCGACCCTTTCAAGAGGGTGCGCGCGCTGTCGAAGGGCAACCGCCAGAAGGTGCAGCTCGTGGCGGCTTTCGCCACGCGGGCCGACCTGTTGATCCTCGACGAGCCCACCTCGGGTCTTGACCCGCTGATGGAGGTCGCCTTCCGCGAGACCGTCCGCGAAGCCTCCGAGCGCGGGCAAACCGTCTTTCTCTCCTCGCACATCCTCTCCGAGGTGGAGGCCCTGTGCGACCGGGTGGGCATCCTGCGCCAGGGACGGCTCGTGGACGAGGGCACGCTCGCCGAGCTGCGCCACCTGGGCGCGCAAACGATCGAGGTCACCTTCGCCGGGCCGGCGCCCGACCTGGGGGGCCTGCCTGGCGTGCGCGTGGCGAGCGCCGGGCAGAACGCGCTGCGCTGCGAGGTGAGCGGCGGCGTCGGAGCGCTCATTGCCGCCCTCGCCGAGCATCCGGTCCTCGCTCTATCGAGCCGGGAGCCCTCGCTCGAGGAGATATTCCTGCACCACTACGACTCCTCCGACGGTGTGTCGACCGCTGCCCATACCACCGTATCGAGCGCTCCAACCGAGTCCCGCGATGGCCACGCCGAGCGCTAGCGCCGCCCTGCCGAGGGCTCGGGCGGCTGCCGCGACCGCCGGCACGACGGCGGTCGCGGTGTCGATCGCACGGCGCAAGCTCGCCGACTCGCGCGCTCGCAACTACTCTTTCGCGCTGCTCTTCGCGCTCGTCTCCTACGCCAATGTCGTCGGCTACCGCTCCACCTACCCGACGCTCAAGGACCGGCTCGGCTTCGCCCACGCGTTCGGCGGCAACGCGAGCGTGCGCCTCTTCTACGGCAAGCCCTACGACCTGCTCTCGGTCGGTGGCTACACCGCGTGGCGCATCGGCGGCTTCGCAGCGATCCTCGCCGCCATGTGGGGCGTGCTCGCCGCCGTCCGTGCGCTGCGAGCCGAGGAGGACGCGGGGCGCGAGGAGCTCGTGCTGGCGGGCCTGCTCAGCCGTCGCCACGCCTACCTCGCGGCGCTCGTGGCGGCCGGCGCCGGGGCGCTCATGCTGTGGCTGGCCCTCCTCGTGGGCTTCGTGGGAGCGCGGCTGCCCGTCGGGGGGTCGGCCTATCTCGCGCTCGCCACCGTCTCGGCGGCGCCGGTGTTCGTGGGCGTGGGCGCGCTCGCGAGCCAGCTCGCCTCCACGCGCCGGCTGGCGATCGAGCTCTCGACGGCGGCGCTCACGCTGGCGCTCGTGCTGCGCGTGATCGCCGACACCGCCTCGGGGCTTGAATGGCTGCGCTGGACGACACCGCTCGGCTGGGCAGAGGAACTGCGGCCGTTCACAGGCGCCCACGCATGGGTGCTATCGCTGCCGATCGCCGCCACGGCGCTCCTGCTCCTCGCCGCCGGCGGGATCTCGGCTCGCCGCGACGTGGGCAGCGGCCTGCTGAGGGCTCGCGAGAGCGCTCCGCCGCGCCGGTGGCTGCTCTCCTCGCCGACGGCGCTGGCCGTGCGTGAGGAGCGCGGCAGCTTCGCGGGCTGGGTGCTCGGGCTCGGCTTCTTCGCGCTCATCGTCGGCCTGATCTCAACGACGGTGTCCTCGGCCGGCATCTCAAACAACCTGCAGCGCCAGATACAGAAGCTCGGGGCCGTGTCCATCACAAAGCCGGCCGGCTACATCGGGCTCTCCTTCCTCTTCTTCGTGCTCGCCGTCAGCCTCTACTGCTGCTCGCAAATCGCCGCCGCGCGCCACGAGGAAGCCGAGCAGCGCCTGGAGACTCTGTTCGCGCTGCCGGTCGACCGCTACCGCTGGCTGGCCGGAAGGCTCGCCATCGGGGTTGGCGGAGCGGTCGCGATCTCGCTCGTCGCGGGCGTGCTCGCGTGGGTGGGCGCCGCGCTACAGAGCGCCGACGTGTCGCTCACCGACATGCTCGAAGCGGGCGCCAACTGCCTGCCCGTGTCGCTTCTGTTCCTCGGCCTCGGGGCGCTCGCCTTCTCGCTCCACCCGCGCTCAGGCGCCGGAATCGCCTACGGGCTGGTGGCCGTGGCGTTTGTGTGGCAGCTCTTCGGGGGGATCCTCGGCGCACCGAAATGGCTGCTCGACGTGTCGCCCTTCCAGCACGTCGGGCTCGTTCCCGCGCAGGCCTTCAAGCTCGGCGCCGCCGCCATCATGCTCGCGCTCGCGGCGCTCTGCGCGGGTGGCGCGCTGTGGCTCTTTCGCCGCCGCGATCTCACGGGGGTGTAGGGCGGTGGTGCTTCGTGGCCGCGCGAACCAAACGGTCGTGAGCAGCGAAGGCGTGGGGGGCGGTCGATGCTCCAGCGCGTAGCCGTCGGCCGCTGGTCGCTCGACGCCTACCAGGGCGTGGTGCCCGAGCGCATCCTCGTCGAGCTGCGCGAGCAGGCACGGGCGCTGGCGGGCGCGCGCGTGCTTCACATCAACGCCACCTCCTACGGCGGCGGCGTGTCCGAGCTGTTGCGCTCCTCGGTGCCGTTGTTGCGCGACCTCGGGTTGGAGGTCGACTGGAAGGTCATAACGGGCGACGACCGCTTCTTCGAGGCCACCAAGTCCTTGCACAACGGCCTGCAGGGCGCGCGCGAAGCGCCCACGGAGACCGAGCGCGAGGCGTGGCTGCAATGCGCGCGCGAGAACGTCGGTGAGGTCGACGGTGGGTATGACTTCATCGTCGTCCACGACCCCCAGCCGGCCGCGCTCGCCTCGATGCACGAGCAGGGCGCGGCGCGGTGGGTGTGGCGCTGTCACATCGACACCTCAGAGCCCAACCCCGACACGTGGGCGTTCCTGCGCCCCTACCTCTCCGAGTTCGATGCCGCCGTGTTCACGATGCCAGAGTTCGTTCCTCCCGATCTCCCGGTGGCGCGCGTGCGCACGATCGCCCCGGCGATCGACCCGCTCAGCCCGAAGAACTTCGAGCTCGCGCCCGACACCGCCCACCGGATCCTCGCCTGGATCGGCGTAGCCTCACACGGGCCGCTGGTCACCCAGGTGTCGCGCTTTGACGCCTGGAAGGACCCGCTCGGCGTGATCGCCGCCTATAGGCTCGCGCGCGAGGAGATCCCCGAGTTGCAGCTCGCGCTGGTCGGCTCGATGGCGCTCGATGATCCAGAGGGGTGGGAGGTGTACAAGCAGGTCGCCGACCACGCCGGCGGCGACGATCTGATCCACCTCTACACCAACCTCACGGGCGTGGGCAACGTCGAGGTGAACGCCTTCCAGCGCCTCTCCGACGTGGTCGTGCAGAAGTCGATCCGCGAGGGCTTCGGGTTGGTGGTGTCGGAGTCGATGTGGAAGTCCACACCGGTCGTCGCCGGGCGCGCCGGCGGCATACCGCTGCAGATGGCGGACGGGGCCGGTGGTTTGCTGGTGGATTCGGTGGAGGAGTGCGCCGAGGCGCTCCTGGGGCTGCTGCGCGATCGCGCTCTCGCCCAGGAACTCGGCTGGTCCGGGCGCGAGCGCGTGCGCGAGCACTTCCTGCTGCCGCGCCTGCTCCTCGACGAGTTGAGGCTGCTGAGCGAGCTCGGCGGGCGCTCGTGAGCGAGGTGTCGGGCGCCGCGCCGCCCGAGTCGGGATCGGCGGAGCAGCCCGACCCCGAGGAGCGTGTGGCGCTGCTGTTGCGAGACCTGCGCGCCGCGCGCGCTGGCCTCTCCTCGCGCGAGGCGCAACGCAGGCTCGTCCAGTACGGGCCCAACGAGCTCACCCGCCGCGGCGGGCGGCGCTGGCCGAAGGAGCTCGCCCGCCAGTTCACCCACCCGCTCGCGCTGCTGCTGTGGGCGGCGGCGCTGCTCTCCTACCTCGTCGGGATCGTCGCGGTGGCGGTCGCGATCGTCGTGGTGATCGCCGTCAACGCCATCTTCGCCTTCGTCCAAGAGGCCCAGGCCGAGCGTGCCGTGGAGGCGCTCGCGCGGTTCCTGCCCGCGCAAGCGAAGGTGCTGCGCGACGGGGTGGAGCGGGAGATCCCCGCGCGCGAGCTCGTGCCCGGCGACGTGCTCGCGATCGAGGAAGGCGACCGCGTGTCAGCCGACGCGCGGCTGCTCAGCGGCGCTGTGGAGGTCGACCTCTCGATGCTCACGGGCGAGTCGGTGCCCGTGCTGCGCTCTGCCGAGCTGGTCGACACGAGCGTGCCTTTGTTGCAGGCGCGCGAGCTCGTGCTGAGCGGCACCGTCTGCACCGAGGGCGACGCGCGCGCGCTCGTGTTCGCGACCGGCATGCACACCGAGATCGGCCGTATCGCTTCGCTGTCCGAGCGCGTCACCGCGGAGGAGAGCCCGCTCGAGCACCAGGTCAGGCGCGTGGCGTGGCTGATCGCGCTGATCGCCGTCCTCATGGGCGTCGCCTTCATCCCGATCGCGATCTTCGGCGCGGGGCTCTCGTTCACGGGGGCCATCGTGTTCGCCGTGGGCCTGCTCGTGGGGAACGTCCCCGAGGGACTGCTCCCCGTGATCACGCTGGCGCTCGCGGTGGGGGTACGCGGACTCGTGCGCGAGGGGGCGGTCGTGAAGCGCCTGAGCGCGGTGGAGACGCTCGGCTCGACCGACGTGATCTGCACCGACAAGACCGGCACGCTCACCGAGAACCGCATGCGCGTCACCTCGGTGTGGTCGCCCGGGGAAGAGCTGGAGCTCGACGGCGGCGCGAGCACCCGCGTCGATGCCTCGGAGGGTGTCCATGCGCCGGAGCATGCGCCAAAGGGGCCTAGCGCGCTCGCGCGAGGGGACGTGGGGGCCGGCGCGAGCGCGGGCGCCCCGGGGCCGGCGCCGCGCGAGCTGGCGATCGCGATGGCGGCGTGCAACAACGCGCAACTCGGCGATGGGGGTGAGGCGATCGGGGATCCCACCGAGGTGGCGATGATGCGCGCCGCCGCGGAGCTACTCGGCGCGGCCAGCGCGGAGCAGGGCGTGCGCAGGAGGCGAGGGGAGTTCCGCTTCGACCCCACGCTCAAGCTGATGTCAACGCTCGACGAGCGCGAGAGCGGCGTGTGGGTGCACACCAAGGGCTCGCCCGAAGCTGTGCTCTCGCGCTGCGTGCGTCTGCTCACCCCTGACGGGGCCGAGCGAGCGCTCACCCCCGAGGACCGCTCGCGCGCGGAGGCGACCGTCGAGCGGTACGCGCGCTCGGGGCTGCGCGTGCTCGCGATCGCCAGGCGGCAACTGATGCGCGGCGAAGATGAGCCCGAGCACCGTGAGCAGGTCGAGCGCGAGCTGTGCCTGCTGGGACTCGTGGCGATGATCGACCCACCGCGCCCCGAGGTGGCTCGCGCCGTGGCCGACTGTCACGCGGCGGGCATCCGCGTGATCGTGATCACCGGCGACCACGGGCTCACCGCGGCTGCCGTGGCTCGCCAGGTGGGCATCGGCGGGCAGCGGCCGCGCATCGTGACGGGGGAGGAGCTCGACGCGATGGACGAGCACGAGCTCGACGAGCTGTTGCGGGGCGGCGAGGAGCTGATCTTCGCGCGCAGCTCCCCGGAGGCGAAGCTGCGCATCGCCGACGCCCTGCGCGCCGAGGGTCACGTGGTGGCGATGACGGGCGACGGCGTGAACGACGCGCCGGCGCTGCGCCGGGCTGACATCGGCATCGCGATGGGCCGCTCGGGCACCGATGTGGCGCGCGAGGCCTCAACGATGGTGCTCACCGACGACAACTTCGCCACCATCGCGCTCGCCGTTCAGGCGGGGCGGCGCGTGTACGACAACATCCGCAAGTTCATCCTCTACATCTTCGCCCACGCCACCCCCGAGGTGACGCCGTTCCTCGTGTATGCGCTCGGTGGCGGCGCGATCCCGCTGCCGCTTACGGTGCTTCAGCTGCTTGCCTTCGACGTAGGCACCGAGACGTTGCCGGCGCTCGCGCTGGGACGCGAGCCGGCCGAGCCGGGCTTGATGGAGCGCGCCCCGCGCGAGCGCTCGGAAAGCGTGATCCAGCCGCCGATGCTGCTGCGCGCGTGGCTGTTCCTCGGTCTGATCTCCGCGGTTCTGCAGATGGGGGGCTTCTTCTACGTGCTCACCAAAGCCGGCTGGAGCCTCGGCGACCCCACCGGCGCGGGCACACCGCTTCACCATGGCTACCTGCAGGCCACCACGATGACCTTCTTCTCGATGGTGGCGTGCCAGATCGGCACCGCCTTCGCCGCGCGCACCGACCGCGCGTCGCTGCGCTCGGTGGGCGTCTTCTCAAATCGTCTCCTGCTCTATGGCATCGCGTTCGAGCTGCTGCTCGCGGGGGCGATCGTCTACTTCCCGCCGCTGCAATCGCTGCTCGCGACCGCCGCGCTGCCACCGGACGCGCTGCTGCTGGCGCTCCCCTTCCCATTCATCGTGTGGGGGGCGGACGAGCTGCGGCGTTGGGCACTGCGCCGGCGCGATGCCGCGCGAGCGCCGGCGCTCGCCGGCGCCGCCTCACCCGAAGTGTGAGAGCGCCTCTATCCGACGCCCGACGCGCGATAGTGCTCGCGCCAGATCAGCCTGTGCACGGGGATCCAGCGCGGGATGGAGCGGATGCCCGGGATGAACGGGATCAGGATGAAAGCGAGGCTCAGCACCGTCATTACGAGCACCACCAGGATGTCGGCATTTTCGGATTCCTTGAAAGGTTCGACTTGGTACCAGAACGTGTAGAGCCACAGCCACGACTGGCCCGGATAGGAGCCCGTCTCGTTCATCATCCCCCACTGGTCGCCCAGCAGATGGTCGGCTTCGGCGCGTTCTTCGAGCAGTTTCCCGTCCGCCATCAGCAGCAGCGGCTTGGTGTAGTCGGTTTGGAAGAACTGGCTGCTGCGCAGCAGGTTGCCTTCCAGGCCGCCGGTTTGGGCAAGGCCGAGCAGGGCGCCCATAATCACGGGCACCGGCCCGTATTCGCCCGGTGGCACCTTCAGCGTGCCGTTTGGCTGGACCGTCGCTTTTTCAAGCGCCTTGGCATAGGCTTCCGACCATTCCTTCTGCTGCTTGACGGGGGCCGCCTTGTATGTGGCCACCGCGTTCTTCACGGCCGGGTCGTTGGGGATCGTTTGCAGCGGTTCGAACACGTAGGCGTTGGGTGTGTCGATCGGATGGCTCACGCCGAGCCATTCCTGCGGTTTGAGGAAGGCGGCGTGCTGTCCTTCGGCGGCGTTGTTGTAGGGCGGCCCGTATTCGGCGGTTCCGCTCGTGCCGTCGAGCTCGCTCACCGCCGTGCCCACGAAGTCGGCGGGCATCGCCGTCGACCATGACGCGATCGTGCTCGGCTTGTCGTCGGGCGAGGAGAACAGCACCGTCAGCACGACCGCCAGCAGCGTGATCACGCCGAGCGCTATGCACAGCTCCTTCACCAGGTCGTAGGGGGCGTAGGGCCCTTTCCATGCGCTTGTCTTGTCGGTGAAGCGGGTCATGACCCCGCTCCTTGACGGCCGAGCGGGTCGCTGGGGTTGGGAGCGCCGCCTGGGGGAGCGCCGCCTGGGGCGCCGCCCGCCACCGAATCGCCCGCCGAGATGCCACCGGCGGGCGGTGTCGGTGGAGGCGAAGCGTCGGACGCGCGCGAAACGGTGTCGCGCTCGGAGAGCTCGAACGGAGGAACCACTCCGTGGCGGCGTACCAGCAGCACGTGGGCCGACACCAGGGCCACAACCGCCACTGGGAAGAGCAGGATGTGCCAGCTATACATCTGCCCGAAGTTGGTGACGTTGAAGAAGGCGCCCACGCCGAGCGAGTTCATCGCGTCCTTGGCCTGCGTGGAGATCCATTGCGCGTCGAAGTTCTGCTGTGACACATACCCGGTGAGCGCGGCTGGGACGGCGATCAGAAAGGTGATCGCGCCCGTCATCCACACCTTCGCGCGCCCACCCCGCCAGGCGGCCATCCAGTACTTGCCCCACAGGTGAACCACCATCGTGAAGAAGAACAGCTCGACGGCCCATAGGTGGATCGAATTGAAGAAGTGGCCGATGCCCGTGTCGTGCCACCAGGCGGGACCCTTTAGGGTGAGGATCATGCCCGAGCCGATGATCACGATCAGCGCCGAGAGCGTTGCCACGCCGAAGATGTAGATCCATGAGTCCACGTATGTAGGCTGTCCCTCCGGGAGTAGCTTCTCCGGTGGCAGCGCCGCCACGCCGGCTTCGCGCGTGCGTACTGTCCAATTGCGTTTCGGTGTCGCCGCGACGCTCACGACCCGCTCCCCTGCTCGCGCGCTGCCTGCCGGCGAGCGGCGCCGGGGAATGGCAGCAGGATCGCGAGCGCGAATACGACGAGCATCGCCACGATCACCACGATGTTCGACACCGACATCTGAAAGAAATGCCAGTGCACGACGTGCGCCGGGTTGTTCAAGTTGAAGACCGCGCCCAACACGTTCACCACGCGCCTCCTCGTCTCGTGCGTCGTCCGATCCGGCCAAGACCCTACGTTTACCCGTGACGGAGCGCCTCAGTAGAAAGCCCCCATTATCGGTGGGGGAAACCGCGACGGACCCCCGGAGGGCGAGTGACTCCTCCGCTCGAGGCGCGCGAGCTCGACCCTCTGTGAGCTAGCGAGCTCGACCCGCTGTCAACTCGGGGCTCGACCCGCTGTCCCGAGCTCGACCCGCTGTCAACCCCGGAGCTCGACCCGATAGGTAGAAGCCCGCGAGCACTTTGCGAGTGGCCACGGATGAGCGGCGAGCGCGCGGGCGTGAAGCTTCGTGTCAGCTACGAAGGAGACGAAAGTGTTCGAGAAGGTGCTTGTGGGAGTTGACGGAAGATCCAACGGGCGCGACGCCATCGCGCTCGCCCGCCAGCTCGTCGATGCAGATGGCGAGTTGACCTTCGCGCACATCCACGGGAGCGAGCTGATGCCGAGCCCCTCGATGGGGATCGAGCAGCGCGAGCAATCACAGCGACTGCTCGAGCGGGAGCGCTCGCTAGCCGGGTGCACGGCTCGCCTGGAGAGCCGCTCCGCCTCCTCGGTGGGACGCGGGTTGCACGAGCTCGCCGAGCGCATCGGCGCCGAGCTGCTCGTCGTCGGCTCCTGTTCGCGCGGTTTCGCGGGGCGCGTGTTTGTCGGCAACGCAGCCCGCGGGGCGCTCCTCGGCGCCCCTTGCGCCGTGGCGACCGCGCCGCTGGGGTACGCCGAGCGCCCACGCGAGATCGCGACGGTGGGCGTCGGCTACGACGGATCCCGTGAGAGCGAGTCGGCGCTTGCCTCCGCACGCGTCCTCGCCCTCGCGCGCGGCGCGAAGCTGGTTGCGCTGAACGCGGTGTCGATCCCGGCGTTCGCCTACCCCGGCTACGCTTCTCCGGAAATCGGGCAAACGGTCGACGCGATGCTCGTCGCCGCCCAGGAGCGCCTCGACGCGCTGGAGGGCGTCGAGGGTAGCGCCGTATACGGGCTCGCCGGCGAGGAGCTCGTCGAGTTCGGCAAGCGAGTGGACTTGTTGGTGGTGGGCTCTCGCGGCTACGGTCCCGTCAGCCGCCTCATCCTGGGGAGCACGGCCGAGTATCTGCAGCGCAACGCGCCCTGCCCGCTGCTCGTGCTCTCCCGGTCCGCGCTGGCGCACGACTCGGTTCGCGAGGCTTCGGCGGGCGAGTCCGCCGCGCCCGCGCAGCCAAGTGCCGGCGAGCTGGCGGCGCTACCGGCGGCCGAGTCGATCGCCGCTCCGTAGTTATCTGCATGCAAGTGGCGGGCTTCCTCGGCTGTCTCGCTCGCGCCGGTCCCATAAGCTCGCCTCATGTCAACCGCTTCCGCCCCCTTCAAAGTGCTCATCGCCGGGGGCGGCGTGGCCGGGTTGGAGGGGGCGCTCGCGCTGCGCCACCTAGCAGGGGATCGCGTGTCGATCGAAATGCTCGCGCCCGACCCGGAGTTCGTGTACAGGCCGATGACTGTGCGGGAGCCCTTCGCCTACGGCCGCGCTCGGCGCTACCCGCTAAGCGAGCTGACGGCCGACATTCCCGTTCAGCTCCGCGCGCAGAGCTTCGCCTGGGTTGACCCGAGCGCGCGCGTCGCCTACACCGATGACGGCGAGGAGATCACCTACGACGCGCTCCTGCTGGCGCTCGGAGCACGCGTCCACACGCGCTTCACCCATGCCTACACGATCGACGACAAACACCTCGACGACATCCTCCATGGGCTCCTACAGGACGTCGAAGGCGGCTACGTGAAGCGGCTCGCGTTCGTGGTGCCCGCGCGGATGGCGTGGCAGCTGCCGATCTATGAGATCGCGCTGATGACGGCAAAGCGCGCGTATGAGCTCGACGTGGCGCTCTCCATCACGATCGTCACCCCCGAGGACTCGCCGCTTGCGATCTTCGGGGCCGGGGCGAGCGAGGCCGTGTCGAGGCTGCTCACCGAAGCCGGCATCGAGGTTCTCGGCTCTTCCTACGCGGAGGTCCCGCGGTGGGACACCGTCGCGATCGACCCCGACGATCGCCGCCTCACTGTCGATCGGGTGGTGGCGCTGCCCGAGCTCTACGGGCCCGCCGTGCGCGGGCTGCCCTCCGCGGAGCACGGGTTCATCCCCGTCGACGTCCACGCCCGCGTGCACGGGGTCGAGTGCGTGTATGCCGCCGGCGACGCCACCGACTTCGCGATCAAGCACGGCGGCATCTCGGCCCAGCAGGCCGACGCAGCGGCCGAGTCGATCGCCGCGCTCGCCGGTGCGGCGGTAGAGCCAAAACCGTTCCACCCGATGGTGCACGGGATGCTGCTCACCGGCGGCGCCCCGCGCTACCTGCGTGCGCGCATCACGGGAGGGCAGGGCTTTAGCTCCGAAGTCTCCGAGGAGGCTTTGTGGACGCCGCCGGTGAAGATCGCCGCCCGCTACCTCGCCCCTTACCTGGAGCGGTTCGAGTCCTGATGCGCGCAGGAGCGCGAGCGCCAAAGCGCGGGGTGGAGGCGCCTGCGAGACGACGGGGCGTGCGCGCGTGCGCGTAGGCATGCTCACGGGCGGCGGCGACTGCCCCGGGCTCAACGCCGTGATCCGCGCGATCGTGCGTCGCGGCGGGCAGCTCGGCGGGCACGAGTTCGTCGGTTTTCGCTACGGCTGGGCGGGGGTGCTCGAGCACGACGCGGTGGAGCTCACGCGTGGGAGCACCGCCGGGATACTCCCGCGCGGCGGCACGATCCTCGGTACCTCCCGAACCAATCCGCTCGACGGTCGCGAGCGCGGCATGGAGCGGGTGCGCGATACGTGCGAGCGCGAGCGCTTGGATGTGCTGATCCCGATCGGCGGCGAGGACACGCTCGGTGTCGCGCTGGGCCTCCGCGAGGCGGGACTGCCG
Organism: Solirubrobacteraceae bacterium; assembly: GCA_036559185.1. Taxonomy (GTDB): domain Bacteria; phylum Actinomycetota; class Thermoleophilia; order Solirubrobacterales; family Solirubrobacteraceae; genus Palsa-744. The sequence goes on along the minus strand of DATBTP010000108.1, from coordinate 1,749 downwards.
ATCGTGGGGGTGCCGAAGACGATCGACAACGACATCGGTGCCACCGACTTCACGTTCGGTTTCCAAACAGCCGTGCAAATCGCCACCGACGCGATCGACCGGCTGCATACCACCGCCGAGTCGCACAACCGTGTGATGGTGGTCGAGGTGATGGGTCGCCATGCCGGATGGATTGCGACGTACGCCGGGATCGCGGGTGGCGCCGATGCGATCCTCGTGCCCGAGCGCCCCTTCGACGTCGAGGAGCTGTGCGCCCGCCTGCGTCGCCGCCACGCCGCCGGGATCACGTTCTCGATCGTGGTTGTCTCCGAGGGCGCCACTCCACGCGAGGGCGGCGCGATGACGCTCGCCGACGAGCACGCCACCGACGAGTTCGGGCACGTGCGGCTGGGGGGCATCGGCGTGGAGCTGGCGCACGAGCTCGAGTCGCTCACCGGCTATGAGACGCGCGCGACGATCCTCGGGCACGTGCAGCGCGGCGGCACGCCCACGGCGTACGACCGCGTGCTGGCCACGCGTTTTGGTGTCGCGGCGATGGACGCCGCCGGCGGTGGACGTTTTGGGCGGATGGTTGCGCTGCGGGGCCCCGACATCGTGGAGGTTGACCTGGGGAAGGCCCTGGCCGAGCCCAAGCTGCTTGACCCACGTGTCTTCGAAACAGCCGAAGTCTTCTTCGGTTGAGCTACGCGGCCACGGCGGCGGGGGCGGTCAGTCGCTCTACGGTATGTCCGTTCTGCGCTTGTAGCACGACCTTCAGCGCGCCTGAGTGAGCGGCGTCAGCGAACGTGTCATACGCGTCCATCGTGTCGCCGAGCGGGAAGCGGTGGGTGGCAAACAGCGAGGGATCGAGCCGGCCGCTTGAGATCAGCCGCATGAGCTGGGGGATGCTGAATGTGTCGACCAGCCCCGTGGTGACGGTGACGTCGCGGATCCAGAGCTTCTCCAGGTGAAGCATCGCCGGCTTGCCGTGCACGCCGATGTTCGCCACGCGCCCGCCCGGTCGGATCAGCTCGGCCGCTAGTTCGAAGGCCTCGGGCACGCCCACCGCCTCGAACGAAACGTCGGCGCCGAGGCCGTCCGTGAGCTCCATCACCTGTGCGAGCGGGTCCTCGTGACTGTTATTGATAACGGTGTCGGCGCCGAAACGCTTGGCGCTCTCCAGGCGGCTGTCGGCGAGGTCGATCGCCACGATCCGCCCCGGCGTATAGAGGCGCGCGGTAAGGATCGCGGCAAGGCCGATCGGACCCGCCCCAACGATGGCGACTGTGTCCCCCGGGGACACCATCCCGTTGAGCACCCCCACCTCGTAGGAGGTGGGGAGGATGTCGGCGAGGAACAGCACCTGCTCGTCTGAGAGGCGCTCTGGGACCTTGTAGACGGAGTTGTCGGCGAAGGGCACCCGCGCGTATTCGGCCTGAAGCCCGTTGATGAGGTGGCCGAAGATCCAGCCGCCCCCGCCCAGGCACTGCCCGTAGCGGCCCTCCTTGCAGAAGCGGCAGCGCCCGCAGGAGCTCACGCAGGACATCAGCACGCGGTCGCCCGGCGCCACGGTGCTCACTCCCGCGCCGACCTCCTGGATCGTGCCCACGGCCTCGTGACCGAGCACGGTGCCGATCGCCTCGTGCCCGAGCACCGTGCCAGGAGTCGTCTCGGGCACATCACCCTTGAGGATGTGCAGATCTGACCCACAGATCGTTGAGGTGTCGATTCGCACAACGATGTCTGTCTGATCGATGATCGTGGGGTCAG
>DATBTP010000107.1:0-8409 GCA_036559185.1 Solirubrobacteraceae bacterium | reverse complement strand
CGAGGACATCGCAGGTGACGAGGCCGGACCCGAAGCCGGACAGGCACCCGCGAGCCAAGCCACGCCAACGGGCGCGATCAAACCGGCAAGCAACACAGCGAGCAAAGGCCTCGGCATCGCGGCACTCATCCTCGGCGCGCTCGGCCTACTCGCTGGCCTGACCGCACTCGCCGCCACACGGCGGACACGCTCCGCATGACAAGCCAGGCGCTCGGCGTAGGCTGAGCAGCAGATGCCCGCACCGCCCCTAGCACACCTCGGCCACTGGTACGTCTCGCTGCCGGTGTTCATGGGGCCGGTGCTGTTGCTCGTGATCGCACTCAAGATCCAGACATGGCGCGAACACCGTCACGGACCCGACCAGTCAAGCAAACACTCTGCCGTCACGACGACCCACGACGACCACGGCAGCACCACGATCACCGTAATCGGTCCACTGGACTATCCCGCCCTCCTCGACATCGAAACCGAGCTCGGCAAGACCCCCGATACCGAGATCCTGATCGACCTGGGCCGCATCACCGAAGCCGACAGGGAGGCCGCATGGAGCCTCTGCGATGCGATCGGTCGCGCGTCCGCGAGCAACCGCGTGTCTGCCCTCGTAAGACCGGAACCAACGATGCAGATGCAAGCACTGAGAGCGATATGCGCCGAGGAAGGCGTCAACCTCATAGTGGAGAGAGCCCCCACCCGTTGACGGGCGTATCATGCGCTCTATGTGTGTTGCTTGCGCGATGGCCGCGGCGTCGGCGACTACAGGACTCAGGACGTGGCTACAAACCCACCATCTTGGGTGGCTCACCCCGCGCAGGATGAGAGCTCTCACGATCGGAGCTATGTGCGCCGCAGCGCTCGTCTCGAGCGTCGGCATCGCCGGTTCCTCGGCGCCACTACGACACCCCTTCCCGTCGGCGGAGCCGAGGTTCGAGGGCCGGTAGATACGGGAACATCACGCTGCCGCCCTGACACTCATACGAGCTCTTGCCGGTCAGTCAAGCTTTTCTGGTGTGAGCGCGAGCCCTTCGGCTGCGGCGGCGGCGTGAAGGCGGCGATCCCACGTGGCGAGGATGAGATCGTCTCGCGGGAGCATGAGAGCGGCTGCGAGGTGCAGGGCGTCCATGCTGCGCAGTTCGCGGGTGATCGCGAGCTTTGCTGCGTCTTCGACCAGGCGCTGGTCCACTTCGATGACGCCGAATGCGGGCCACTCCTCGTGAACCGTCGCTGTGGCGGCTTGGCCTGCGCTCAGCCCTACGGCGCGGACGGTCTCCACGAACCCGATGCGGCACATGAACCATCCTTTGGCGCGGTCCATGGCGTCGAGGATGGTTTCGCTGCCGGGCTCGGCGACGTAGCGCTTGACCAGCGCGCTTGCATCGAGATAGAGGTTCAGCGCTCGGCTTCCCGCTCGGCCAGCACCAGTCCCGACGCGCTGCGATCACTTTTCACAGGCAGCCGTGCCCGTGTCGGTCTTTCGCGTGCGGGCACGACCAGCCGCCCCTGTGCCACCAGCTGGCGCAGGCGATCGTCCTTGGCCGAGGCGCCGGCTGGGACGATGTCGGCCAGCGGCCGTCCGCGGAGGGTCACGCGCACCTGCTGGCCGCGGGCGACCGCTTGCAGAGTCTGGCTCAGCGTCGTCTTTAGCTCGCGGACTCCGATCTCACGCATGTGGCCACCTTATCAGTTATGAGGCCACAAGATCGTCGCTTGTTATCAGCGCAAGAGTCAACCACAGCCCGGTCGTGCGCGGGCGACCAGAATCGGTGCTGTTGCTTGATATTGGGCGAGTTGATCGAACATTCCGACCGTCCGTGCGGTATGATGTACACGGAGCGTACTGCGGACCCTCTCCGAGCGTACGCGGAGCGTACATCACGGTTGCAAAACTGTTGCAGAGTCTCCGAATCTCCAGTATTTGAGCCAAATTTAACCCATCGCCCCGATTGGTTAGAGGACCGCGAAGGCCAGCGAACACGGGCGAAAAGGCCCGTAAATGCTGGGCTTACAGGGAGGCTGTTTGTCTGTCTTCGCGGCTATTCGGTGGCCGCGACCACCGCAAATCCCCCGCAATGGCGCCGCAGTCCCAGAGCTTGTTCTGATGGTCGAGAGTGAGGTTCGTGTTCGCTGTCGGAAGGCTGACGACTACAAGGCTATCCTCGTATATACTGGAAGCATGAAGGTCGTGAAGATCCGCCGTGTCGGCAACAGCAACGTGATCTCGATTCCGCGGGAGTTCGAGGCGCAAGGCTATGCGCCGGGCTCATCGGTGCTGGTGGAGGAGCTACCGGACGGCGAGCTGCGGATCATGTCAACGGAGAAGGTAAGCGAGCGCATTCGGCAAGTCGGCGCACGCCTGGTGGCCCAGCACGGCGAAGCGCTGCAGATCCTCGCGGATCACGACCCCGACGCCCCGTAGAGATAGAGCGGTATGGCTGAGGGTCAGCCCGGCGGGATCGAGCCGGTCTATCTGACGCTCGGGGACGTTCTGAGCTACACGCGCTGATCATTGGCGCTATCGCTGTCGAGGCAGCCAACCAGTTGCGCAACAAGGCTGGTTTGGAGAGCGCTCTCGCACGGCCTGAAACCTACGCCCGCTACCAGGAGGCGGACATCGCGCTCCAAGCGACTGTTTTGGCGCATGGGATCGCGGAGGGCCAACAGTACATCGACGGCAACAAGCGCACGGCGCTGATCGCCATGCTGACCCTTCCTGGAGATCAAGGGGTGGCACATCGAGGCATCAGACCCCGAACTTGCGGACTGGACACTCAATTTAGTGCCGGTGCGACCCCCGAGGCTGTCGCCAAGCTACTGGCCTCAGCGATGCACCGCACCCAATAGGAGCCTGGTTCGTGCTTCTTGCCGAGCAAATCCCTCCTGACACCGATCCAATGCGAGTTGGGCCTACCGGAGGGGTAGCCGCTCGTCGCCATAGGAGGAGGAGTGCCAACCCGAATTGGCTGGATACACACGATCTGATCGCCGTCAACGGCAGGATCTGGGAGGCCGAGGGCGCGCTGCTCGCCACTGGCGCGACGCAGTTTGGTTGTATCGAGGATCCTCGACATCCCGAATCCGCATCCCCTGAGATAGGTCGGACTCGCCGAGCGACGCGGGCGCCACGAGAGTAGCCTTCCCGCATGCCCGAGATCTCCCCAGCGCTCTACCGTGCCGGGAGCGGCGAGCCGCTCCTGCTGTTGCATGGATTCACAGGCACCTGGCATCACTGGCGTCCCGTGTTGGGTGAGCTTGCCGCTCGCTACGAAGTGGTCGCGCCGACGCTCGCCGGTCACGACGGGGGACCGCAGTTTGACATGAGCGGTCCGCTCACGTTCGTATCCAGCACAGATCACCTCGAGCGGCATCTCGATGAGATCGGAGTGGGTAGCGCCCATGTCGTGGGCAACTCGCTGGGTGGCGCACTTGCACTCGAACTCGCCAAGCGCGGCCGCGCCCGGTCGGTGGTCGCGCTCGCGCCCGCCGGTGGCTGGGTGGAAGGCGACGGCGAGGCAGCGCGGCTCGCGCGCTTCTTCGCCCGCCAGATTCGAGTTACCCGCCTCATCGCGAAACGCATACCCACCGTCATGAAGCGGCCAACAAGCAGGCGGTTGGCGTTGCGCGACGTGATGCGACATGGCGAGCTAGTTTCACCCGCGGACGCCGTTGATCTCGCCTACACATCGCTGCGCTGCCCCATCGCTCCCAAGGCAATCGAGGCGGCGCGCGCCGACAAAGGACTGTCGCTACACGACCTCGATCGCATCGCCTGTCCCGTGCTGCTTGCCTCGCCGGAGTTCGACCGCATCCTCCCGGCGGACCGTCACGCTCCCCGCTACAGGCGCGAAATACCAGGCGTCGAGTCGCTCGCGCTCCGCGGCTGCGGCCACCTGCCGATGTGGGACGACACGAGGCTCATCCTCACCACTATCACCGAGTTCGTGGACCGCTACGCCTCGTCGGTCGAGCCCTCAGGCGTTGCCTCACATGGCTCGTACGCGGGAACTAGATGACGGCGCCCGACATCTCTCACACCAAGCTCGACCGTTCCAGTCCAGAGCGCTTCCAGTCGCTGCGACGCGAGCTCGGCGTGCAGGCCTTCGGGTTGAATCTGATCGTTCTCAAGCCCGGACAGAGAGGGCGCATACATGCGCACGAGCGCCAAGAGGAGGTGTATGTGGTGCTGGCGGGCGAGCTGACCCTCCTGGTCGAGGGCGCGGAACATGTGTTTGGCCCGGACGATCTGGTGCGCGTGGGTCCTTTCGCGCGCCGCCAGCTCGTGAACGCCGGCGAGGCGTCGCTCGTCCTGCTCGTATTGGGTGGGTCGGGAGACCACGATGGCCGAGATGGTCGCGCGTGGGCGTCCTGGGAGGAGGAGGGACCGGGTGCACCGCCTCAGGAGATCCCGCTGCCCGAGGATCTGCCTCAACACTGAAGCCGCTACCGCTGGACCTGAGAGGAGATCGGGCCACCGCTGTGGTTGATCGGCCCGAGAACACCGCAACGGCGATCCGGGCGATCGTGCGCGGCGACGTCCAGGGTGTGGGTTTCCGCGACGCCACCGTCAGCCGGGCGCGAACGCTCGGCGCGGTGGGGTGGGTGCGCAACGGCGAGGAGGGCGAAGTGCTCATTCACGCCGAGGGCAACGAGAGCGCGGTGGGGGAGCTCGTGGCCTTCCTCCACAAGGGCCCGCCGATGGCACGCGTCTCAAGGGTGACGGTCGAGCACGTGAGGGTGGAGGGTCACGAGCAATTCGCGATCCGCGGCGTGAGCGCAGGGGTGTTCGTGGTGCAGGAGCACGCAGCCACCGCCCATCACTTCGATCTGCGCCTGGAGGTGGAAGGGGTAATGCGCTCCTGGGCGGTCCCCAAGGGGCCGTCGATGGATCCCGCTGTGAGGCGTCTAGCCATAGAGGTGGAGGATCACGCCAAAGACTACAACTCCTTCGAGGGCAGCACCGGCGGGACCAGGGTGATCGTGTGGGACAGGGGCGCCTACGAGCAGGGCGGACGTGTCAGGTGGCCACACGCGCTCACGCGTGGCCACGCGGTGTTCGTCCTGCACGGCGAGAAGCTGCGCGGCGGCTTCGTGCTGCAACGCACCCGCCCGGACGCAAAACCCCAATGGCTGCTCGTAAAGCGCAGCGACGGTTACGCGCTGCCGGCGTCAAACATCGTCGCGGAACAGCCACGCTCGGTTCTCAGCGGCCGCACGATCGAGGAGATCGTCGAATAAGGAAGCGAGCGCTCCGTCTGCGCCGCTCACACGCGCGACGCGTAACGCGATCGTCACAGGAATGTCCCCCGCTCGTCACAAGTCGCCCCTGCGCTCGGCATAGGTTTGCGCCGCTAAGTGCCCACACACGACGTGTGAGGTGTCATCGACGCTCAAGAGGAGAATGTGATGAGAACGAACCGTTCTGGCCTTCGAATGCGCGCACGAACGGGCACGCTCGTCCTTGCGACAGCGGCTCTCGGTGGCCTTCTGGTTGTGCCGGCCCATGCGGACGATGGGTTCGGCGACCGAGCCGCCCTCCGCCCCGGCAACCTGCTCGTCAGCGCCAGCGTCTTCAAAGACGACCCAAGTGTCGTGGCCGGCAGCACCCTCCTGCCGCCGGGCTGTGTGACAGGCTGCGCGGTCGCGACCGCCAGCGGCAGCTACCCAGAAGTTTGGAACAACGACCTTGTGGACGAAAGCTTCGGTATCGCATCCGAGATATTCTTGCGCCAGATCACGCCCTCTGGCTTCCCGGTCAGCACGATCGAGGTGCCAAACAGCGCAGAGCACGGCTTCCGTCCCGGCGAGGATGAGATGGTGACGAGCTTCTCCTCAAAGTCAGAGCTCGCGCTCAACCTCTCCACGGGTGGCCGCTACGTGACGTTCATGGGCTATCTCGGCTCGCCTGACGAACTCGACGTCTCCAACTCGAACACCCCAGCGGTGGTAGATCCAACCAACCCCGATCCCGCTAAGAACTACCGGCTGGTGGCCGAGATGGACAGTCACGGCAAGTTCCACTTCACCGAGACCAACGCCTACAGCGGCAACAACGGCCGCGCGGCGATCCTCAACGAAGAAGCGCAGGAGATCTACACCGCCGGTAACGCCGGCAACGGCGGCAATCCACAGCCGGAAGGGGTTGTCGCGGGGGCGGGCGCGCAGATCCTCAAGCCCTCGTTCGAGTCGGAGATGCTGCAGGAACCGGGGTTCCCCACGCCGCTGGGCAGCTTCAGCATCACGCAGCTCGGCGACAAAGCCGACAAGGTGGGCAAGGACACGAACTTCCGCGGTCTCACCGTCTTTGACGCCGTCGTCTACTACACGAAGGGAAGCGGCGGCAACGGAGTGAACACGGTCTACTTCGTTGACACCACCGGCAAAGCGTGCCCCACTGGTGTGGGGTTGCCCGAACCGGGCGCGACGCTGCCGACTTCACCGCTCGCCTACAACCCGGCGGTGCTTGCAAAAGAAGGATTGAAGCCCAACAACATGTGCATCCTCAAGGGCTTCCCCACTGCAGTCAAGTCAAAGACCTCCTTCCCGTTCGGCATCTGGTTCGCCAACCCCCACACGCTCTACGTCGCCGACGAGGGCAACGGGGAAACCGCCTACTCCACGGTCACGGGCCAGTACACAGAAGCCGTCGCCCAAACAACGGCGGGGCTGCAGAAGTGGGTCTTCAACTCGGCGGCGGGCGAATGGAAGCTCGCCTACACGCTTCAGGCGGGCCTCGGGCTCGGAGCGCCGTACGCCATTCCGGGATACCCCACCGGCGACAATCCCATCACGGGGCTCCCGTGGGCGCCCGCGACGGACGGCCTGCGCAATATCGTCGGCCGTGTGAACGACCACGGCACCGCCACGATCTGGGGCATCACCTCCACAGTGAGCGGCAACGGCGACCAGGGAGCCGACCCGAACAGGCTCGTGGCGATCACGGACCCGCTGGCGGCTTTCACGCCCGCGCCGGGTGAGAGCTTCGCGACCGTGAGCCAAGCGCGCGACCGCGAAGTGTTGCGCGGCGTCTCGTTCACGCCCACCGACGGTCACCGTGACGATCGTTAGTCGCTCTCCTCGGCGCCCGTCGGGCGCTGAAGATGCGCGCCCTTCCGGCGTGTCGTGGCCGTCGTCCGCTTCGGCGCGCCACACCCAAGCGTTGGGCATGGGCGTTTCACGACCAATCGCGGGCTGCGCTATCTAGCCGAGCCGGCCCGACGCCGCCCGAAATTGTCCCCTGGGCTCCCCTAGAGCGCTCAGCCGTCGGTGAAACCGTGCGTCTCGCCGGTCATCCTGCGCCGCAGTCTGTATACGCGACGGAGCTCCCGTATGTCCTCGTCGAGCGCGGGCATCCGCGCCCGCCCGTCGGTTCCGAGCAACTCCGGCTCCAAACGACCGCGCACAAGCTCCCCGGCGAGGGCATCCACGCGCTGCGCGCCCGCGCCCGGGCGCGAACTCACCACACGCTCCAGGCGACTACCGCGAAAGAGCAATCCCACGCCGTCGTCGGCCGCCCATCCGCCGGGCAGGCGGCCCTCGCGTACGCTCGCCAACCACACCGGCAGCCGCTCGGGCTCGCCGTCCGCGTGCACGGTGAGCGACCCCTTCAACAGCCCGAGTCCCTCGATCGGCTCGGGGGCGCCGCTGGAGCGTGTGACGCCTCCCTGAAACCAACACATCGCCCCGGCGCTCAAACCTGCGAGCGCTACCCCGCGCTCCCACGCGCGCGTAAGCAGCTCGTCGAGCCCATGCGCACGCCATAGCGCCAGCAAATTGCGCATCGACCCGCCGCTCACATACACGATGTCTTGGCCGAGCACGATCTCCTCAAGAGGCGCCTCGAGCTCTCCAAGACGAAACAGCGACAAGTGCGACGGCACACAGGCACGCCCTCCATATCTTGCATAGAAGGCGTTGATCTGGCTCGTCGTGTCCCCCGAGGCGGTCGGAAGGAAGAGGATGCGCGGCTCGCTCGCGCTGGAGAGGCTGAGTACGTAGTCGTCGAGCAGCGGGTTGGTGGGCTCCATCGTGAACCCCCCTCCGCCCATCGCGAAGATCCGCCGCTCCGGCGCCGGTGATGGCGGTGGGCTCACGCGAGGGCGATCACGCGCTCGACGGGCCGTGACGCGCGTGCGCTCGCACCGAGGAGGGACACCTCGAGCGTCGTCTCGATCACGCGGCCCTTGGCCCTCTCGACGTGATAGGCGCACCCCTCCTCTCGCGAGCTCACGACCCGCCGCAGCGACACCCCCTCGAAGTGAAGCGCCACGCCGTCGTCCACGGCGAAGCCCGGGCGCATCCCCTCAGCCACGAGGCTGTGGTACTCCGCACGCCGCGCCGGCTCGGCGTTGTAGTGCACGCAGTTGGAATAGGGGAGTAGGCCCAACCCACGCACTTGCCGCGGCGGGCCATGGAAAG
>DATBTP010000106.1:0-5099 GCA_036559185.1 Solirubrobacteraceae bacterium | reverse complement strand
ATCGGCGCGCAGAAGACCGGGGCAGGTGGAGCGAGCGAAAGCGGTTTCACTCCCGCTCTCGACGCCCGCCTGCACGCGGGCGTTGCGCGTCTCTACGAGAGCAAGGGATGAGATGAACCGAGAGCAGAAGGCAGCGACCATCGAGACCATAGCGGCCGAGATCGACCGATCCGAAGCGGTCTTCGCCGTTGATTACCGGGGCATCTCCGTGCCCCAGGCGGCTGAGCTGCGCACCAAGCTGCGCGAAGCCGACGCCACCTTCACGGTGGTCAAGAACTCGCTCACCGAACGTGCCGCCGACCAGGTGGGGGCGGACTCGCTCAAGCCCCTTCTCTCCGGACCCACCGCGCTCACGTTCGTCCGCGGCGACGCTGCTCTGGCGGCAAAGGCGATCGCCGACTACGCGCGTGCCACGCAGTTGCTGCCCTTCAAGGGCGGCCTCATGAATGGTGAGGTGCTCGAGGCCGAGCAGATTCGCGCGATCTCGCGCCTACCCTCGCGCGAAGTGCTCTATGGACAGCTCGTGGGCATCGTCGCCTCGCCGGTTTCGGGCCTCGTGCGCACGCTCAACGCGCTCCTCGGCGGTCTCGCCGTCGCGCTCGGTCAAGTGCGCGAGAAGAAGGAGTCCGGCGAGATCTCGGCGGGCCAAGCGCCGGCCGTCGAGGCAGTCCCGGTCGAGGAGGCGCCGGCGGACGACGCTCAACCCGCGGGGGCCGCCGCCCAGGACGCGCCACCCGTCGAGGCGCAGTCGAGCGACGGGGAGCCTCCCGCGGAGCCGCACGCCGCAGAGCAGGCGCCGATTGCCGAGGCGGCTTCCGAGGAGGCTCCTGGGCAGCAGACATCGACGACAGATCAAGCTGGGCCGGCGAGTGAGCCGGCGCAAGACGACAACCAGACGGACGCTTCGGCGCATGCCCGAGAGGGCACAAGCGACACCGAGAGCGCCGAAGCGACCAAGGAGGACTGACAGATGGCAACAAGCACACAGGAGTGGATCGACGAGCTCAAGGGCATCTCGGTGTTGGAGCTTGCCGAGCGCATCAAAGCCCTAGAGGAGGAGTTCGGCGTCTCAGCGGCCGCCGTCGCGGCGCCGGTTGCGGCTGCCGGTGGCGCCGGTGGTGGCGGCGACGCCGCGACCGAGGAGGAGGGGTCCAGCACCGTCGACGTGATACTCGCCGCATCGGGAGACAAGAAGATCCAGGTAATTAAGGTCGTGCGCGCCGCGACCGGTCTCGGTCTCAAGGAGGCCAAGGCGCTCGTCGACGAGGCGCCCAAGCCGGTCAAGGAGGGCATCGAGCGCGAGGAGGCCGACAAGCTCAAGGCCGAACTCGAGGAGGCTGGGGGCACCGTCGAGATCAAGTAGGTCCTTATAGACGTAGGCGGTGCCCGCGTCGCGCACACGCGCGCGACGCGCGTGCCGGTCGAGGGCCGTGCGAGTTGGGCCGTGTGGTCTCCAATATTGGGTGACTCGCGCGCGTGTACGCGAATCGACCCCCTTTTTTTTGGAGCCCACCGTTCCTGTGGGAATGATCAGGTCCCGCCGAGCGGCTCACCATTTCTCCCAAAATCGTTGCTCGTCCGGTACAATCCGCCCCGCTGGCCGATAGTCGCAGCCACCCATCGCAGCTCGGCGCCGCGCCACATACGCGGTCGTCAGAGGGTGGGGTCCGTGAGCGCCGGCTGCCCCACTTGAGGGCGCCGATGACCTGTGCTATCTTTGCTGGTCGCGCGTTTGCGCCCGCCTCTGCCCGTCTCTCGCCCTCCGAAGGAGTCATTTCTTGGCTGCTGTTGATGCTCTCCGGACGCGCCGGTCTTTCGCGCGTCTGACCAAGTCGGTAGACGTACCCAACCTCATCGATATCCAGCGCCGCTCCTTCGAGTGGCTGACCGACCCTGAGAAGGGTGGGCTGCGCGAGACGATTGACGATATATCGCCGATCGAGGACTACACCGGCAATCTCGCCGTGCAGTTCGGGGAGTTCGTCTTCGACGAGCCCGTCGCCTCGCTCGACCAGTGCCGCGAGAAGGACCTCACCTACGCCCGCCCGCTAACCGTCACCGTCGCGTTCATAAACCGCGAGACCGGGGAGATCCGCGAGCAGTCGGTGTTCATGGGCGATTTCCCGTGGATGACCGACCGCGGGACGTTCGTCATCAACGGCACCGAGCGCGTGGTGGTCACCCAGCTCGTGCGCTCCCCGGGCGCCTACCTGATGGAGCCCAAGGACCGCGAGAAGCAGGTTTTCATCGCCAACCTCATGCCCGCCCGCGGCTCCTGGTTGGAGCTCGAGATCGACAAGAAGGGCAAGATCTTCGTGCGCATCGATCGCAAGCGCAAGCTCCCGGTGACTGTGCTTCTGCGCGCGATGGGCTACGCCGCCGACGAGGAGATCCTGCGGCTGTTCGAGAACTCGCACTACATCCGCAACACGATCGAAGCCGACACCGAGCAGACCCGCACAGAAGAGGGCGCGCTGATCGAGCTGTTCAAGAAGCAGCGCCCCGGCGAGCCGCCGAGCGTGGAGAACGCCAAGGCGTTGCTCAACCAGCTGTTCTTCGATCCCAAGCGCTACGACCTCACGCGGGTAGGTCGCTACAAGCTCAACTCGCGTCTCGGTCTCGACGTAGACATCGACACGCGGACGCTCACCCACGACGACATCCTCGCGCTCGTGAAGGAGCTGGCCTCGCTGCCCAAGCGCCTGGGCATGCCCGAGGAGCCGGAGTTCGAAATCAAGGACTACGCGGCCGAGGCGATGAGCATGCCGCGCGAGCCCGTCGTGGAGCACCTCGACGAGTACGAGCACTTCGGCAACCGCCGTCTGCGCACGGTGGGCGAGCTGATCCAGGAGGCCTTCCGCATCGGCCTCTATCGCATGGAGCGCGTCGTGCGCGAGCGTCTCACCACCGAGGACGCCGACACGATCACACCGCAGACGATCATCAACATCCGTCCCGTGGTGGCGGCGCTGAAGGAGTTCTTCGGCTCGTCCCAGCTTTCGCAGTTCATGGACCAAACCAATTCGCTGGCGGGGCTCACCCACCGCCGCCGCCTTTCAGCGCTCGGCGCGGGCGGGCTCACGCGCGAGCGCGCGCCCATCGAGGTGCGCGACGTGCACCCCACCCACTACGGACGCATGTGCCCGATCGAGACGCCCGAGGGTCCGAACATCGGCCTCATCGGCTCGCTCTCCTCGTTCGCGGAGGTGTCGGAGTATGGCTTCGTCACGACGCCCTACCGCGTGGTGAAGGACGGCGTTGTCAGCGACGAGGTGGTGCGCCTGGACGCAAACCAGGAGGAGGAGCAGGTGATCGCTCAGGCCAACACGCCGATCGATCCCAAGACGGGCAAGCTGCTCGGCAAGGAAATCCTGTGCCGCACCCAGGCCGGCCAGTATGTGACGGTCGGTCCCAAGGATGTCGATCTGGTGGATGTCTCCCCGGAACAGATCTGGTCGGTGGCGACGGCGATGATCCCGTTCCTCGAGCACGACGACGCCAACCGCGCGTTGATGGGCTCGAACATGCAGCGCCAGGCGGTGCCGCTCCTGAAGACCGACGCCCCGCTCGTGGGTACTGGCATGGAGCGGCGCGCGGCGCTCGACACGGGCGACGTGCTGCTGGCCCGCAACACGGGCACGGTCGACTTCGTGGACGCCAACCGCATCGTGGTGGAGACGAATGGGGGGGTCCATGATGAGTACGAGCTGCAGAAGTTCATGCGCTCAAACCAGGGCACGCTGATCCACCACAAGCCGCGCGTGAGCGCTGGCCAGAAGGTGAAGGGGGGCGACGTGCTCGCCGACGGCTCCTCCACCGACAAGGGAGAGATGGCGCTCGGCAAGAACCTAATGGTGGCTTTCATGTCCTGGGAGGGCTACAACTTCGAGGACGCCATCATCCTCTCCAAGCGCCTCGTGCAAGACGACGAGCTCACCTCGATACACATCGAGGAGTATGAGATCGACGCCCGCACGACCAAGCTCGGAGACGAGGAGATCACGCGCGACATCCCCAACCGCTCGGAGGAGTCGCTGCGCAACCTCGACGACCGCGGAATCGTGCGCGTGGGCGCCGAGGTGGCGTCGGGCGACCTGCTCGTGGGCAAGGTCACGCCCAAGGGCGAGACCGAGCTCACCGCCGAGGAGAAGCTCATCCGCGCGATCTTCAAGGAGAAGGCGCGCGAGGTGCGCGACACCTCTTTGAAGGTGCCCCACGGCGAGGGCGGCGTGGTGATCGACGTGATGACCTTCTCCCGCGACGAGGGCGACGATCTGCCGCCGGGCGTCAACGACCTCGTGCGCGTGTTCGTGGCCAAGAAGCGCAAGATCTCCGAGGGCGACAAGCTCGCGGGCCGTCACGGCAACAAGGGTGTGATCTCAAAGATCGTCGACCAGCAGGACATGCCTTTCCTCGAGGACGGCACCCCGGTCGACGTGATCCTCAACCCGCTCGGCGTGCCGAGCCGCATGAACGTCGGCCAGATCCTCGAGACGCATCTCGGTTGGGCCGCCGCGCAGGGATGGTATGACGACGGCAGCGAGGCCTACAAGGAAGCCCATACCAATGGCGGCAATAAGCGCGTGTATGTGGCCACGCCGGTGTTCGACGGTGCCACGGTCGAAGATGTCGATACGGCGCTTGTGAAGTGGCAGGACGCACACGTTGGCCGCATCCGCATGGACATCGACAAGTCGCGCCGGGTGGGCGAGCAGGCATCGGGCAAGATGACGCTGTTCAACGGTCGCACCGGCGAGCCCTTCGAGGAGCAGGTGACCGTCGGATACATGTACATCCTCAAGCTCTTGCATCTCGTGGACGACAAGATCCATGCTCGCTCCACCGGTCCCTACTCGCTCGTCACCCAGCAGCCGCTAGGCGGCAAGGCGCAGTTCGGCGGCCAGCGCTTCGGCGAGATGGAGGTGTGGGCGCTGGAGGCGTTTGGCGCCGCCTACACGCTGCAGGAGATGCTCACGATCAAGTCCGACGACACGGTCGGCCGCGTGAAGGCCTACGAGGCGATCGTGAAGGGCGAGAACATCGCCGAGCCGAGCATCCCCGAGTCGTTCAAGGTGCTCCTGAAGGAGATGCAGTCGCTC
>DATBTP010000105.1:0-5197 GCA_036559185.1 Solirubrobacteraceae bacterium | reverse complement strand
GTTTGACGCGTGCCGGTGCGCATGCCCACGCCAAGCGGGGGCGAGCCGCTGAGAGTAATCGTGGCCAGCGCCTCGGAGCCGAGCACGATGGGCGGCGGATGACCGGCGCAGGCGTAGGTGAGGCTGCGCTCGCGCGGGTGGTAGCTGGCCACGACAACCGTGGCGAAGGACCCGCCCAACGCGCCGTCGAGCACGGATCCGCCCGTCTGAATGGCGGCGCGCGGGGAGAGGCCCGCCTCCAGGTATGCGCGTAGCGTGAAGCGCACGAGCGCCGTGTGAGGCAGCGCCTGGCGCCCGTGGCCGGAGATGTCGCCGACGATGACCCCCAGCCGGCCGTCCTCCAGCGCGAAGACGTCATAGAAGTCGCCGCCCGCTCCGGGACCGTCGGCCGGTTGGTAGGCAACTGAGGTCGCCACCGGGCCCAGACGGGCCGGCGGTACGGGGAGCAGAGCCGCCTGCAGCAGCCCGACATCCTCTAGGAGTTGCAGGCGCTGTCGGTCGAGACGGCGTGCGCGCAAAGCCGCCACGCGCGAGCGTGCGCCGAGCGCGAGCGCGAGCGCGATCAGCAGACCCATGAGCGCCCTTATCGCGCCTGGCACGACGCCGACGATCTTTGTAATTGTTCTCACGAGCGGCGCGAGCCTTTCTGGCGCGGGCGGCTTGTGTGCGATGCCCTTGCCGCTTCGATCCGCGACGCGGACGGGAGCGGCGATGACCGCGCTGGGCGAGGCGATACCCCCCACGGTCGACGCGGGGCCGACGGCGGCAGGAGTGTGGCTGCCGCGTGAGCGACCTATCACTTTGCGCGAGCGCGAGATAACTTGGAGCGTCGCGCCCGCTGCCGATGGCTGGGGCGCGAGCGTGGGTTTCGCGGTCGTCGTGGGGGAAGGCGGGGCTATGCTGGGCAGAGAGACGGCAGACGTCGCTGTGGGGGTGACGCTCGCCACGGATGGGGCGCTCGCGGCGACGGCTTGTGCGGGGGGCGCCTGGGTGGTGGGCCTCGTATGACCAGACTGCGCGTTCGAGCCCGTCCCTCGGCCTCCGCCGTGTTCTTGACGATCCGAGCCGCCGGTTTCGCCGCCGGATTCGTTCCCTTCATGGGAGTGATGGTTTTCATGGGAGCGCTCGCCTCCCTGGGCGTGCCCGCCTTCATGGGAGTGATCGCCTTCGTGGGAGCGCCCGCCTTCGTGGGAGTGATCGCCTTCGTGGGGCTGGCGACCGTGACCATCCGATCCATCGTTGCGCCCGTGCTCGTGCCCGCCTTCCGCTTGCGAGCCGCTCGTCCCGCTGGGAGTCGATTCATGCGTGTGCGGCGGCGCCGCGACTTCTTCGGGGGGGATGTTGGCTTGGTCCTGTTCGCTCCCACCGGGCCCTCCTCCGGAGCCGCCTTGTCCGTGATGGCCGTGATCGGGGTGGCCGGTCGCGATGGGAGCCGATGCGAGAGCGAGCGTGAGAACGCAACACCCGAGACCGATCGAGTGGATCGGCCGGCGATGCGGGCACGCTGGCCGCGAGCGCTCACAGGTGTCGGTGGCCATTACGGGCTCACTCCAATCGATTTGCTCCGGAGGTGTCTCCCCGAACATGCGCAAGCGCCTCCTCGAGCGTGGGGAAGATCGCAAACACACCGTCAAGCCCGGCGAACTCAAAGATCTGAAGCAGGTTCTCGCGCGTGCACACGATCGCCAGACGCGAGGGATCGTCGAGGCTGCGCTTCACCGTTACGAGCACGCTCAGGGTCATCGAGTCGATGAAGGTTGCGTCCGATAGGTCCACCACCAACCGGCTGCGCCCGGTCTCGATCGCATCCATGAGCATCCACTTCAGGCGAGGCGCCGTGTCGAGGTCGAGCTCGCCTTCTACGGCAACGACGCTCGTGCGCGAGTCGTGATCGCGCTGCATGATTCCGAACGCCGGATGGTTCGGGTCGGTTTGGTTGGTGGTGTTTGTTGATCCCGACATCGCGCCCTGGCGTCGCGCGCGGACGATGTGACAAGAGGGCTCCACGTGCGGCGGATCCCGATATGCGCGCGCGTACAGCACGACTTTCGGCGGTCGCCCATCCCCTCCTTAGGGTCTGCGGGCGAGGATCGAACAAATGTCCAGATTCGCGGTTAGCCGCCGAACCAGCGCTCCCGGCGGCTCGAGCCGAAGCGGCGCTTCTCGGCCACGAGACCCACCGAGGGCGCGTGATAGGTGCCCGTCGGTTTCGGCCCTGAGAGGAAGTCCACGTCGACGCGGCCCACGCGACCGGCGCCGAACTCGATGTAGCAGGAGCCGACCCCATTGTAGCCGTCGGGCTCTCGGTCACCGCGCAAGCGGGCGATCAACGTGTCGGCGACCACCCTCGCGGCGCCCTCCGCGAACACGCCCGCCTTCGGGACGCCCACTGTGGCGACATCCCCGACCGCGTAGACGCCTGGGAAGCGCGTTTGTAGCGTGCGCGAATCGACGGGTATGTAGCCGTCCTGCGCCATACCGCTCTCGAGTACCACGTCGGGGGCGCGGTGCTTGGGCACCCCCAGGAAGAGGTCGTAGGCGATCTGGCTGCCGTCGTCGAGCACAGCGACCGAGCGCGTGTGGTCAAGCGACGCCACGCGACGCCCGGGAGTGAAGGCGATGTCGCGCTCGGCAAACGCCCCGAGTAGGGCTTGCGAGGTGTCTGGCGAGGGCGGCACCGGGCTCGGGAGCGGGAGCACGAACGAGATCTCGCACGCCTCGCGAACGCCCCGCGTGAGGAGGTAGTCGTGTAGCAACAGCGCCGCCTCACTCGGGGCGGGCGGACACTTGAAGGGCGCGCCGCACACGCCGACGAGCGCGTGCCCTTTGGTAAACGAGGGGAGCAACTCGCCGAGCCGCGCGGCGCCTGCCACCGAATAGAACTCTGTGCCCTGTGCGAGCCCTGGGGTGGCGTCGAAGTCGTAGTCGGCGCCAAGCGCCACGACAAGGTAGTCGGCCTCGTAAACGCCGTTCTCGGTGCTCACGCGCCGCTCGTTCGGGTCGATCGCCGTGACGGTGTCTCGCACGAAGCGAACGCCGTCCTTGACGATGTCTCGATAGGGCAGCTTCACCGCGTCTAGCGTCTCGCGGCCGAACATCACGTCGAGCTTGGAGTAGCCGAACACGAACGAGTCGGCCTTGTCGACCAGCGTGACCTCGACACCCTCTGCGAGCGCTTGCGAGAGGACGGTCGCGAGCTCCAGGCCGCCAAAGCCCGCTCCGAGCACCACCACGCGACTCCTCAAAGGTTGCTCCTAGTCGAGCAGGGCACCGTACTTGCGGCTTCTAATGATCCGTGTCTCGCGATCGTGGTTGACATCGGGCATGAGAGCCTATCGCTCGACCGCACCGCTCACACCAAGCCCGGCAGCCGTAACCGCGAGGCCGTGATCGCGGCAATAGGATTGCCCGCATGGCCAAGCCCCCCGTCGTGAGCGACCCGCAAGAGGACTTCCCCCAGTGGTATCAGGATGTTCTCGCCAAGGCGGAGCTTGCCGAGAGCGGTCCCGCGCGCGGGACGATGGTGATCCGTCCCTACGGTTATGCGCTTTGGGAACGCATACAGGAGGAGGTGAACACGCGGATCAAGCGCGCGGGCGCGGAGAACGTGTACTTCCCACTGCTCATACCCGAGAGCTACATCCATCGTGAGGCCGAGCACGTGGAGGGGTTCAGCCCCGAGTTGGCAGTCGTCACGGTGGCCGGCGGCAAAGAGCTGGCGGAGCCATTGGTCATCCGGCCGACAAGCGAGACGGTGTTCGGCGAGCACATGGCGCGCTGGGTGAGCTCCTATCGCGACCTGCCGCTGCGCTTGAACCAATGGGCCAACGTGGTGCGCTGGGAGTTGCGCCCGCGCCTGTTCCTGCGCACGAGCGAGTTTCTCTGGCAGGAGGGCCACACCGCGCATGTCGACCGCGCCGACGCGGCCGCCTACGCCAAGCAGATCCACCTCGACGTCTACCACGACTTCTTCGCCAACGTGCTCGCGATCCCCGTGTTCCTCGGTCGCAAGACCGCCGCCGAGCGGTTCGCGGGCGCGATCAACACATTCACCTGTGAGGGTGTCATGCGCGACCGCAAGGCGCTCCAGCTCGCGACGAGCCACGAGTTGGGGCAGAACTTTGCGAAGGCTTTCGACATCGCCTACACCGACCCGGAGGGGAAAGTTCGCCACGCTTGGACTACCTCGTGGGGATCCTCCACTCGCATGGTGGGTGGATTGATCATGGCCCACGGCGACGAGCGCGGGCTGCGCGTGCCGCCCAGGGTGGCGCCGATCCAAACGGTGGTGGTGGTTGTGCGCGATGAGGAGGGCGCCGGCGAGCGCGCCGGCGAGCTCGTGGAGCGGCTCACCGCTCTAGGGGTGCGAGCCAAGCTCGACGACGCCACGCACGTCGGCTTTGGCAGGCGCGCGACCGACTGGGAACTCAAGGGCGTGCCGGTGCGTATCGACGTGGGACCGCGCGACCTGAAGGAGGGCAACGTGACGCTGGGCAGACGCGACGAGGAGCAGTCGCGGACCGTCGCGATCGACGAGGTCGCGGCGACCATTCCCGAGATCCTCGAGCAGATCCAGCACGACATGCTCGCCGAGGCCACACGCTTCCGCGAAAGCTCGCTCGTGGACGCCGCCACCGTCGAGGAGGCGGCCGAGGCGGGCGGGAGCGGGGTGGCGCGCATCCCGTGGGCCCAACTCGGCGTCGACGGCGAGCGGAGGCTGCTCGACCAAGGAGTGAGCGTGCGCTGTTTGCAACGCGAGGATGGGTCTCTGCCGGAGAGCGATGACGAGACGGGACTCGTGGCGATCCTCGCCCGCGCTTACTAGCCGAGCGGCCGCGACGTCAGCTCTCCGGCGCGGGGTGTCCACGGTCGGGCGCGACCCCGCCTTCGCCGATGCAGGCGCTAGCTCGGATCCCTGACGACCAGCAGCGCGCCCGCGCCGGTGGGCGCGAGCGCCTCCGTCACCCCCTGTGCTTGGGCGACGAGCGCGCGGAACGCCTCGACCTCGTCAGCGTGGGAGAGCACGTTGTCGACCACGAGCAACCCGCCGGGCCGCGGGACGCGCATCAGGTCTGGCCAGTAGTCGGAGTAGGCGGGGCGTTCGGCGTCGAGGAACACCATGTCGAGCGACTCGGCTTCGGCCCCGGCGAGAGTAACCGCCGCGTCCTCGGTGCGTAGCTCGACGTACTCGCGGAGT
>DATBTP010000104.1:0-13832 GCA_036559185.1 Solirubrobacteraceae bacterium | reverse complement strand
ATGTGCGCGCGGTGGTGCTCACCCCGTGGCCGAGGCAACCTTCGCAGTTGGAGGCATCCAACCGCGAGACGATCCAGCGGCTCGGCGAGGTGGAGGTGAACGTCCTCGCCGAGATGGTCGTCCCCCGCGTCGCCGACCTGGCGAGCGCGGGGGCGAGGCTGCCCTGGCGGCGGTGGCTGGAGCGCTCAAGCGCCCCAGCCACCTGACCGCCGCGAGCCTTACGCGTGTTCCTCGACTAGCGCTACTTCGTTGACGCCGCCGAAGATGAGGTAGCGGCCTGTGGCTATACAGGTTTCAGCCGTATGGCACGAGACACCGGTCAGATTGCTTCCTTCGGCTTCGCCCGGGTTGAGTGTTTCCTGGATCGTCCATTTGCTGCTCGCCCACGCCTCGGCTAGCGTCAGTTCAAGGCCCCCGCTGTTCACGTACTCGCCAACCGCGGTACACGTCGTGGTCGCGGCACACGACACACCCGAGAGGCTGCTGCTTTTCGCTCCTTCGGGGTTGGGGCTTTCCTTGATCGTCCATTTGCTGCTGGCCCACGCCTCGGCGAGCGTCTGTTCTTTACCGCCGCTCGTCACGTAATGCCCCACCGCGGTACAAGCCGTGGTGGAAGCGCACGACACGCCCGAGAGGCTCGCGCTTTTCGCTTCCGCGGGGTTCGGGCTTTCCTGGACAGTCCACACCGCGCTGGCCCAACCCTCGGCGAGCGTCAGTTCCTTGCTTTCGCTGTTGACATAGTGCCCCACCGCATCGCACACTTCGGCGCTCTTGCACGACACGCCCAACAGGCTGCTGCTTTTCGCACCAGTCGGAGCGGGTGTTTCCTGGATCGACCACGCCGTACCGTTCCAGCGCTCGGCGAGCATCAATTCAACACTACCGCTGCTGACGTAGTGCCCCACAGCCGTGCACGCACCGGCGGCCGAACACGACACGCCCACCAGATGGCTGCTTTTCGCTCCCGTCGGGAGAAGTGGTTCTTTGATGGTCCATTTGCTGCTCGCCCACACCTCAGCGAGCGCCAGTTCCTTGCCTTCGCTGTTGATGTAATGCCCCACCGCGGTACACGCCGTCGCAGAAGCGCACGACACACCCGTCAAGGTACTCCCTTTCGCACCAGTTGGATTCAGCGTTTCCTGCGACGACCATTCTTTACCGTTCCACCGCTCAGCAAGCGTAACTTCAGTACCAGAACTATTCAGATGATGCCCAACCGCCGTACACGCTTCAGTCAAAGTACACGACACACCAGGCAAACTACCCGTCGTTTCAATAAAACTCGGCACAGGAGTTTCGCCGACAGTCCATTTGCTGCTCGCCCAACCCTCAGCAAGCGTCAATTCCTTGCTTTCGCTGTTGACGTAATGCCCCACCGCCTGACACGCTTCGGTGGTTGCGCACGCGACCGCTCCAAGGCTGCTGCTTTTCGCGCCCGTCGGATTTGGTGTTTCCTGAATCACCCATTTTTTGGATGCGGCGGTGTAGACCTCCGCGAGAGTCAATTCCTTGCTTTCGCTGTTGACGTAATGTCCCACCATCTCACACGCTTCGGCGCCGATGCACGAGATGCCGCCGATACTGCTGCTTTTGGCGCCCGTCGGATTGGGTGTTGCGGTGATAGTTCCAGGTTTGTTAGGAACCAGATAGTGCTCTTCGAGTGTCAGTTCCGTGCCCGTCCCGTTCACGTAGTGCCCCGCGGAGTGGCAGGTGTCAGTGCTAAGGACGACCGCGCAGGAAATACTGGAGAGGCTGCTGCTTTTTGCTCCTTCGGGAGTGGCCGATTCGCGCAGCACCCATTCCGTGCCGTTGAAGCGCTCGGCGAGAAGCTGTTCCACGCCCGCGCCGGTGACGTAGTGCCCCACCGCGTCGCACGCCGGTTTGCCTTCTGTCAATTCGCCGCACGACACGCCCAACAGGGTGGCGCTTTTCGCGCCTTCGGGGAGCACGGCCGTCTTGATCGTCCACGGTCCAGGATACTGGTACTCCTCGGCGAGCGCCACTTCCTTGTTTTCGCTGTTTACGTAATGGCCTACCGCCATGCACATGTTGCTGGACGGGCACGAAACGCTGGACAGCGTGCTGCTTGTCGCGCCCGCTGGGTTCGGAAGGCTTTCGTAGACCCAATTCGTCCGGCCAAATTCCACGCGCTCGCCCACGACCACTTCCTTGCCAGCACCATTGATCGCGTGCCCGACCACATCACAGGTTTCTACGAACGGCCCTTGGGCGCACGAGATGCCGGTGAGACTGGCGCTCTTCGCACCCGGTGGCCGGGGCGGTTCGGGCGTGGTGGCGAGCCATTCTGTGCCGTTCCGGTGATCGATGAGTATTTCTTCCCGCCCGCTGGACGTCGTGAAGTGCCCCGCCGCAAAGCATGAGGCCGAACCGATGCACGACACGCTCGAAAGGCTCGCGGCTTTCGCGTTGACTTTCGCCGAGAGGTTGGTAACTCCCCGGGTGAACCAGCCAGTCAAGCGTGGCGGACCGTTGGGGGTACCCCAGCCGGTCGGACCATCGTAGCCAGGACCCGCCGTGCAAAAGTAAGCGTCTTCGGTGGGCGGTGTACAGAACCCATTGGTCCCTTCGGTGATGTCGTTGAGCATCCCCGGATGCTTATAGAAGGCTTCCGCGCCCGCCGTGCGCGTCGCGCTGTTGGAGTGCGCCTCGATCGCAGCGACCAGTGGGGATGACACGCTCGTGCCACCAACCAGGCCCCAGCCACTCTGGTAGGGAGTGTTGTAGACAGAAACTGGCGTACCGGGGCTCGCAACCGCGGACACATCGCTATCCATGCGGTTGGAGCAGCTCGGGTCGGTCTGCCACGCTGGCTTGGTCTCATACAGGCTGCAACCGCTGCCACCTCCTTGCCAGGCTGCCTCCGCCCAGCCACGACCGCCTTCCACCCTGAAGAGGCCGGTGCCGCCGACGGCGATCACGTTGGGGGACGTCGCGGGCCAGCTCGGGGCGCCAACACCGCCGTTGTAGCCCGAATCTCCCGTTGACACCGTGACGGGAATACCGGCGTGGTTGTACGCCGCAAGGTATTCGGAGCACCCTTTTTTCGCGGGACAGTACGTTTCTTCGTTCTCGGCGTACCCGTAGCTGTTGCTGATCTCCGTCGCCCCGAGCGTCGCAGCCTCTTCCGCCGAAGCAGCGGTGTCTTTGGGTTCCTGAGTGGTCGCCTCAACCAGCGTGATGTGGCATTCCGGACATACCGCCGAGACCATGTCGAGGTCAAGAGCCGACTCGAACGACCACGCGGCTTCCAGGCCTCCGCCTTCTTTGGGATAGTTTTTTTCTTCGCCTTTCTGATTGACCTTTTTGAAACAACCATTCGCCGTGGTGCACGCCGAAAGACCATATTTTTCGCGGTATTTAGCGAGATCCGCTTCAGCCGCCGCATACCCATAAGCGTCGACGAGCGCCACCGTCTCTTCTTTACCGCCCGACGATGGGATCTTGTACGCGGACAGGAGGTCTTCAGGATCATAGCCACCCAATTCACCGCCGCCTTCGAGCAGGGGGCCACCGCCGGGAAGCCTGAAACCGGCCGAAGTCTTCGCCGGGGGAGGATCGACCACGATGTTGCACTCGATCATCCGGCCGCCGCGCGGACAGGGCGTGTAGGGGGCCGTCTTGGACGGTTTGGATGCCGGGTGCAGGCCATAGCCCAACCCGGGGTGGGCACTAGCCGATTGCGCTCCCACCGCGCAAAGCAGCGCCGCAACCAATGCTGCAACAAACACGCTCGAACCGATCGGCTTACCCATACTACGCTTGCCGGCCGGCTTACGGCGGCCAGTACGGCCAAGACTGCGCTGCATACGTGCATCCACCATGCGGCTACCCCCGTTGACCCAAGAAGACAATGACTAACGGCGTTTCTCGATAGTGGCGGCCACACTAGACGGGTCAAGACATCCTGTCAAGTTTTATTTATTTAAACATTTAGTGGACGCTCTTGTCAAGCGCTTTGCTCTCGTATGTCCGTCCATTTTGAGGCTCCCGAACCAATCCGCACTACCCGTGTGAGCGGTTGGCGCTTGGCATACCATCCGGCGAAAGCTCGCCGCGGCGATTGTCGAGGGAGTCGACGGCTGCCTTGGCGGCGCTGGCTCGGGGACGACGCATAGCGTCGTCTTTCGGCCGACCTGACCCCCACACACGTCCACGTCCTTGTGCCGACGCACGCGGTCTGATACCACTATTCGGGCTCATCGTACATATTCACATCGTCGATTCCTCCCATCGTCGACTCCTAGTCAAGAAAGAAGGCATATATGTCGCCTCTTCGTCACACGTCCACCTTAGGTCTCGGCTTACCGCCTCCTAGGGGAATCAAGCGCCCGACGCGCGCCTGTAGCCTGCTTACGAGCGGATTGCTTTTTGTGACCGTGCTCGCTTGGGGCGCCAGCGGAGCCTATGCCGCCGGTTCGGTGTCCAGTGGACTCTCCTCGCCCCCGGCGTGGGCGACCGGCAAGCAGGTCCATTTCTTCCCGAGCTCGACCGCCGCCTCGGGCTTCACGCTATCGGCGACGCCCTTCGGCGGGCCGCCCCCGCCGGTCAAACTGGGTGCGGGCCCGGTCCTCTACAACGAAGGCGGAGGCGGCGTGGAGCACAGCCCGCATATCTATGCGATCTTCTGGGGAAGCAACTGGAACAGCGCGCCGGGGAGCGAAACCAAGGCGATGGTCCTCAAACTCTTCGAAGGATTGTCCAACACCGCCTATCAAGGAATCCTCACGCAGTACTTCGACTCGACTTCACGGGTCGGGAAAACCGTCGCCGTGACCTCCTACGTGGACACGGCGGTCACCGCCCCCGCTACGGTCAACGACGCGAAAGTTCAGGCGGAGGTGGCGAAAGCGATCGAAGCCAACGGATGGACGGCTGAAATAAATCACCAGTTCGTTGTCTTCACCGCGCCGGGCACCACATACGCAACCGGTTTCAATACCGGCTTCTGCGGCTACCACGGACTCACCAAAGAAGGCGTCACAGGCGCCGTGTACGGATTTATCGCCTATCAAGGCGACGAACCTTTCGCGAAAATGTGCGACGAAAATGGAGATTTTGAAAAAAGCCCCAAGTTCGAGACCTCGACGGTCGCCTCTCACGAGTACGCCGAGATGGCGACCAATCCGGATCTCAACACATGGCATACACCCAAGGAAGAGGTAGCGGACATCTGTCGGGGCGAAAACAACCTCGAACTACCCGACGGCGCGTGGGCGCAGAACCTGCAAGACAACCACCTCAACACATGCGTGCACGAAGACCCCGAACCACCGTTCGTGTACGCGATCAGCAAGCTCCCCACTGAAATCACAACGACCAAAGCCAAGCTCGAAGGAATCGTGAACCCAGAGGGGCTCGAAACGACATACATATTCGAATGGGGCACCACGAAAACCTACGGGAACAAAACCGCCACGACCAGCGCGGGCTCGACACGCATCAACCAGGCCGCAAGCGCCGTCATCTCGGGACTGACGACCGGGACCGAATATCACTACCGCGTGGTTGCCACCAACTCGACGGGCACCTCTCCCGGAGTGGACAAGACATTCAAAACCAACTGACCGAAGGAGCCGAGCCCGGAGAGACAATCAACCGGCGCGTACGGCCGCCGCGATCGCCTCGGCGATCGCGGCGAGGTCGCGCTCGTCGGTGACATAGGCGGGCATCGTGTAGATCAGGTCGCGAAACGGACGCAGCCATACCCCGTGTGCCACGGCGGCCGCCGTGGCAGCGGGGAGATCTACTTCCCGTTCGAGCGCCACCACGCCGATCGCGCCGAGGACACGGACATCCGCGACGCCCGGCAGGCTTCGCACAGGCGCAAGACCGTCCCGCAAGGCGTGCTCGACGCGGGAGACGTTCGCGCGCCAGGCGCCGGTTTCGCTGGCCGTCCCCATGGCGCATGGTTCGTGGGCTCTCCCTGCGCCCTCGTGGTCGCGGCCCACCGGCTCCTCGACACCGAGCAGCTCGAGCGATGCGAGCGCCACCGAACAGGCCAGCGGGTTAGCCATGTAGGTTGGGCCGTGCATGAGTGCTCCGCCCTCGCCCGCTGAGATCGCTTGCGATATCTCGGTGGTGCAGAGCGTGGCGGCGAGCGTGAGGTAACCGCCTGTGAGCGCCTTGCCGACGCACATGATGTCCGGCGCGATGGCGGCGTGCTCGCAGGCGAACAGCGCACCGGTGCGCCCGAAACCAGTGGCGATCTCGTCGAGTATGAGAAGCAGCCCGTGCTCGTCACAGAGCCCGCGCAGCAACGCTACGCACGACGGCGAGTGAAAACGCATGCCCCCCGCCCCCTGCACGACCGGCTCCACGATCACGGCGGCGAGCTCGTGGGCGTGTGACGCGACCAGCTCCGACACGCCCGCCGCCCATGCTTCGTCAAGGGGTCGCTCGAACCCGTCGGGCGGCCGATCGGCAAAGACGTGCTCGGCGAGCACGCCGGTGAAGAGGCTGTGCATGCCCCCCACCGGATCGCACACGGCCATGGCGCCAAACGTGTCGCCGTGATAGCCGCCGCGCCAGGTGAGCAGACGCGTACGCTCGGGACGCCCGACGGCGCGCTGGTACTGCAGCGCCATCTTGATCGCCACCTCCACAGACACGGAGCCGGAGTCGGCGAAGAACACGTGCTCCAAACCGCGGGGCGCGATCCGCGCCAGACGCTGGGCGAGACGGATGGCGGGCTCGTGGGTGAGCCCGCCGAACATCACGTGCGCCATGAGCTTCAGCTGCTCACGCACAGCCGCGTCCAGGGCCGGATGGCGGTAGCCATGGATGGCGCACCACCACGAGGACATGCCGTCGATCAGCTCGCGCCCATCGTCCAGTCGCAGCCGAACACCATCCGCGGAGAGCACCGGCAGTGCGGGATCGCCGGCGGGAAGCGACGCGTAGGGATGCCAGACGTGCTCACGATCGAGCGCGAGCAGATCGTCCCAATCCCCCAAAGGGACTAGTCCTCGTAGAGGGTGAAGTCGCGCTTACGCGCTCCGCACACCGGACAGAACCAGGTGTCCGGGATGTCCTCAAATGCGGTGCCAGCGGGGATGCCCCCGTCGGGATCGCCGTCTTCGGGATCGTAGATGTAGCCGCAGGACTCGCAGATCCAGCGTTGGAGTGTCTGGGTGGTGCTCATGCACTGAAGATTACCGGCCTGTAGGGTCACGGGGATGGAGATCTCGTCCTCACGCGGCAACGACGAGCTCAGCGCCACCTTCCACGCAAATGACGCGGAGCTCAGCGCGACCGTCGATGCAAAGGACGCGGAGCCCGACGCCGCTCTCGACGTGAAAGACGCGCAGCCCAGCGCCACCATCAGTGTCGGCGGACACGCCGAGCCGGGCCAGGAACTGAACGTCGGCGAGCCCGCGCCTCCGCGCCAGGCCGCCACTGTGATCTTGTTGCGCGGAGCCGATCGCACCCTCGAAGTGCTGCTCGTCAAGCGCACCGAGAAGGCGCGCTTCATGGGCGGGGTGTGGGTATTCCCGGGCGGCGCGGTGGATGAGGACGATCCCCCATCGCGAGGTACGGGAGGCGTCGATGCCCACAGGGCCGCGGCCGCGCGCGAGCTCTCCGAGGAGGCCGGCATCGCCATCGCCGATCCGAGCACGCTCGTCGAATTCTCGCGCTGGATAACCCCAGCGGAGGTGAGCATCCGCTTCGATACCCACTTCTTCCTCGCTGAGCTGCCGGACGGGCAGGAGCCGAAGGTGGATGGCGAGGAGTGCGTCGACCAAGGTTGGTTCACGCCCCAGGGCGCGCTCCAAGCGTATGGACGCGAGGAGATCGCGCTCGTGTTCCCCACCATCAAGCACCTCGAGCAGTTGGAAGCCTTCTCGACCGTCAAGGAGTTGCTGGGATACGCGAGCGGGCGCGATGTGCTGCCGGTGCAGCCGAAGGTGTGGTTCGACGGCGAGGTCGCGCGCGTGCTGCTGCCGGGCGAGCCTGGCTACGAGTAGAGCTCAGGGACGCTCCCGGCCTTCGGCCACGTGCGTGACCGCGTTGATGAGCGCAAGGTGGGTGAACGCCTGGGGGTAGTTGCCGAGATGCCGGCCACTCGAGGCCTCGAGCTCCTCGGCGTATAGCCCCAGTTCCGAGGAGTAACCCAGCAGCCGCTCGCATAGGCGCCGTGCCTGCGGTTGCTCGCCGATCTCACACAGCGCCGAGACTAGCCAGAACGAACAGATCAGGAACGTGCCCTCCTCCCCGCTCTGGCCGTCGTCGGTCTCGTCCGTTCGATAGCGCAGCACCAGTCCGTTCTCGGTGAGCTCGTCGCGAATCGCCGTCACGGTCGCTCGCACGCGCTCATCCTCGGGGGGGAGGAAGCGCATCAGCACCACCAGCAGGGTTGAGGCGTCGAGCGCGTCGGTGTCGTAGTGCTGGCGGAACACGCCCCGTTCGTCCACACCCCGCTCGAGGATGTCCGCCTTGATTTCATCCGCCGTCTGCTGCCATCGCTCGACAAGCTGCTCCTCGCCGCGCCGTTCCGCTAGGCGCGCGCCGCGGTCGGCGGCGACCCAGCACATCAACTTGGAGGACACGTAGTGGCGGGGCTCGCCCCGCGCCTCCCAGATCCCCTGGTCGGGCTCTCTCCACACCCGGCACGCGCAATGCACCTGGTCGACGAGCACCGGCCACAACCGCTCGGGGATGTGGTCGCGCTGCTTGGAGTGCAGGTAGACGGAGTCGAGCACCGCGCCGTAGACGTCGTTCTGGCGCTGGTTGTAGGCGCCGTTGCCGATGCGCACAGGGCGCGCGCCCTCGTACCCCTTGAGGTTGTCGAGCGTCGACTCGCGCAGATCCTTCTGACCCTTGATTCCGTACATGATCTGCAGCGAGCCGTCCTCGTTGCGCTCCATGTCGGCGACGTACTGGATGAAGTCATCGGCCTCCCAATCCAAGCCGAGCGCGTGCAGGGCCCACAGCGTGAAGGAGGCATCGCGCATCCAGCAGTAGCGGTAGTCCCAGTTGCGCGATCCGCGCGGGGTCTCGGGGAGCGACGTCGTGGGAGCAGCCACGAGCGCCCCCGTGGGCATGAAGGTGAGACCCTTCAACGTGAGCGCGGAGCGTTGCAGGTGGGAGCGCCACTGATGGTCGGGATAGCTGCCTTCGGCGAGCCACGTGCGCCAGAAGTGGCTGGTGCGCTCGATGCGCGCCTGCGCCTGCTCGACGGTGCGCGGACCGCGCAGCTCTTCTGTCCATGACATCGCGCAGAAGCGCTTCTCGCCCTCTGACATCGTGTGGCGCGAGTGGGCGCGGTTGCCCTCGATGCCCATGCGGGTGTCGCTGAATAGGCGAAAGACGGTCACCCCGTCGGTCGCGTCGAGCGCATGGCCGTGCTCGTCTTCGGCCTCGCTCCACTTGGCGACCGTAACCCCATAATCGAGCATCGGCTCGCACACCATCTCGACCTGCACCTGACCCTGGATGCACTCGACGACACGCACGAGTAGGTGGTCGGCGTCGAAGTCCGTGGGCGGGCGCGTGTGGGAGGTGTTGCGATCCTCATCGTGCCAGTCGCTGATCGTGAGCGCATCCACCACGCGCAACCACCCCTGCGGCGTCATCCAGGTGGTCTCGATCACGTTCGTGCCGGGGAGGTAGCGTCGTCCGACCGGCACATACACCCCGTAGGGACCCACCCTGAAGCTTCCAGCGCCGCGATCGAGCATGGCCGCGAACACCGATCCCGAGTCGAAATGCGGTAGGCACATCCACTCGATAGACCCGTCGGAGGCGAGCAGCGCGCCGGTGTGGCAATCCGACAGGAATCCGTAGTCGGCGATTGGCGGGAACGGCGAATCGGGCGAGGGGGATCGGCGCGTGGAAGCCCCGTCCGGTCCCGCCGGCGCCTTCCGGGCGGCTGCCGTAACCCTCGAGGAAGGAGCGCGCATCGCGCGACTAAAGGTAGCGGGAGCGACTACCCGGGGGAACCTGACCGTCCGATCGTCCGCCCGGTCGAACCAGTGGGCGCTCGCCCGACCTCACCCTTCCGCCGGGCGCACACCCTCCGGCAGGCGGCCTTCGCCGGCGAGCTTGTCGAGATGGGCGGTGAGCGTGATCGCGGCCATGGGACGCAGCGCCTCGGGCACATCCGACCACGCGGCGTCGAGCAGTTCCTCCGTGGAGCGGCGACCTTCGGCGAGCGCGGCCACCAGCCTCCGCTCGCGTTCGAGGCGGTGCTCGACATAGTCCGAGAGGCGCGCGACCGGTGCCCAGATCGGCGGCCCGTGCCCCGGGCAGAGCACCTCGAAGTCCCGTGCCCGCAACCGTGACAGCCCGTCGAGGTAGCCCGCGAGCGCGTTGCGGTCGTCGGAGGCGATGAACACGCTGCCCTCGCCGAGCACGGCGTCGCCGGTGAAACACACCCGGTCAAAGACGAACGCGAAGTGGTCGGGTGTGTGACCGGGTGTGTGAATAGCCTCGAGCGGCCCGAAACGGACCCCTTCGCGCAGCTGCACCTCGGCTGGCGCGCGGCCGGCCGCAAGCGGGACGACAGCACGCTCGCGCAAGAGGGCGACCGCCTCGGAGTGGTCGATGTGGTGGTGCGTGAGCGCGATGCCGCCGAGCCCGCCACGCTCGGCGATCGCCGCATGGAGCGAGTCGAGATGCTCTGGAAGGGCGGGCCCCGGATCGACCACCCAAGCCGGGTCGCGCCCCACTACCCACGTGTTGGTGCCCGACAGCGTGAGCGGCCCCGCGTTGGCTGCGCGCAGTCGCAACACGCCAAGCTCGCCCAAGCGCTCGGGCTCGGATGGCGCGCTCATCGCAGAGCCCGCGATGTACGGCGTCGGGCGCTCGACCGGTGAGGGCGGTGCGCTGCCATCGTCGACGCGAACCTATCATCCCGCCTGAGGCGCAACGCCACCGGCTCGCGAGGGCGCCGGCTCTTCGAGCAGGCGAGGAGCCCTGGTGGGATAGGCTCGCGCTCATGTCAACGGGAGGCGAGTCGCTCGGCTCAGACGCCCCGACTTCCGCGCGAAGCTCGACGTTCGTCGAGCGCACCGCCTGGGCGCGCAACCTGGCGACACCGGTGCGCGACTTCCTCGCCACGGAGACGGGCGGCGCCACGGTCCTGCTCGCGGCGATCGTCGCGGCGTGGCTTTGGGCGAACTCCCCGTGGTGGAGCTCTTATCACTCCTTCTGGGCCACCAAGCTTTCGATCGAGCTGGGCAAAGCGACTATCTCCCAAGACCTGCGCCATTGGGTGAACGACGGCCTGATGACGTTCTTCTTCCTCGTCACGGGACTCGAGGCACGGAGGGAGATGGACATGGGTCAGTTGCGCGAGCGTCGTCGCATC
Organism: Solirubrobacteraceae bacterium; assembly: GCA_036559185.1. Taxonomy (GTDB): domain Bacteria; phylum Actinomycetota; class Thermoleophilia; order Solirubrobacterales; family Solirubrobacteraceae; genus Palsa-744. The sequence goes on along the minus strand of DATBTP010000104.1, from coordinate 2,503 downwards.
GCGCTGCCCGCGATGGCGGCGCTTGGCGGCGTGGTGGGAGCGATCCTGCTCTACCTGGCGCTCAACGCGGGAGGTCCGGGCGCACGCGGCTGGGGGGCTGTGATGTCGACGGACACGGCATTCGCGCTGGGCGTGCTCGCGCTCGTCGCGCCGCGGGGCACGCGCCTGCGTGTGTATCTGCTCACGTTGGCTATCGCAGATGACGTGGTGGCGTTGCTGGTGATCGCGACCGCGTACACCGTCCACGTATCGGTGGTCGCGCTCGCCATCGCGCTTGCGGTGTTCGCGGCGATGCTCGCGCTGCGCTGGCTTCCGCGCGTATGGCGCCGGCGACTCGCGCCCCTGCTCGGCCTGTGCCTGTGGGTGGCGCTGTTCGAATCGGGTGTCGATCCCGTGATCGGGGGCCTGGCGGTGGGACTGACCACGAGCGCCTACCCGCCGGCGCGCGGCGAGCTCGAGCAGGTGAGTGAGCTCACGCGCTCCTTTCGCGAGCAACCCACACCCGCGCTTGCGCGCTCGGCCCAGCTCGGACTGGCGGCCGTGATCTCCCCAAACGAGCGTCTCCAGCACCGCTTCCACCCATGGACCAGCTACATGATCGTGCCGGTGTTCGCGCTCGCCAACGCCGGTATCCACCTCAGCGGCGGGTTGCTCTCAAGCGCGGTGAGCTCGCCGGTGACGCTCGGGATCGTGCTCGGCTACGTGGTGGGCAAGCCGCTGGGGATCCTCTGCGCCTCGTGGCTCGCTTCTCGCCCACGGCTGGGCGGGTTGCCGCGGGTGCTGAGCTGGCCCGCCACAGCCGGAGGTGGAGCGGTCGCGGGGGTGGGCTTCACGGTGGCGCTGCTGATATCGAGCCTTGCCTTCCACGGCCGCATGCTCGAAGAGGCCACGCTCGGCGTGCTCGCCGCGGGCCTGCTCGCGTCGGCCTGCGCGTGGCTTGTGTTCGGCGTCATCGCGCGGCTTCCAACCTCGGTGCGAGCCCGCCAAATCATGCGCACTGAGGAGGAGATCCTCGACTTGGCGGACGAGATCGACCCCGAGCGCGACCACGTCCGCGGCGCCAGGAACGCGCTCGTGACGCTCGTGGAGTACGGCGACTACGAGTGCCCCTACTGCGGACAGGCGGAGCTCGTGATCCGTGAGCTGCTCGGCTCCTTCGGCGACGAGCTGCGCTACGTCTGGCGCCACCTTCCGCTCAACGACGTTCATCCGAACGCGCAACTGGCGGCCGAGGCGACCGAGTCGGCGGCGGCGCAGGGCCGCTTCTGGGATATGCACGACGCGCTCCTGAGTCACCAGGGCGAGCTGAGCGCGCCCGAGCTGAGGCGGCACGCCGAGCGACTTGGGCTCGACGTCGAGCGCTTTTGGGAGGAGCTTCGCCGGCGCGAGCACGCATCGAGAATCGACGATGACGTGGCCACCGCCGATGCGAGCGGCGTTGCGGGCACTCCCACGTTCTTCATAAACGGCAAGCGCCACCACGGGGCGTACGACGTTGCTCACCTCACAACCGCGGTCCGCACGGCGCGCGGACGCGCGCGGCTGAGGCACCATGCCAGAGTCGAGCATGCGCGCCAAGCCGCCGGCTGAGCACAACCGTCTCGCGGCGCAAGGCTCGCGGCGAAGTCACCCCCGCGAACGGCCCACCCTGACGGCGTTCGCGCTCGCTAGACCCCGGCGCCGAGTCGCTCGATCAACTCGTCGCGACTGGCGCCGTGGGCGTGGAGCACACGATCGAAGTCGGCGCCATATACACGCATCACCGCGAGCATTAGGTCTGTGGTGGCCACTCCGGACGCCTCGCGCTCGACGGCGATGTGGACCGCCGCCTCGGTGACGAGCGCGACCGGATCGCGGTCGACAGGACCAGTGAGCGGTTCGTGACTGGTGCCTTCGGAGATCGTCTCACGCCGCCCATCCATCTCAAGCGGCCCCTCCGCGACGCCAAGCGCCCGCAGCGCCGTCCCAACTTCACCCTGCATGCGCAGCGCTCGCAGCCAGCGCTCGACTTGGTCCTCGCGCGTACGCGCGAACGGCATCGCGGTGGAGGCGATACCCAACGCGATCGCCGTGTCAGGCGCGAGCTGTGAGACGGCGCTCATCGCGATGCTCCCGCGCCCAGCGAGGACCGCGCCTGGCGTGTGAGCAGCGGCGCGACGTTGTTGCGATGCAGCTCCACGTGTGGCGATCCGTCGCTTAGATGCGCCTCGATGAGAACCGGCCCACCCTCACCCGCGAGGGCACGGGACGCGTTCGCCAGCTCGGAGGTCCGCGCGCCGGTCACTCCGCAGGCAAGCAGAAACCTTTCGGCGCGATCGCTCGCCGCTTCGACTCCGTCGAGCTCGAGCTGCTCGAGCAGCACGCTTGGGGCGGCGGCGCCGCCGGCGACCGTGAGCAGGCATGCGGCCATGTCGTCGCGGCGGGCATCGGTTTGCTCGGCGACGCTTTCGAGCAGCGCTTGCGCGTCTGTCTGTCGCCCTAGCTCGGCGAGTGTGCTGGCGAG
>DATBTP010000103.1:0-2285 GCA_036559185.1 Solirubrobacteraceae bacterium | reverse complement strand
CCCGGCCGGGACCGGGCCGCATGCGGCCCGGTCTTCCCCAATTAGGAGCTGACAGCGACTATCGCGTCGATCTCGATCTGGGCGCCGCGGGGCAGCGCCGCCACGCCGACGGCGACGCGCGCGGGCGGGGAGTTGGGGAAGTACGACGCGTACGCCTCCCCCACCTCGGCGAAGGAGGAGATGTCGGTCATGTAGAGCGTTACGCGCACCGCGTCCTGGAGCGAGGCGCCGGCGGCCTCGCAGACGGCGGTGAGGTTCTCCAGGCACCGCCGCGCCTGCTCGGCGGCGGTGCTCCCCACGATCTCGCCGCTCGCCGGATCGAGCGGGATCTGACCGGAGCAGAAGAGCAGCGAGCCAGAGCGCACGGCGTGGCTGTAGGGGCCGATCGCGGGAGGCGCGGCGGGCGCGGTAACCGTTTGGCGTTGGGGCGCCATGAGGGTCGCCAGCCTACAGCAGCCGACAGCGATACGGTCAACCATTCGCATGCGTTAGATTCCGACTGGTGCAACGAACCGCCGGGACACTGACATACGCGCTCCTGGCGAGCTTCGCGTGCACTGTGCTCGTGTGCTCCCCCGCGCGAGCGAGCATCGCGTGGCAGCCGTGCCCCGGCTCCAACAACATCGCGTGCGCGAAGCTGGCGGTGGCGCTCGACCCCAGCGACCCCTCGCAGGGCACGATAACGCTCGCCCTGCGACGCCACCTCGCGCCGGTGGGCCAATCCAAAGACGCCGTGATCGCGCTCGCCGGCGGCCCGGGCCAGGCCGCGATCCCGTTCGTGAGCCAGTTCGGGACGGTGCTCGGGCCGATTCTCTCCACGCGCGACTTGATCGTGTTCGACCAGCGCGGCACCGGCCTCTCCCACCCGCTCTCGTGCGCGGCCTTCGAACACGTCAAAAGCGCGCTGTCGCCCACCGCCGTGGGCATCTGCGGCGGGCAGATCGGGAGCACGCGCGGCTTCTATACGACCGCCGACACGGTTGCCGACATCGAGGCGATCCGCCAGGCGGCGGGCTATGAAAAGCTCGTGCTCTACGGCACCTCCTACGGCACAAAGGTGGCTGAGCGTTACGCGCAGGCCTACCCCAATCGCGTGGAGGCGCTCGTGCTCGACTCGGTGGTGCCGCCGAACGGACCCGAAGCCTTCGACCACACCACGTTCGCCGCGGTGCGGCGCGTGCTGAGGCAGCTCTGCTCGAGGGGTGCCTGCGCTCACATCACCCGAGACCCCGTGGGCGACCTGACGCGGCTGGTGAGACGCATGGGCGCGCGCTCGCTACGCGGACGCGTGATCGACGGAGACGGCAAAGCGCAAGCCGCGCTCGTCTCCTCCAACGACCTCCTGTCGATATTGATGGAGGGCGATTTCGATTCGGTTTTGCGCGCCGAATTCCCGGCCGCGGTGCGCTCCGCGGTGAGGGGCGACAACGCGGCGCTGGCCCGTCTGGCGACGCGCGCGGAGGGCGGCGAAGGGGCCGAAGAAGGCGAAGAAGGCCTGAAGGAGGGCTTCGACGTGCCGCTCTATTTCTCCACGATCTGCGACGAGACCGTCTTCCCGTGGAATCGCGCGGTGAACGGCGCGAAACGCTTCCGCGAAGCGCTCGAAGCATTGCGCGCCCAGGGAGCTGGCCCGTTTGCGCCCTTCACCACCTCCAACGCGCTCGCGCTGAGCGACGTGCCCGACTGCGCCGGCTGGCCACTCACAGGAGGCCCCGAAGCGAATGACGCTCCGCTTCCGGACGTGCCGACGCTGATCTTGAGCGGCGCCGACGATCTACGCACCCCCACGGCCAACGCGCGGGCGGTGGCGGCGCGGATACCGGACGCCAACTTGCTGGTGGTACCCGATACCGGCCATTCGGTGCTCGGCGCCGACCCCACCCCCTGTGCCCATAACGCGCTCGATGCGCTGTTTGAGAGCAAGCCGGTAAAGGCCTGCAAAGAGACGACGCCGCCGTCGTTCCTGCTACCGACGCCACTGCCGCCGCGCAGCATCGCCGAAGTGCCGGCGGCGAGAGGCAATAGGGGCCTTCCGGGACGCACCGTGGCCGCCGCCGCGCTGACGCTCGGCGACTTCGCCCGGCAGATGCTGCTGGCGATCCTCGAAAACCTGGGCGAAGCTCTGCTCGGTTCGGGGACGGTGCGCGTCGGCGGCCTGCGCGCGGGCTGGGGCGGGATCGTTCACGGCAACTTGGGGTTGCACGGCTATTCGTATGTGCCCGGCGTCACCGTGACCGGCAAGATCGCGAGCTCTGGCGCCAGCACGCTCTCGATCGGCGGCGCGC
>DATBTP010000102.1:0-3734 GCA_036559185.1 Solirubrobacteraceae bacterium | reverse complement strand
GCTGGAGCACGAGCTCTCGGAGATCGAAGCGGCCGCCCCGGATGAAGAGGAGCACCGCGCGCTGCTTGGCAGGCGCGAGCGCCTGCGGCGCGTGGAGGGGTTGCGCTCGGCGGCGGGAGTGGCCGCGGATGCGCTCGCGCCGGATTCGGGCGAGGGTCCTGGCGCCGCCCATCTGGCGGCGTGCGCCGCGACGGCTCTAGAGACGATCGCCACGGTGGACCCGGAGCTCGACGCGCTCGCGGAGCGCTGTCGCGGGCTCGCGATCGAGGCGCAGGATCTCGCGGGCGGGCTGCGCGGGTATTGCGAAGCGGTTGAAGCCGAAGATGGGTCGCTCCACGCCGTGGAGGAACGTCTCGAGACGCTCGATCGGGTAGCGCGCAAGCACGGCGGGACGATCGCGTCGGCGCTGGAGCACGCCGAGCTTGCTCGCGCGCGACGCGAGGAGCTGCTCGGCGCCGAGGTCGCGTTTGGAGAGGCCACCGTGGCGCTTGCCTGCGGGCGTGAGGCGCTCGACGGTCATGTGCTGGCGTTGCGCGCTACGCGAGCGTCGGCCGCCGAGGGACTCGCCCAGGCGGTACGCGAGGAGCTCGCCGCGCTCGCGATGGGCGACGCGACGTTTGAGATCGCGTTGACCGACACCGACGCGAAAGGCAGCGGAGGGGACGCGGTGGAGTTCATGATCGCTCCGAACCCCGGCGTGGCGGCGGCGCCGCTTCGGGAGATCGCCTCCGGGGGCGAGCTCTCGCGCGTGATGCTGGCGCTCACGAGCGCGTGCGACCGGGGGACGGCGGCGGGGAAGGGCGCGCCTGAGTCGATGCTCGTGTTCGACGAGGTTGACGCGGGCATCGGCGGGCACACCGCGCGCGCGGTGGGCGAGCGCTTGCGGAGCCTCGCGCGGATGAGACAGGTGGTGTGCATCACGCATCTGCCGCAGATCGCCTCGCTCGCCGATCGGCACTTCTCGATAGCTAAGGACACAGCGGCGGAGGTGACGGTCGCGAGCGTGGTGCGGCTCGAGGAGGGCGCGGTGGTAAGCGAGCTCATGCGGATGCTCGGGGCGGACGAGCGCGACAGCGCGGCCCGGCGGCATGCCGAGGACCTTCGCAGCGCCGCCTGAGCGCGCCCGAGGCTCGGGCTGACCGGCGGCGTTCGCGGCCGAACCGCGACCGCCGCGATGCGTCAGACGTCGGTTCGAGTACTCCGGTGCGGCGAGTTAGAAGTTCGACAGGGTTTCCGGCGTCTGCATACGGGGGGTGGCCAGGGCCGTTACTCTCGATGTCGATGGCCGCGACGACTCGCCAGCCGCCCGTCACGACCGCGCCCGCCTTGGGGCCTTCGAGCGCGCCGTCGCGCGAGGTGAGCGGGCCGGCGCGGCTGGGGCGCAAGACCAAGCTGCTGGTGCGCCATGTCGTTGCTGGTGAGGTAGCGGTGATCGACCATCTGGACATCGATCGCGTCTCGGCCGAGGAGCTTATCTCCGCGGGCGCCGCCGCCGTGCTGAACTGCCGCGCCTCCACCAGCGGCAAATACCCCAACCTCGGGCCGCAGCTGCTCGTGGAAGCGGGTGTGCTGCTCGTGGACCTGCCCGACGATTCGCTGTTTCAATCGCTCTCCGATGGCGACCCGCTAACTGTGCGTGCGACGGGGCATGTGGGCGAGGTGCTGTTCAGGGGTCAGGCGCTCGTGCGAGGAGAAGTGCTCGACGCGGCGCGAGTGCGCGCCGATACGGAGGCTCGCCGGCGCGAGATAGGCGAGGCGTTGGAGCGCTTCGCGCGCAACACGATCGAGCATATGCGCGAGGAGCGCGAGTTGCTGGCGGGGCGCATCGATCTCCCGCGCTTTCGCACCGATTTTCGCGACCGCTCGGCGTTGGTGGTGGTACGAGGCGTCGACCATCAACGCGATCTGAGGGCACTCAAGCCGTTCATCAGAGACACCCGACCGGTGCTTGTGGCGGTTGACGGCGGCGCCGAGGCGCTGATCGAGGCGGGGATGCGGCCTGACATGATCGTCGGGGACATGGACTCCGCCGGCGAGCCGGCGCTGCTGGCCGCGCGCGACGGGAGCACGGAGCTCGTGGTGCACTCTTATCCCGACGGGCGCGCCCCCGGGAGGCGGCGCTTGGAGGATCTCGGCGTGCCCTTCAAGCTCGTGCCCGCGCCCGGGACCAGCCAGGACGTGGCGATGCTGATCGCTGCCGAGAAGGGAGCTCGGCTGATCGTGACCGTGGGCTCGCAGTTCAACCTTGTCGAGTTCTTGGACCGCAACCGCGAAGGGATGTCGTCCACCTTTCTCACGCGGTTGCGCATCGGCGAGATATTGGTGGACGCCAAGGGCGTGAGTCGGCTGTATCGGCCGATGCCGGGGCTCGCCCCTTTGGTTGTGGTGATTCTCGCGGGGTTTATCGCCCTGATAGCGGTGGTGTGGATGACGCCGGCGTTGCGAGACGTGGCGGATCTACTATGGCTCAAGCTTCAGTTGCTGTTCGGTTCCGCGGGCTGAGCCACATCCACCCATGTTCGACTATCGCTACCACGCGCTTTCGCTTGCGGCCGTTCTGTTCGCGCTCGCCGTCGGCGTGCTCATCGGCGTGGCGATCGGCGACTCTAACCTGGTGTCCTCGGCTCAGGATGGGATAGTGCGCAACCTGCGCTCGGAAGTGAGCGGCTCGCAACACAACCTCGAAAAGGTGAGCTCACGGTTGCGCGAAGAGGAAACGCTGGGCGCCGATCTATGGCCGCTCGCGGTTCATGGCCTGTTGAGCGCCAAGAACGTCGGCCTGGTGTTCCTGGGGGGCTCATCCGATCAGATAGACACGCTCGTGCGCGACAGCGTTGGGGAGGCGGGCGGCAACGTAAAGGCGGTGGTGGCGGTGCGCGAGCCGCTTGACACGAGCGGTTTGGCGGCCCAGGCGATCGGGACGCGCTACGCGGCGCTCGGCTCCGAACCCTCGCTTGCCAAGCATTTCGGCGTGCGTATCGGCAAGCAGCTCGTGAGCGGGGGACAGCTGCTCGAACATGTGCATACGCGGCTGCTGAGCTCCTACGACGGGGAACTGGGCAAGTTGGAAGGTCTCGTGGTGGTGCGCAACGAGCCGGAGAACATGAGCCCGCAAGACGCGAAGATCTCCGCCGAATTCGAGTCCGGGCTGATCGCGGGGGTCGCCTCCGAAGACGTGCCCGCGGTGGGGGTGGAGCTGAGCGACACAGAACCCTCGCAGATAGCTTGGTATAAGACCGAAAACCTCGCGAGTGTGGACGATCTGGACACGATCGCCGGACGCGTCGCGCTCGCTCTGGCGCTCGCGGGGGATCACGGCGCGTATGGGGTGAAGTCGACGGCCGATGCGCTGCTGCCCGCGGTCGTGAGCTCCCCAGGTCCGTAGAGCCGATCCGATCGCCGCGGTTGCTCCGCGAGAGATCGCTCGCCCGTCCGGGATGGCGGTTAGTTTGCGCGGGTGCATGCGCTGCCCTTCGTGCTCGCTATGGTCGCCGCGATCGCGCTGGCGGCGCCCTTGCTGCGCACGCTGGGCCAGAGCGGGCATGTCAGAGCGAACTATCGCGAGCGCGAGGTGGTGTTCCCGCTCGGCGTGCTGAGCGTGGTGGCGGCGCTTGTCGCGCTGGTGCCGTTGGCGGTGCTCGAACGGCTCGAAGCGACCACTGTCTTTTATGCGGACGTCGGCGCCGTGACCGTGTATGCGCTGGGGGTGGCGTTCCTCGGCCTGGTCGACGACA
>DATBTP010000101.1:0-11770 GCA_036559185.1 Solirubrobacteraceae bacterium | reverse complement strand
GGTCGAGCTTGGCGACGATGACGCCATCGCTCTGCCCGGTTCTGATCCTTTGCATGATCTGATCGAACACGGGCCGTCTCATGCTCCCGCCCGAGACGTCCAGCTCGGGTGCGTGCCAGGTGAGGGTGTGGCCGTGAGCCTGTGCCCAGCGCTCGATCTGCTGGCGCTGTACGTCGGGTGAGATGAAGCTGGAGCCACTGCGCCCGGCGACCTTCGACACGCGGATGTAGGCGTCGAGCCTGAGATCCTGCCCCGTCATTGCCTTGTAATATAGCATTGTCATTCGACGAGGGATGGCGACTGCTCGGCGACCCCATCGGGCGGACCCTGCTCGCCTCGCTCCAGCGTATGGGCCGCTCAGAGCTGGCCGTGCCAATCGTCTCGACGCAGCTCGTCACCGACGCGCTCGTGGGCGAGCGCGAGTCGCTGGAGAACCTGCTCGGCGCCACGTTCGTGTTCGGCATGCGCTCGGAGGCGGAGGCCGCGAGGGCGCTCGCGCTGCTAGGGCTCGACCCCGAGGATCGTCGCGCCCGCGAGCGGTTGCTCGAGATGGAGGCGGGCCGCTGCCTCTTTCGCGACCACTCCGGTCGCGTGGAGGCGATCCAGGTGGAGGTCGTCGCGCCCTCTCTGCTGCGCGCGTTCTCCACCACGCCCGGGGCAGACGTTCGGTGAGCTCCGCGCGAGCACTGCTGGGCGTGGTGCTCGCGGTCGCGCTCGTGCCGGTCGGGACTTCCCGCGCGGCCCTCATCTATTCCTACGAAGCCAAGTCGCCTCGTGTATCGACCGCGCGGCGCGCAAAGCCGCACGCGCTGGATGGGCAATCCCTCGCGCGGGGTGGGCCACCAGGCGCCCAGAAGAGCATGGCGCCGCGCCCTCCAGGCGCGCCGCCACGTGCGCCGAGCGGACCGCCCTTGGGCTCCATCGCACCGCGTATCGGAGGCGAAGAAACCGGAGGCGTGCCGTCGGTCGAAGGCGACGAGCTTGTGGAAAATGGCCTGTCGAGCCCGCTCTGCGGAGGCGCCGCGGGCGGCGTCCTCTCGCGGGTGGCGCGGAGCAACTGTCAGACCTCCGGCTTCGTAGGCGCGCCAGCACCCACCAACAACTACGCCCTCGACGTCCACATCGACGTCGGCGCTCTCGGTCTCTCGATGGGAGGAGTGCTGTCGGTGATCCAGGATGTGTTCATCGCGCCCGTATGGAGCGCGATCGTGTGGGGTGCGCATGCGCTCGTGGTGATGCTCGAGTGGTGCTACACGCTCGAACTGCTGGGCGGCTCGACCATGAGCGGCGTCGGGCGCTCGCTGCGCCAGGCCCAGGCCGGCTTCACCAATCCGTGGCTGGTGCTCGTGCTCGCGGTGGCGTCGATGCTCGCCTTCTACAACGGGCTGATCCGCCGTCGTATAGCCGAGACGGTCGGGCAGGCGCTCCTCACGCTCGCGATGATGGCGGCTGGCCTGTGGGTTATCGCCGACCCCATCGGAACGGTGGGCGCGGTCGGCCAATGGGCCAATCAGGCGAGCCTCGGCACACTGGGAGCGGTCGCGCGGGGCACGCCCTCCGACGCTCGCGAGACGCTCGGCGACAGCATGCGCGCCGTCTTCTCCGCGGCGGTCGAAACGCCGTGGTGCTACCTGGAGTTCGGCAATGTGCGCTGGTGCAACGACTCGGTGCTGCTCGAACCGCGTCTGCGCAAGGCCGCGTTCAACCTTCTTATCGCCGAGCGCGCGAAAGTCGGCTGCTCGTCGAGCTCCGCACGGTCTTCCTGCTCGTCTTCGACTAACGGCTCGGCCGCGACGATTCGCCGTAGCGAAGAGCTCGTGCGAGAGGCCGACACCAACGGCAAGCTGTTCCTCGCCTTCCCCGCCAACGACGAGCAGCGCAATTCGGTCAAAGAAGCGGGCTCGCTGCTGCACGTCCTCTGTCAATCGGAAGACGACACGAAATGCGCCGGTCCCACCGCCTCGGAGGCCGAGTTTCGCTCCGACGGCGGCACCTTTCCGCGGATGATCGGGGTCGTCTTGATCGCGATCGGAGAGCTCGGCATGGCGCTTCTGTTCGGGCTCGTCGCCATGCACCTGCTAGTCGCCGCGGTCATCAGCCTGTTCATGCTGTTGTTGGCGCCCGTCGCGGTACTCGCGCCCGCGCTCGGTGACGGCGGGCGCGCGCTCTTCGGCGGCTGGGCCACGAGGTTGCTCGGTGCCGTCACCTCCAAGCTGATTTTCTCGTTCCTGCTCGGCGCTCTCTTGACGATGCAACGAACGCTCGTCTCGCTGCAAACACTGGGCTGGTGGACGCAATGGCTGCTCGTCTCGGCCTTCTGGTGGGCCCTCTTCCTCAAGCGCCATCAGGCGGTCGCGCTGGTCCACCACCGAACCCGCGCACCGGCGGCCTCCGCTCGCCGCCCGCTGGCGCGCAGTGCCGAGGGGGCGCTGGAGACCCCACGGGCGATCCTCCACCCGGCGCGCCGGGCGACCGAGACGCCGCTCTCCTTTCCGCCGGCTGGCGAGCGCTTCGACAGGCCCCGACGTCCGAGGTGGGGTGGACGCGCCAAACGCGGCGCGGGCACAGTGCCAGGGCGCGAGCGTCTCAAACGTCGCGGGGGCGATGGCGTAAAGCGCGGGGAGGGCGCGCACGCGGTTGGTGGGGTTGGGGGAACTCGCGCGCGTACGCCCGAGTTCGGGCTCGCCAAGCGCGCCCAGCTCAAGCGGCTGCGCGACGCGCACGAGGCGGCGCTCGCTACTGGCGACACGCGCCGTGCCGCGATGCTCGCAACCCGAGCTGGCCTTGTGCGCGCCGAGCTCGCGACTTACGAGCACTCCGCGGGCGAGGTGCCCGGGTGGCACGGCTCGGGCCCGCCCGCCACCGTGGTCCCCGACGGTGAGTCGAGCCGGCATGTGCCGGCTCCCGTCCGCGAATCCCAAGGGCCAAACTCTTATGAGCGATCGGCGCAACCCGACGGAGTGAGTGACGCTCCCGCGGTCTGCGTGCCCCTGGTGGCTCGGCGCGAAACGCCCAAGGCTCCCTTCACGGACGACATCCTCGTGTGGTTGGAAGAACGCAAACGTCAGCTCGGTTGGGGGCCTGGGTCGCCAGCGGATAAGGGCGCGTGAGCTTTGCCGGTTTCACGCCGACAGCACGCCAAGCTCGTGACGGTCTCCCTGGTCGCGGTGGTCGTATTGGGCCTGTTCTTGCTGATGACGCTCGCGGAGCTTGCGGGTTTCTCAGCCGCGCGGCCCACGAGCGAACGACCCGGCTTTGGCATATCGGCTCGGGCCGCTGTGGAAATCCCTCCGCGCTACCTCAGCCTCTACCGCGAGGCGGCGGCGCGCTACGGCCTGGACTGGTCGATCCTCGCCGGTATCGGCAAGGTCGAGTGCGACCACGGCCGCGACCCCGATCCCTCATGCACCAAGGAGGGCGCGGTCAACTCCGCGGGGGCGGGCGGGCCCGCCCAATTTCTCGCGCCCACCTGGCGCGTCTACGGCGTGGACGGTGACGGCGACGGGCGCGTGGATCGCTGGGATCCGGCCGACGCCATCTATGGGATGGCGAATTATCTGCACGCCTCGGGCGCCCCGGCCGACTACCACAAGGCGATCTTCGCCTACAACCACGCGGCCTGGTACGTGGCCGAGGTCGAGCGCTGGGCTTCGCTCTACCGCGGCGCCGCCGAAGCCGGTGCCGCGAACGCCATCGTCGAAGGTGGCGTCGTCTCGTGGTCGGGTGTCGGGCCGGTGCGATACACGCCCGGCGAGCGCGCCGCGCTCTCGCCGGGAGACGGGCATTTGGCGCTCTTGCCGGAACGGGCCCCACCGGTCGTGCAGGCGATGGTGATCGCCGGCAACGAGCTCCAGGAACTGCCTTACGGCCCAACGGGCCATCCCGACCCGCGCGGCGCCGACAGCGAGGACTGCTCCAGCACCGTCAACTACGTCCTCTTCCGCTCGGGAGCGCGGCCGATCGCCGAAATCCTGCGCGAGAACCCGCTCGCCCAGGACTACGTCAGCTGGGGAGATCCCGGTCCGGGAAGGTGGGTGACCATCTACGCCACGACCCGTCCCACCGACCACGTCTTCATAGTGATCGCCGGCTTGCGTCTTGACACCTCCCACAACGGCACCGACATCGGCCCCAACCGCGACGAAGACGGGCCGCGCTGGCGCATCCTCGACCGCATCCCCACCTGGGCGCACTGGTCGGTGCGGCACCCGCCGGGGTTGTAATGTCCGAGTAGTGAGCATGCGCGAGGTGGACTACCTGCTGATCGGCGGCGGCTTGGCGTGCGCCAACTGCGCGTTCTGGCTGCGCGAGTCCGGGGCGGACGGGGAGATCCTGCTGGTGGGGCGCGAGCCCGACCCGCCGTACAACCGTCCGGAGTGCTCGAAGGGGTATCTGCGGGGGGAAGAGACCCGCGGGCAGACCGAGGTGCGCCCGCCGGAATGGTGGGGCGAGGCGAACGTGGAGCTGCTCACCCGCACGAGCGTGACGTCGCTCGACGCGCGGGCGCGCGCTGTCGAGCTCTCCGACAGGCAGGAGGTGAGCTTCGGCCAGGCGCTCATCGCAACCGGCGCGAATGTGCGTCGGCTGAACGTGCCCGGTTGCGAGCTGGATCAGATCCATTACCTGCGTACACTCGCCAACGCCGACGCGATCCGCGAGGGCGTCGCGGACGCCGAGCGAGTGGTGCTCATCGGCGGCTCCTACATCGGCTGCGAGGTGGCTGCCTCGCTGAGTCTGATGGGCAAGCGGGCGACGATCGTGATGCAGGAGGAGGCGACGCTCGAACGCGGCTTCGGCAAGCGCGCCGGGCGCTTCTTCCAGGAACTGCTCGAATCGCACGGCGTAACGGTGCACGGCTCCGACGGCTTGGAGCGCTTCGAGGGAGATGGTCGAGTGCGGAAGGTCGTCACGACCAGTGGCCTGGAACTGCCCGCTGACGCGGTTGTGATCGGCGCGGGCGTGACGCCGGACATCGCGCTCGCCAAGCGCGCGGGCCTTCGGATCGGAGAACGTGGCGGAGCGCTGTGCTCCTCGCGCCTTGAGACGTCCGCTCCCGGCGTGTATGCGGCTGGCGACATAGCCGAGTACGACTCGCCGTTGCACGACGGCCATGTGCGCATCGAGCATTGGGACGTGGCGTTCAACCACGGCAAGACCGCCGCCCTGAACATGCTCGGCCATGACGTAGGGCACGACGTCGTGCCCTACTTCTACTCGGTGCTCGGCAACGACGGCGAGCTCGAGTACGTCGGCCCAGCCTACGCGTGGGACGAGGAGATCGTGCGCGGCTCCTACCAGGAGCGCGACTTCACCACTTGGTATCTCAACGAGGGCCGCGTGCTCGCCGCGCTCACGTGGGGGCGCTCCGACGATTTGGAGCACGCACGCCGGCTGATCGCGTCCGGGCCGGTGCTCGACGAACGCGATCGCCAGCTCCTCTCGAGTCTCGACTCCGACCTCGCCGCCCTCCATCCTTGAGCGATCGTTCCGGGGGTGCGTGTTCGCGCCTCACAGCGTAACCCGGAGACACCCGAGTAGGATGTGTCCCGTCCATAAGGTCGGTGGAAAGGGAAGCCGGTGCGAATCCGGCGCGGACCCGCCACTGTGACCGGGGATGCCAACCGTGGCGCGCATCGCGCGCGCAGCCACTGATCGCTCCGCTCGGAGGATCGGGAAGGCGCGGAGGGTAGGCCCGGTAGCCAGGAAACCTGCCGCCGACCGCAAGCCCACAAGCCCTCGTGGAAAGGGGTGGCTCCAACATGAAGCATTCACGTATCTTCGCCGTCGGCGTGTTCGCCGCCGCGGCATTCTCCGTCCTCGCTCTGCCGCTCGTCGGACAGGCCTCAAGCGGCAAACCCGCCAGTTCCTCCGGCCTTCAAGCAAGCGTCAGGGTGGAGGGTCTCTCGAAGACGCTGCTCACCGAAACCGTCGTCAAGACCAAAGCGAAGACGATCGAGAAGGACGGAAAGCCCGCCGACGTGTGCGAAGGCGACAGCGGCGCGGTGGCGCTCGAAGACGCCACCCACGGCCACTGGACAGCCGGCTCGTTCTTCAGCGGCCTCGGCTACTCGGTGGAAGGCATCGAGGGCGTGTCATACCCGTTCAGCTCCAGCTACTACTGGTCGCTCTGGATCGACAACAAGCCGGCCACGACCGGGATTTGCGCGGCGTTGCACGCCAAAGAGAAGTTGCTGTTCTTCCCGCAGTGCTCAAAGGAAAGCGCGGCGAGTTGTCCACAAGGGATGTTCGACCCGGCTGTCCTGCTGATCAAAGCGCCGGCGACCGGCAAGACCGGCAAGTCCGTGTCGGTGAGCGTCTCGGCGCTCGCCAACTCGACCGGCAAGCCCTCCGCGGGAGCCGGTGTGAAGGTTACGGGCGGCGGGCATAGCGCAACGACCGATACCTCCGGCAAAGCTAAGCTCGCTTTCGCGAAAGCGGGTAAGTACACGGTCGTCGCGACCGCGCCCGGATCGGTGCGCGACGAGATAACGGTGAAGGTGACCCACTAGCTAGCCGGCGTATGGCCCTTCGGCGCTCACCGGCCCTCGTCCTCACGCTCGCCGCGCTATGCGCGTTCGCGGGCTGCGGCCTTGGGCCGGGGAGCACGCCGAAGGACGTTCAACTCACCGTCACACACGAATTCGGAGCGCGCATCCTGCTTGGCGCGCGCGCGCCGAAAGTGGTGGGGGAGGAGACGGTGATGAGCCTATTGCGACGCAACGCTTCCGTGGAGACCCGCTACGGCGGCGGCTTCGTGCAAGGCATCGACGGCCTGCAAGGAGGCACGCGGGCGGGGCAGCCGTGGGACTGGTTCTACTACGTAAACGGCGCGGAGGCCACGAAGGGAGCCGCCGACACAGCGGTGCACGCGGGCGATCGCGTGTGGTGGGACCTGCACGACTGGTCACAAACAGAGGATGTGCCCGCGGTCGTCGGTGCGTTCCCAGAGCCGTTCCTAACGGGGCTCGAAGGCAAGCGCTACCCGGTGCGTGTGGAATGTCCCGACCCATCGACTTCGGCGTGTCACACGGTGCTCGGTCGCCTGCACGCAGTCGGCGTGCCGGCGGCGCTCGCCGCGATGTCGGGCGGGGAAGGGGGGGCGACGCTGCGCGTGCTGGTGGGCCCGTTCTCCGCGCTGAGCGGCGACCCGAGTGCCCGCACGCTTACGCGCGGGCCGCGCTCGAGCGGCGTTTACGCCCGCTTTGCGAAGGGTGGGAGCGCACTGGAACTGCTCGACGCCGACGGTCACACGGCGCGTACCCTTGGCGCGAACGCGGGCCTGGTGGCGGCAACCCGAAGCGGCGAAGACGCGCCCGTGTGGATCGTGAGCGGCACCGACCTCGCGGGCGTGGAGCGCGCGGCCGATGGGCTCGACGAAGTCTCTCTGCGCAACCGTTTCGCTCTCGCGCTCGAAGGATCCGGAGCTGAGGTCGCGCTGCCCTTCCCAAATCCGGTCGCCAAGTTCGCGGCGACGCCGGTCGGCTCACGCGTGGCTGGGGGTGGAGCGGGGGGATGACGGGCGCGGGGCGCATGTTCGTGTTTCGGCGCCTGGCCTCTCCGTTGCACGCCACGCGCGCGAGCGTCGGCGCCCTCTGGGCGATGGCGCTGGTGTTCGCCGCGCTCGCGATCGACCACCCGCTCATACTGTGCGTTCTGGTCGTAACAATCGTCCTGGCCGGGACGTTCGCGGGCGTGGGCGGCGAGGTGGTGCGCTCGCTGCGCACGGCGACGATTGTGGCGGTGCCGATTGTGACGGTGAACGTGCTCGTCTCGCGCGAGGGCTTGACCGTGTTCGCCCGGCTCGGCGACCTCGGCCCCTTCGGGCAGGGAAACCTCACGGTCGAGGCGCTCGTGTACGGCACGATCGTCGCCCTGAAGGTGACGATCCTGATGCTCGCCACGACGCTCGCGAGCCTCGCTGTCGATCCCGACGAGCTGCTGCGGGTGGTGCGCCGCCTCTCCTTTCGCTCGGCGCTCACGGCGTCGCTTGCCACGCGCATGATCCCGGTGCTGGCAAACGATGCTCGCCGCCTCGCCGAAGCGCAGCGCACGCGCGTCCTCGCGCCCACGGGCGCGCGGGCGCGAATCAGGCTCTTGAGCGCAATGATAGGCAACTCCCTGGACAGGGCCATGGACGTGGCGGCGACGTTGGAGCTGAGGGGCTTCGCCGAAGCTCGCAGAGCCCCGCGACTTCGGCGGCCGTGGTCGCGTCACGACGTAGCCTTCGCCGCCTCCGCCTCCGCCGCCGCCATGGTCGCCCTCGCGTTTGTCGCGCGACTGGATGGGGTGGGAAGGTTCGACGCCTATCCACAACTCAACTCGGGCGATCCCCTCGCCACGGCCGCGCTGACCGTCGCCTTCGCAATCGTTTTGTTGCTCCCATTCGCCGACCGTCGAGGGATAGAGCGGTGAGCGCTCTCGCGTTCGAGCGTGTCAGCTACACCTATCCCGGCTCGCCAATGCCTGCGCTGGATGACGTGACGCTCGCGATCGAGCCAGGTGAGCTGTGCGTGCTGGCCGGCCTGTCGGGGCACGGAAAGTCGACGCTGCTGCGCGCCGCCTGCGGCCTGGTGCCGCACTTCCACGGGGGGGTGTTCGCCGGTCGGGTAACAGTTGAAGGGCTCGACACGCGCGAGCACCCGCCAGCGCGTCTGGGGGCGTTCACGGGCGTGCTGTTCCAGGACCCCGAGACGCAGCTGGTGATGGGCTCGGTGAGGGCCGAGCTCGCGCTCGCCCTCGAGAGTCGGGGCCACAGCGCGGGGGAAGTGGCCCGCGGGGTCGAGGAGGTGGCGCTCGCGCTCGGCATCGACCGGTTGCTGGACCGCGCCACGCACGAGCTCTCCGGCGGCGAGCAGCAGCGGGTGGCGCTCGGCGCCGCCCTCGCGGGACGTCCGCGCGTGGTGCTGCTTGACGAGCCCACCTCGCAGCTGGACCCCGTCGCGGGGGACGAGCTGATCGGGCTGCTGCGCCGGCTCAACCAAGAGTGGGATACGACGATCGTGCTCTGCGAGCACCGTCTCGAGCGCTGCCTCTCGGCGGCCGACCGCGTGATCGCGATGCACGACGGTCGAGTCGCGCACGACGGCCAGCCGGGCGCGTTCCTGGAATGGGCCGCCTCGGCCGCGCCCGCGCTCCAGACCCCCGGCGCGAGGCTGTTCTCGCTGGCCGGGATCAAAGCCGTCCCCGTCGGTGTCAAGCAGGCGCGCGCGGTCCTGCGTCGCGAGGGCCTGCTAGCGCAGGCGAGCGCCGATGCGCCAGGGCTGGCGGGTCTAGCGCCCGGCGGCGTGCGGGGTCTGCCGCGCGCCGCTGAGCGAGCGCGTCGGCGAGTCAGGCGAGGGTGGTCTATCGGCGGAGACTCGCCGGTGCCGGTCTCGGCGAGTGGGCTGTGGTTCGAGCTGCCACGCGGCCCGGCGATTCTGCGAGGCGTGGATTTGGTCGTCGAGAAAGGGGAGACGGTTGCGCTCATGGGTCGTAACGGCGCGGGCAAGTCGACGCTGTTGCGCCACCTCGCCGGGCTTCTCACCCCGACACGCGGGAGGGTGAACGGCCGCGGGCGGGTGGCGCTCTTGCTGCAGAACCCCAACGACTACTTCCTGCGCGAACGTGTGGGCGAAGAGGTCGGGGAGGTTGCCTTGGCGCGCGTCGGCCTCGCCCATCTGGCCGAGCGCAACCCGCGCGACCTCTCAGGCGGCGAGCGCCAGCGCCTGGCGCTCGCCATCGTGGCGCCAGAAGACCGCGTGGCGGGCGAGGGCGAGGCGCCCGCCGTGCTCGCGCTCGACGAGCCGACGCGGGGGATGGACCGAGAGGCGAAAGCCGAGCTCGCGGCCGAGATCCGTCGCCGCGCGGGGGAGGGCCAGGCGGTGATCGTCGCCACCCACGACCCCGAGTTCGCGGCGGCTTGCGCCGATCGCGCCGTCTTGATGGCCGACGGACGGATCATCGCCGATGGTCTCGCGGCCGAGCTGCTTTGCGGCGGCTGGTACTTCGCGACCGAAACCGCCCGCATCCTCGGAGGCGCCGACTGTGCGCTTGACCCGGCGCAGGGCGCGAAGACGCTGAGCGACCGGGCTGTGGTCGGGTTGGCGGAGTCGGCGGCGCGGGTGGCGAGAAGGGGCGGGCCGTGAACTGGGTCGTGGCATCTTTCTCGATCGTATTCGTCGTGCTCGGCTTGGGCTGGTTGGTTTACGAGCGCTCGCGTCCCTCAGCGCGGATGGCGGCCGTCGTGGGCACGCTAGCGGCGGTGGCGGCCTTGGGGCGCGACGCGTTCGTGGCGATCCCCGATGTGAAGCCGATCACCGCTATCACGCTCGTGGTGGGCTACTCGCTCGGCCCGCTCCCCGGCTTCACGGTCGGGGCGGTGGGGATGCTCGCGTCGAACATCATGCTCGGCCAGGGCTCCTACACACCCTGGCAGATGGCGGCCTGGGGGCTCGTCGGGCTTGCCGGTGCCGCGCTCGCTGCGCTCACCAAGCGGCGCGTGGGCCGTTTCGGGCTGGCGCTCGCGTGCGCGCTCGGCGCGCTGGCGGCGAAGGAGATCATGAACCTCTACACGTGGACGCTCGGCGCCAGTCACACGCCGGCCGCGTTCCTATTGGTCGCCGGGCTGGGGCTGCCTTACGACATCACCGACACCGTCGCGAGCTTTCTCTTCGGGCTGGCCTTCGGTCCCGAGTTGGCGCGGCTGCTCGGTCGGATGCGAGCGCGCATGGACGTCAGTTGGGAGCCCGCCAAGGCCCTCGGCGGCCCGGCGTCCAACACGTCGGCGGCCGCGCCGCTTGTGGCGCTCGCGCTCGTGTGTGTTGGCGCCTTCTCGCCGGGGTACCTCGCCCGCGCGCGCGGGGTGCCGCCATCGAGAATAACCGCCGCACGGGCCCGCGCGGCGGCGGCGCGGGCGTCCGGGGCGCTCGTCCGCGGCGTGGCATATCTGGAGGGCGCTCAGAACGCCGACGGCGGCTTCGGCGGGGCACCCGGGGAACGCACCAGCGAGCTCTACTCGGCGTGGGCCGCCATCGGGCTCGCCGCGGCCGGGCGCGACCCGCTGGAGCTCTCCCGCGGCGGGCGCACGGTGCTCGCTTCCATCCAAGCCGAAGCCTCCACGCTGCGGGGCGCCGGCGACCTCGAGCGCACGATCCTCGCGTTGCGGGCGCTGGGAGCCTCGACACGCGCGCTGCCCGGGGGAGACCCAGTTGCTCGCCTGCTCTCCTTCCGTTCCTCCGATGGCTCGTTCGGTCATCTGGTCAACCTCACCGCCTTCGCGATCCTCGCCCTGCGCGCGGCGGGCGAATCGGCTGGGAGCCCCGTGGTGGGCGGCGCCGCTCGCTGGCTCGCCCGCCAGCAGAACCCCGACGGCGGTTTTGGCTACGGAGGCCGCGGCAGCGCTCCCGACGTCGATGACACGGCCGCCGCCCTACAAGGTGTCGTGGCCGCCAGCGTCCCCGCTGGGCCCGTCGTCTCACAGGCGGTGGCGTTTCTCGCGCGCACGCGGAACGCCGACGGCGGCTACCCGCAAGAACGCGGTGGCGAATCCAACGCGCAGTCGACGGCGTGGGCGGTGCAGGGCCTGATCGCCGCCGGCGGCGATCCAGCGGCGCTCACCGGTGGTGGCCGCTCGCCGCTTGATTACCTGAACGCGCTCGTTGCGAGTAACGGCAGCGTGCGCTACTCCTACGCCAGCGAGCAAACACCGGTGTGGGTCACCGCCGAGGCGCTCGCCGCGCTCGCCGGCAAGCCGCTGCCGGTCGCGCCCGCGCCGCGAGCGTCGGCGCCACGG
>DATBTP010000100.1:0-3501 GCA_036559185.1 Solirubrobacteraceae bacterium | reverse complement strand
TAGCCAGCCCGGCGGGCGTCTGGATCACGCCCCCGTCGAGCGCCACTAGACGCGTTCCCTCGCGGGCCACCACGCCGTAGCCGGTGTTGGCCAGGCCGGGGTCGATGCCGATAACGATCATCCGTGAAGGATTCTCCGCATAACCCCGGACGCCTGCCTCGCGCGCGCACAGGGCGCTCGCGGGAGACTGCGACGCCGCTTGCTCGGACGCGACGCCGCCTGCTCAGGTTCGGCTCGTCTTCGGAGCGCTACGCCACCCGCCAGGGCGGCTCGCCGGAGGCCCACAGGTCGTTGAGCGCCACCGCGTCCTTGTAGGTGTCCATGCACTCCCAGAACCCCTCGTGGCGGTGGGCGCGCAGCTCGCCGGCCCGCGCCAGCCGCTCCAGCGGCTCTCGCTCGAGCACGCTGCTCTCGTCCAGGTAATCCAGCACGCCCGGCTGGAAACAGAAGAAACCGCCGTTGATCCAATGCTCTGAGCGCGGCTTCTCGTGGAAGCCGAGCACGCGCCCGTCCTCCCCGTCGAGCTCGGTGACGCCGAACTGCAGCTCGGGGCGTACCACCGTCATCGTCGCGAGCCTGCCGTGCGAGTCGTGGAAGGCGAGCATCTCCTCGAAGTCGACGCTCGCCAACCCGTCGGCGTAGGTCGCGCAGAAGCGCTCCCCGCGCAGGCGCGGCGCGAGCCGCGCGATGCGCCCGCCCGTGGGCGTGTCGAGGCCCGTGTCCACGCACTCCACCTCCACGCCCGGCGACCACGACGCCTC
Source organism: Solirubrobacteraceae bacterium (assembly GCA_036559185.1). Lineage (GTDB taxonomy): Bacteria > Actinomycetota > Thermoleophilia > Solirubrobacterales > Solirubrobacteraceae > Palsa-744. Next base: position 2,740 of record DATBTP010000100.1, on the reverse strand, counting down.
GGCGACAAACCGCTCGATCAGCTCGCTCTTATAGCCGGTGGCGAGCAGGAAGCGATCGAAGCCCTGCGCCGCGTAGAGCCCGACCACGTGCCACACGATCGGCAGGCCGCCGACCTCCACCAACGGCTTTGGGATCTCCTGGGTGCGCTCCCGCAGACGCGTCCCGCGCCCGCCGCAGAGGATCGCTACCGGCGGCTTATCCCGCAACGCGCTCGAGCACGTCAGCGGGCGCGTCGAAGTTCGCGTATACCTCGTCCACGTCGTCGAGGTCGTCGAGCGCTTCGATCAGCTTCATCAGTTTCACCGTCTGGGGCTCGTCGATCGGCACGAGGCTCTTTGGGCGGTAGGCCACTTCGGCGCTCTGGATCTCCACGCCCGCCTCCTCGAGCGCGCCGCGCACCGCCGCGAAGTCGCCCAGCGCCGCGACCACCTCCAAGACGTCCTCCTCGGCGGCGATGTCCTGCGCGCCGGCCTCCACCGCCGGCATCAACTCCTCCTCCGAGTAGCGCTCCCCGTCAACGGCGATCACGCCCTGCTTCTCGAACAGGTACACCACCGACCCGGGCTCGCCGAGACCGCCGCCGAACTTGGAGAAGGCGTGTCTGACGTCCGCCCCGGTTCGGTTGCGGTTGTCGGTGAGCGCCTCCACGAGCAGCGCCACGCCGCCCGGTCCGTAGCCCTCGTACAGGACCGTTTCGATCGCGTCCGCCTCGCCCCCCTCGCCCGTGCCTTTGGCGATCGCGCGCTCGATGTTGTCCTTGGGCATCGACGCCGCCTTCGCCTTGGCGATCGCCAGCGCCAGCGCCGCGTTGCCGGCGGGGTCGCCCCCGCCGTCGCGCGCGGCCACGGTCACGGCGCGCGCCAGCTTCGTGAACTGCTGGCCGCGGCGCGAGTCCACGATCGCCTTCTTGTGCTTGATGCTCGCCCACTTGGAATGTCCCGACATGGCGCGAAGGATACTTCGACCGCGGCGCCGGCCCTCCGCCGGGCTACGTCTCTAGGATGCGCTCTCGTGGCGCTCGACCCCACAATCTTCAAGGCGTACGACATCCGCGGCCTCTACGGCGAGCAGATCGACGCCGACACGGCGCTTGCGATCGGCCGCGCGTTCGCACTGGTGCTCTCGCGGCTGTCGGGCAAGCCCGTCGGCGAGTTGCGTGTGGGCCTCGGCCGCGACATGCGCCTCAGCGCGCCCGAGCTCGCCGCGCGCTATCGCGAGGGGCTGTTGATCGAGGGCGCGCACGTGCTCGACGCCGGGCAGGTTGGCACCGAGATGCTCTACTACCTCGTCGGATCGCGCGAGCTCGACGGCGGGTTGATGTGCACCGCCTCGCACAACCCCAAGGCCTACACGGGCGCCAAGCTCGTGCGCGAGGGAGCGATCGCGCTCTCGGGAGACACCGGCATCCAGGACATACGTCGCGTAATCGAGGCGGGACTCGACGCGCTCGAGGCCCTCCCTCGCGAGGGAGGGCGGGTAAACGGCGAAGGTGGCTCGGATCGCCTCGGCACCCTGCAAGAAGTGGACGTCTACGAGGAGTTCCAAGCCGCGGCGCTCGCCGCCATCGACGCGGGCTCGGTACGCCCCTCCTTGAAGGTGGTGGTGGACGGCGGCAACGGCATGGCCGGCCCGATGGTCGGCCCGCTGCTCCAGCGCCTTGGGCTCGACCCGATCGAGACCTACTGGACCCCCAACGGCAACTTCCCCGACCACGAGCCCAACCCGCTGCTGCCGGAGAACCGCAAGCTCATCATCGAGAAGGTCATCGAAACCGGCGCCGATCTCGGGATCGCCTGGGATGGCGACGCCGACCGCTGCTTCTTCATCGACGACACCGGCCAGTTCGTGGATGGCGACTTCCTAACGGCGCTGCTGGCCGAGTCGCTGCTCGCGAAGAAACCGGATCCCACCCACCCTCCGACGATCCTCTACGACGTGCGCGCCAGCCGGGCCGTGCCCGACACGGTGAAGCGCCTCGGCGGCGTCGCGCGTGTCAACCGGGTCGGCCACGCCTTCTTCAAGACTCGCATGCGCGAGGAAGGCGCCCTCTTCGGCGGGGAGGTCTCCGGCCACTACTACTTCCGCGACTTCTACTGCGCCGACTCCGGCACGATCCCGGCGCTGCTCATGCTCGAGCTGCTCTCCCTGCGCGGCAAGCGCCTCTCGGAGATGCTCGCCGCCTACCGCGAGCGCTACTTCATCTCGGGCGAGATCAACACCGAGGTCTCCGATCAAGAGGCGAAGATGAGGGAGATCTCCGAGCGCTATTCCGACGCCAGGCAGGATTGGCTCGACGGCGTGTCGGTCGACTACGAGGACTGGCACTTCAACGTGCGGCCCTCCAACACCGAGCCGCTCCTGCGGCTGTGCCTGGAGTCGCTGCGCTCGCGCGAGCACATGGAGCAAAAGCGCGACGAGGTGCTCGAGTTGATCCGCTCGACCACGCCGAGCGGATCGTGACAGGTCCACCGCCCGCGCGGCAGGGGACGCGCGGGGTTCACTGCTTGGCGATACCCACGCCTTTCGCCGTGGGACGCGTCAACTGCTATCTGATCGAAGACGACCCGCTCACGCTGCTCGACGCCGGCCCCAACTCCGCCACATCGCTCACGACGATGGAAGCCATGCTCGAAGCACACGGCCACCGGGTCGAGGATCTAAAGCGCATCGTCGTCACCCACCAGCACATCGACCACCTCGGGCTCCTGGATGTGCTGGCCCGGCGCTCGGGCGCCGAGG
>DATBTP010000099.1:0-4587 GCA_036559185.1 Solirubrobacteraceae bacterium | reverse complement strand
CAAGGCCGCCGGCGGCGTGCATGGGGAGTGGTCGGGGCCGGGCGAGGACGCCAAGCTGACCTGGCTGCGCTCGATGCTCGACTGGCAGAAGGAGATGTCGGATCCCCAGGAGTTCATGGAGAGCCTGCGCATCGACCTCTTCGAGGACGAGGTGTACGTGTTCACCCCCAAGGGGGAGGTGAAGTCGCTCGCGGCGGGCGCCACGCCGCTGGATTTCGCCTACGAGGTGCACACCGAGATCGGCCACCGTTGCGTGGGGGCGCGCGTGAACGGCAAGATCGTGCCGCTTCACTACGAGCTGCGCTCGGGAGACATCGTCGAGATCCTCACCGCCAAGCGCGAGCGCGGGCCCTCGCGCGACTGGCTGGCCACGGTCAAGACGACCAGGGCGCGAAACAAGATCAAGCAGTGGTTTAAGGCGGAGTCGCGCGAGGGCACAGAGCACACAGGGCGCGAGCTGCTGCAGGAGCACCTCAAGAAGCAGGGTTTGCCGGCGCAGAAGATCACAGGCTCGGCGCTGCTCGCCGACGTGATCCGCGAGATGGGATACCGCAAAGCCGACGACTTCTACATCGCGCTGGGCGCCGCCAAGGTCTCACCGAAGGTGGTGGTGAACAAAGTCCTTCAGCGCCTCAAGCAGGGCGAGGCCGCGGACGGCGATTCGAGCGCCACCGACCTCTTGAAGGTGGGCCGTCCGCGCCAGCGTCCGACGAGCTCCTCGGGCCAGTATGGGATCAAGGTGCAGGGCGTGGAGGACGTGATGTTGCGTTTGGCCAAGTGCTGTAGGCCCGTGCCGGGCGACCCCATCCTCGGCTACATATCGCTGGGACGGGGCATCACCATCCACCGCAAGGACTGCCCGAACGCGCGGCTGTTGCAGCGCAACCCCGAACGCTTCACTAGCGTGAGCTGGGAGGGGGATCAGGAGACCTCCTTCGTGGTGGAAGTGCACATCGACGCGTGGGATCGCCACCGGCTGCTCGAGGATCTCTCGCGGGCGTTCTCGGAGTCGGGCGCGAACATCCTGGAAGCGCGCTGCCTGTCGAGCCCCCCGATGGTGAAGAACCGCTTCGTGGTGGAGCTGGCCGACACGCAGAGCCTGAAGGGCGCGATTTCGCGTTTGCGCAACATCGAGTCGGTGTTCGACGCCTACCGCGTCACGCCCGGCGGCGCGGGTTAGCCCATTCCGCCTGGCGGAGCGGACCAGCGTCGATCCGACGGGACGGATAGCCCAGCCCGCCAGGCGGGGCGGACCAGCGTCGATCCCGACGGGACGGATAGCCCAGCCCGCCTGGCGGGGCGGACCAGCGTCGATCCCGACGGGGCGGGATAGCGCCCATTCCGCCCGGAGGGGCAGACGAGTGTCATCTCCTGGGCGGCCCAAGCTAGCGTCATTTCCCCCGGCGGCGCTAGGAGATGACGCTCAGCTCGCCTGGGAGGATCGAGTAGCGAGCCTCGATCACATCGCCGAGATAGTCGCCATCGACCTGTAGCGGCAGGGGCTCTCCGTCGCTCGAGCGCACCCTCAGCTCGCTCGTCTCGGCTAGCTGGGTGACGTGGCGGTGGCGGGCGACCCGCGCGCGTTTTGAGAAGGCGCGGTAGGCGATCGAGGGCATATCGAGCGGCCGGGCGCGATGAAGCACGCACGCCCGCAACGTGCCAGAGTCGAGCGCCGGCCCGTCGGCGACTTCGATCGGACGGTCCTTGAAGTAGGTGAATGGAGAGCCGTTCTGGAGGATCGCGGTGACGCCCTTATGCTCTTCGCCGCCAGCCTCCAGGACGAGGTGTGGCGGTTTGAGGATGTAGCGGCGCGTGAACGTGCTGAAGGCGGCCCACGTGAAGTAATAGGCGCCGAAGCGGGCCTTCAGATGCGGGTTTGAGTCGACGCGCTTGACCACGCTCGCGTCGAGGCCGAGACCCGAGGCGAACGCGAAGCAGCGTCCGTTGACGACGCCGAGATCGACCTTCCGGGGGCACCAGTCGTCGGCCATGGCGAGTAGGTGCTCCGTGGCGTCCACGAGCTCGCCGGGTATGCCGAGGATCTTGCCGTACACGTTCGCCGAGCCGCCCGGCAGGCAGGTGAGCGGGGTGGGGGAGCCGCGCAGGCCGTTGGCTGCTTCGTTGACGGTACCGTCGCCACCGAACGCCACCACCACCTCGTAGCCCTCGTGGGCGGCCTCGCGACAGAGCTCGATCGCGTGTCCGCGGGCCTCCGTGTCGACGGCGTCGACTTCGTAGCGGCCCTGTAGCGCGTAGACGACCAGGTGTCGCAGCCTGTCGGAGACTGTCGTGGCGTAGGGGTTGACGATGATGAGCATCCGCTTCTTCGCTCCCGCGTGAAACGGCTCTAAGATCTCCGGCTCCCGCGCCGGGACGTCTCCCTCTGAACGTAGAGTCGTGCCGTCGGTGCTCATCAGCAACCCCGTACACCGGCGGGAGTGAAGCGTTACCGCGCGGGTCGCGAACGCCGCGAATCGATGGCCGCCCGATCGCCACCCGATCGGCGCCTCCGAGCCTCGACACACGAGCCTTGGAGGCGCCGCTCTTGCGTTCCGTCGGCGAGCTGCCTATACTTGCAGCACATAGCTGAACACATCCAGAGGGGTGGAGGGACTGGCCCGACGAAGCCCCGGCAGCCCCCGCGTGAGCGGGAAGGTGCCAATTCCTGAGAGATGTGTGGCGGGCTTCCTGCTCTTCGCCACACGGTTTACCGGCGAAGTGCGATAGACGGAAGGAGCCCCCGAGTGGCTGTGACACACCTAAGATGCCGAGAGTGCCGAGCGGAGTATCCGCTGGAGGCGCTTTATGTCTGCGATCGCTGCTTCGGGCCGCTCGAGGCGGCCTACGACCACAGCCGCTTGGAGGGCGACGTGGACGGGCTGCGCAGGCGTATCCAGGGTGGCCCGCAGAACATCTGGCGCTACGCGGACTTCCTGCCCGTCGTGGACGGACCTCCCGGTCCTTCCGGCCGTTTGGCCTCGCGCACGGGCCTGCCCGCCGGGTGCACGCCGCTGATCAGGGCGGACCGCCTCGCCCAGCGCCTTGGGTTGCGCGAGGTGTGGGTGAAGAACGACGCCGCGAACCCCACCCACTCGTTCAAGGACCGCGTGGTGTCGGTGGCCGCCACCCGCGCGCGGGAGCTCGGCTTTCAGACGATCGCGTGCGCTTCGACGGGCAACCTCGCCAACTCCGTGGCCGCCCACGGTGCGGCGCTGGGGATGGACTCCTACGTGTTCATCCCCGCTGATCTCGAGGAGCAGAAGGTGCTCGCGACAGGCGTATACGGGACGAAACTGGTGGCGGTGAGGGGCAACTACGACGACGTCAACCGTCTATGCACAGAGCTTTCCGCCGAGCGCGATTGGGCGTTCGTGAACGTGAACCTGCGTCCCTACTACGCCGAGGGCTCAAAGACGCTGGCGTATGAGATCGCCGAGCAGCTCGGCTTCGAGCTGCCCGACCGTTGTGTCGTGCCGAAAGCTTCGGGTTCCCTGTTCACGAAGATCGCCAAGGGCTTTGAAGAGTGGATCGAGCTTGGGCTTGTGGGCGGTCCTAACGGGTCGGCGCCGCGGTTGCCGCGCATGAACGGCGCGCAAGCCGAGGGTTGCTCGCCGATCGCCAGTGCGTTCGCCGAAAAACAGGACGTGTGCAGGCCCGTCAAGCCAAAAACGATCGCCAAGTCGCTTGCTATAGGTAACCCCGCCGACGGCCCCTATGCGCTGGAAGTGGCGCGCGAGAGCAAGGGTTCGATCGACTCGGTGAGCGACGAGGAGATCCGCGAGGGGATAGCGCTGCTCGCGCAAACCACCGGCATCTTCACCGAGACCGCCGGCGGCGTCACCACCGCGGTGCTCGCGAAGCTCGCCGAGCGGGGCGACATCGACCCCGACGAGCGCGTGGTACTCGTGATCACCGGCGACGGGCTGAAGACACTCGACGCGGTGCGAGGCACCTTCGAGTCGCACACGATCGACCCAAGCGTCGAGCAGTTCGAGACGCTGGTGGAGCGCGCTTCCACGAGCACGGGCGCCTCCGCGCTCGCCGGCTCCAGGAGCTGAGCGGATGGCTGTGACGGTGAAGATCCCCACACAGCTACGGTCCGCCGCGGGCGGCGAGAGCGAGGCGGTCCTCGAAGGCGCCACCGTGCGCGAGGTGCTCGACAGTCTCTATGACCGCTTCGACGGGCTGGGCGAGCGCTTGGCCGACGAGAGTGGTTCGCTGAGGCGGTTCGTGAACGTGTATTTGAGCGGCGAGGACATCCGCTTCCTTGAGGGCCTCGACACGCCCGTGGCCGACGGGGCCGAGCTCACCATCCTCCCGGCGGTAGCCGGCGGGTAGCCACCCGGCTTCGCCTAGACCCAACCGCCCGCCTAGCCGCCTGGCCTACCGCGCTTCGTCTAGGCCCAACCGCCCACCTGGCCGCCTGGCCTACCGCGCTTCGTCTAGTAGTGCTTTGTTAGGTGTCATTCGTTTTGGCGGATGGGTTGGAGTGGCAGTGACTCGAGGTTGATGGGTTGCTGGCAGGTTTGGCAGCGGCCGGTCCAGCATTTGAAGATCGGCTGGAGCAGTTGGACTGTCCTGGGGAGT
>DATBTP010000098.1:0-2233 GCA_036559185.1 Solirubrobacteraceae bacterium | reverse complement strand
GACGAACCCATCACGCTTCACTACCTCTCCACGCCGGCAAGCAACGGTCTCGGAGAAGATCGGGCCCTCGTACACGAACGTGTGAAACTCGCCGTTCTCCCCGCACGGGTCCACCCCGGAGGGCAGATCCGCGAGCAGGCTCTCGTCGAACTCCCGCCCGGCGAAAGAAGGGTCGAGCGCGCGCGGGTCTACACACACGAGGATCGCCCGGAAACCGAGCGAGATGAATCGCCGGGCGAGCTCTGCGGTGTCGAGCCCCCAAGCGGGAAAGAGCGCGCGCCGTCCCGTCCCGACAAGCCGGCTTTCGCGGTACTCGCGGATGTCCTCCAGGAAGAGGTCCCCAAACGCCATTTCCTTCACCCCCGCCATCTCGGCGGAGGCGAAGGCCGCCGCCATGCGCGCCTCGTAAACCTCGTTCGAGCACTGCGCGGGGATCTCGACCTCCACGAGCGGCGCTCCCAGGAGACGGGCCTGCCTTCGGAGCAGCTCACGGCGTACACCGGGCATCGACACACGGTCATACTCGGAGGTGACAGTCGTCAACAGCGAGCCCGGAATCCGACCGTCCCGCTCGCGCAGCGTCCACAAAGCAAGCGCCGAATCCTTGCCCCCGCTCCACCCCACACTCAACGCCTCGCTCACGGGTATCGCGGACGCTTCGATGGCCACCCACCCAGCCTACTTGGCACGGTGGGGGAGAGCGCGCTTCTGGCGCGCTCTCCCCCACCGGCTCGCGCTCAGTGAAAGGAGGACCGGCTCTCTGACGGACAAGCGGACGATGCACGCATGGCTAGCCGACCCTATGATCGGCTAGCAACCAACCGAGGGAGCCTCAGTGAAGAACCTGCAAGGCCGCACAGCGCTCGTGACGGGCGCTTCAGGTGGGATTGGTGGGCACATCGCCAGACGGATGGCGCGAGAGGGGATGGACGTGGCCGTGTCGGGCCGTCGCGAGGACGCGCTCGAGCAGCTCGTGGCAGAGCTGACCACGCTCGGGACCAAGGCGGTGTCGGCGCCCGCCGACCTCTCCGACCTGAGCTCGATCGACGCACTCGTCGACCGCGCCGAAGGCGCGCTGGGGCCGATCGACGTGCTCGTGAACAACGCGGGGGTCGAGGCGGTTGGCGCCTTCACGAAGTACACGCGCGAGGAGCTCACCTCGATGGTGGACGTAAACCTGACCGCGCCGCTCTTGCTCACACACCGCCTCACCCCAGGGATGCTCGAGCGCGGGCGCGGGCACGTAGTGTTCATCGCCTCCGTCGCCGGCAAGATCGGCCCGGCGTTCAACGAGCCCTACGCCGCCACGAAGGCCGGACTCATCGGCCTCACCCAATCGCTGCGCGCCGAGTATGCGCAGGCTCCCGTCGGCTTCTCGGTCATTTGCCCCGGCTTCGTGGCGGGTGACGGAATGTATGCGCGGATGGTCGACGACGGCTATCGCTCCAACCGCGTCATGGGAGAGACGAGCACCGAGAAGATCTCCGGCGCCGTCGTGCGCGCCATCCGGGAGGACATCCCCGAGGTCATAGAGAGTGGCGCGCCCATCCGCCCGATGCTCGCGCTCGCGCAGATTTCGCCACGGCTTGTGGAGTGGCTCACGCCGAAGGTGGGCGTCACCGATCTCTTCGCCCGCGTAGCCGCCTCGCGCGGAAGAGCCACATAACCCTCGTAACCCGCCGCGAAGAAGCATGACCTCCTCAAGCATGCTCGGTGGTTTGCCGATGCCGTTTGAGTGACAACCGCACGCCTTCGAGGGAACGCGCTTTGGCTGGGTTTTGCCTGTGCCTGCACCGCCGCCACAGCATGGCTCGGCCTGTACGGATACGGCTGGAACGACTACGACACAGAGGCCCGTCCGGCGATTGACGCGCTCACGCAGGGCCACCTCAACGCCTTCTTCGCGCTCGCGCCCGTCTACGGCGGCTCCCTTCTGGAGCGCGCGCCGTTCGCGCTCACTCCGAGCCTGTGGGGAGGTGGCGACCTTGCGATCTATCGCATGATGGCGCTCCCGTGCCTGCTTGCGGCTGCGGCGCTCGGACTGTGGCTTCTCGCACGTGCCCGCGTCCTTGGGCTCGACCGCCTCGCACAGCTCGTGGTGCTGGGGCTGTGCGTCGCCAACCCCTTGACGCTTGCCGCGCTTGAACTCGGACATCCCGACGAGTTGCTCGGCGGAGTACTTTGCGTTGCCGCGGTCCTGCTCGCCTTCTCCTCCCGTCCTGCGTGGGCGGGC
>DATBTP010000097.1:0-15603 GCA_036559185.1 Solirubrobacteraceae bacterium | reverse complement strand
ACGTCAACTACACCAGCGATTATTCAATTTCAACGTGCTGATGGAATCTGACCCTTTCATTGCTTTTCAGCTCATCGAATTTTTTCGATTCAAATTTTTCGGCTTCCAATTCATGGATGACTCCAGCTTCTTCCACCTGACGCCATCGCTCCGTTGTTTTTTCCGTATTTTCGCCGAAAATCACTTCTCCGGCGGTAGTGAGTATTTTTTCGGGTTTCAATTCTCCGATGATGGATCCAAAAACCACACTTTCGACAAGTGAGCATTTTATTTTTGGGATGACTTCTTTCGTGGCTCCCGCTTCAGGCGATAGCAACACACCGGCTGGTTTGCCTTGTTCTTTTTTGGTCCACACCGGTTCGCCTTTGAGACTTTCCGACTTTATGACTCCTTTTGCCTGGCCCGTGCTATTGCATTCAACTCCAGAGCTTTTGCATCCCGTGTATGTTACGACCTCTTTTACTATTTGCTGTCCGTTGAGTTCACCGGTCGACGAGCTTGCGCTACATGTGATTTTTGCAAGTGATGACTTCAGTTCGTCTTCGGTGCTTTCTCCGGTGAACAGCACTGTCTGGCCGGTCGCGAGCTGTAAGCGCGCCTGGGTTTCCACGCTCCATTCCTTGGGCGCTTCACCATATTTTTTGTTCAACCTGCATTGTTCTTGAGTTGGGAATTCCCCGGTTCCCGCCGTGACTTTCACACACCTCCACGCCCATGTGCCACCGGGGCTTTCATTGGTATACCTTTCGCAATCCGCTTGACTCACAAATGACCCGTTTCCATTTCCAACATTTTCGCATACAGACAAGGCATGCCAGACCACCGGCGGCTGGTTCGCCTCCGATGCGCTGGGCAAACCCAAAGCTGCGCTCATTGCGAACACCGCCGCAAGGCATAGTCCGACCATCTTGACGTGACTCATTTCAAAACCCTTTATTAGATTGGTTGAATCGAGTCCGGGAACGCTCACATCAGCAGCAAAGAGCGCTCGGGCTCGCCATCGCGCCGCGCTGTGGTTACACACGGAGCGCGAGGGCCGGTGACCATACCAGACGAAATCAGCGTCATCAAGTAAAAGCACGTCTCCACAGCGCCAGCGACGGCCTTCACCGCCGCTTGGCAAAACGCAGACTGGCGTGCGTCTAGGCGACTGCGTCGATGTTGAGCCGCACGTAGTCGACGACGACCGGCTCTCCCAACAGGTCGAGCACGTCGTTCATGAAACACTCACGCAGCTTTACGGGCAGCCGCTGGACGTGGGGACCGAGCACGATCGTGGAGAGGAACTCACGCGGGTGCTCCAGCTCGCGAGGCGCCGGCGTGAGCCAGCACTCAGCCGAGCTGAAGCCCGCCGCGAGCAGGCGCTCGCGAGTGCGGTCGGGCCCGGCGTAGTTCCACGGCGGGGTCCAATCGGCGAAGTGCTCCGCGTAGGGCTGAGCGGCGAGCAGTGTGGAGACCCGGCCTCTGAGGGTGTCGATGTTTCCCTCCCCCCCACATTGAGCGACCATCCGCCCGCCCGCGAGCAGCGCGGCGCGCAGGCGCTCGAAGAGCCGCTCGTGGTCGGCGATCCAGTGGAAGGTTGCCGTCGAGAGGATCGCGTCGACCGGCCGCTCCAGCTCCAGCTCCAAGAGGTCGGCGACACGCAGGTCCATTCCCGTCCCGAGACGCTTTCTCGCGGCTGCGACCATCGAGGCCGACTGGTCGACCCCGATCGCGCGACCGTGCGGCAGTCGCTCGACCAGCGCTTGGGTAATCCGCCCTGAGCCGCAGCCCGCGTCGAGCGCTGTCTCGCTCCCGGCGAGGTTCAAGCGGGCGAGCACCTCGAGCCCGAGCGCCTCCATCGGACCGGAGATGCGGTCGTAGCTGGCACCGTCCCAGTCGCGAACCACTGACATACAATCGTACGTTATCACGTATACTGAGGGTCCGTAGTTTCCTGGCGGCCTTCACGGCACCGCCCCGATTCGCCCGGACCGCGGCGGAGATAGGTTCGCTGTGTGAAGAGACGACTCGTATCCGCCGTGGGACTCGCGCTTTGCGTTTGCTGCGCCTCTGCCCTCCCATCGGCGCTGGCCGTCGAATGGGGTCCCCCGATCGCCGTGCCGAGTATGCGCGAAGCGGTGTTTACCCGCGTGGCGGTGTCGCGCTACGACGCGGTCGCCGTGGCGAGCATCTCCGGGTACGTGGCGGTGCGCTACCCAGAAGGCCGCTGGGCGCCAGTTAGAGATCTCGCCGGCTCGCACACGGTTGTGAGCGCGCCGGACATCGCCTTCGACGCGCGCGGGCGGCTGCTGGTCGCATGGACGCAGGCTGTCGGCCGTCGCGGAGGCGGCTACAGCGGACCGTTCGAGGTGATGGCGCAGACATGGACCGAAGCCAAAGGGTGGGGTTCGGTGGAGACGCTGGGGCCAGCCAAAAACTTCGCTCTCGCGCAGCCGCGCCTGGCGGTTGACCCGCGCGGCGACGCGATCCTCGCCTGGCGCGGCTACCGGGTATCGGGCAAGCGCATCATCGAAGCCGTCTCGACGAGTTTCCGGCCCGCCGGCAGCGGCTGGCAGCCGATGCAACGACTCCCGGGCGGTGGTCCCTATCGCGACGTCACGCTCGACGCCAAAGGCAACGCGTACGCAGTTTGGACGACTTATGCGGGCCCCCGCAACTATTTCTCGATGCGCCCTCGCGGCACGGGCCGGTGGGGCGCCGCGCGCAGGCTGTCCGGACTCCCGGCGAGCCTGCCCACCGTGGCGGCCAACCCCGACGGCGCCGCGGTGATCGCATGGCGCGCGGCGATCGTGGACAGCGAGGGCGAAGGCACGCAGTATGGCCCGGTGCGGGTGATCGTGCGCTCGCCGACGGGGCAGTGGAGCAGGGTGCGCGCTCTCTCCTCGATACGCACCCACGAAGTAGCCGCCGCGCTCGCCCCCGACGGCACGGTGCTGCTCAGATGGGGAGCGCCCGCGATCTTCGGTCCGAGCGTCACACCCGGGGCCACGGATGTTCACTTCTCGCTGTTCGCGCGCTCGCGGACGCTCAGCGCCGAACGCGCCGCGCCCGCCACGGGTCTCGGCCCGATCGCCTACCGGCCGTCCGGCGAGGCGCTCCTGGTCTTCGGGCCGGAGTCTGTGGAAGGCTTCGCCGCTCGCGGCCAGGGCCCGATCCGCTTCGCGGCTCTCGTGCGCCGCGAGCCGACGTTCTCAGAACCGGTGGCGATCGTCGCGCACGGCGGCTACCCGTCGCTGGCTGCCCCTCCCACCGACGCGGGTCCCGTACAAGCGGCGATGAGCTGGTATCGGGAATCGACCAAGCGGACCGAGCTCTCGCTGCTGATACGCGGGCCGCTCGAGCCGCGTCGGTGACGCGTCAAACCAAGCACGCCCACGCGTGGGGGTGGGCGGCGCGGGGAACCGCCGGGCCTAGAGCAGGGCCGCCAGCCGCGCCCGCTGACGCTTGGCGCCGCCCAGCAGCGAGGCGTCGAGGAGAGCGCGCTTGTAGAGCCAGTGCACATCTGCCTCCCAGGTGAAGCCGATGCCGCCGTGAGCTTGGATCGCCGAGGCGGTTACCTCGACGCCGGCGTCGGAGGCGGCCGCCTTGGCCATTGCGGCGGCCTCCCCCAGCCGCCGCGGGTCAGCGTCGGCGGCCCACGCGGCAAAGGCGGTGGTGGAGCGGGCCTTCTCGGTGTCGAGCAGCATCTGCGCGCAACGGTGTGAGACGGCCTGGTAGGAGCCGACGGGCACGCCGAACTGCTTGCGCTCCTTCACGTAGGCGACGGTCATCGCGAGCGCGCGGCCGCACACGCCCACCAGCTCGGAGGCGACCGCGACGAGCGAGCGGTCGAGCGCGCCCGCCACGTCGCCTTCGAGCGGCTCACCGGCGCCGCCTGAGAGGCTGACGCGAGCGGCGGGACGGGTGGGATCGATCGAGTCGACCGATTCCACAGACACACCCTCGCGCGCGGGCACGCACACGCGTGCGCCCGAGCCGTCTTCCTCGACGAGCACGAGCACATGCGCGACGGGAGCGCCCACCACCAGCTCGGCGACCCCGTCGCGACAGACGCCGAGCGCGCCGGTGAGCTCACCGCGGGCGAGACCGGGCAACCAGCGCAGGCGCTGCGCGTCAGAGCCGGCGTGTTCGATCGACGTGGCGGCGAGCACGCTCGCGAGGAACGGCACGGGCGCAACCGCCGCCCCAAGCTCCTCGCAGAGGATCGACAGCTCGACACAGCCGAGGCCCTGACCACCGTGGTCCTCGGAGACGGCGATGCCAGGCCAGCCGAGCTCGCACAGCTCGCGCCACAGGCTCTCGTCGAAGCGGCGCGCTTCGGCATGCTCGCGCACGCGCTCGAAGCGCGAGCGCTCGGCGAGCAGCTCGCGCGCGGTGGCTTGGATCTGGCGCTGGTCGTCTGAGAGGCCGAAATCCATCAGCCGAGCGCCTTCAGCCGAGGCAGACCGAGCACGCGCTCGGCGAGGATGTTCTTGAGCACCTCCGTGGTGCCACCCTCGATCGTGTTGCCGCGGGCACGCAGCAGCTCGTAGCTCCAGCTCGTGCCCGAGGTGAGCGCCCGCGGCCCGACGATGTCGGCCGCGAGCTGGGTGAGACGCTGGTTGGTGTCAGACCAGAGCCACTTCACGAGCGAGCCCTCGGGGCCGGGCTGACCGTAGCGTTCGATGTCGGTGAGGCCCTTCCAGGCGAGCAGACGGATCGACTCGCAGCGGATGTGCAGCTCAGCGAGCGCGTCGGCGTAGAGCGGATCCTCGAGCACGCCGCGCTCGCGTGCGGCCGCGAGAGTGTCGTCGAGCAGTTGGCGCAGACGGACCTGTAGCACGAAGCCGAGCCCCGCGCGCTCGTTCATGAGCGTGGTGAGCGCTACCTTCCAGCCGTTGCCGACACCACCCACGACGTTCTCCTCGGGGATGCGGGCCTCCTCGATGAACAGCTCGTTGAACTCGGCCTCGCCGGTTATCTGGCGCAGCGGGCGCACCTGCACGGCCTCCTGTTCCATGTCCATCAGGAAGTAGGTGAGCCCCTTGTGCTTGGGCGCGCCCGAGTCGGTGCGCGCGACGAGCATGCACCACTTCGAGTACTGCGCGCCGCTCGTCCACACCTTCTGCCCGGTTACCACCCAATCGCCGCCGTCGTTGACCGCGCGTGTCTTCAACGAGGCGAGATCGGAGCCCGCATCGGGCTCTGAGAAGCCTTGGCACCAGATCTCCTCCGCGGAGAGGATCGGCGCCAGGTAGCGCTCCTTCTGCGCGGGCGTGCCCCACACCATCAGCGTGGGGCCGCCGAGTAGCAGCCCGAGCACGTTGGCGGGTAGCGGTACGCGCGCGCTCCCTATCTCCTCGAAGTAGATCGCCGACTCGGTGAGCGAGGCGCCGCGGCCGCCGTACTCCACGGGCCAAGCCGGCGCGGCCCAACCGGCGTCGTATAGTCGCCGTTGCCAGTCGCGCCGCCACGCGTAGTGCGCGTCTTCGCCGCCTTCTCGCGGCTCCTCCGCGGGCCTGTTTTCGGCCAGCCACGCGCGCAGCTCCTCGCGAAACGCGGTCTCGCGCTCGTTGAAGGTCAGGTCCACGGGCGTTCGCTCCGTGTGAGCGGGCAGAGGCACATCGGGCGCCACATTCAACTAGCTCGCGCGCGCTCGCGCGGGCAGGCCAGGAGATAGGTCTGCCGGTTAGGGCTCTTCGGTCAGCGGCACATGGGGTCGCGGCCCCTGTGGTGGTGGTGGCGGCGGCGGTGGTGGTGGCGGCGGCGGGCGACGATCGCGGTGGACGACGAGCTCCTCTACCTCCAGTCGGCCGAGCTTCACCTTGCGTATGTCGAGCCGGTTCACCGCCGCGCGCTTGATCGTAAGCCGCCGGATCGCGACCGCGCCCGCCGCCACGGCGCCGAAGACGCTCGCGCCGAGCGCGAAGGAGCCGAGCGCGACCGATCCCACCGACAGCGCGCGCAGCTGGCCCGCGTCGCGTTTGCCGCGAGAGCCGCGGCAGCGACGGTTCCCGCGCCGCTTCAGGCGGCGAGCGACGCGCGCCGCGCGGACCGCGGCTACTGTGAGCGCGAGCGCCCTTGCCCGCGCACGCTCCCGTTCGCGCCGCCGCGCCTTCTTCGTTGCGTTCTTCATCGTGGCGCCCACGCGGTTACCGCCGGTCGTCGGGTGGCTGTTGCCGCACGTAGCGGTATGTGCCCGTGGAGGGCGACGAGTAAACGATTCACCGCGTGCTCCACACGTCCCCCACGCCTTCGAAGCCCAGAACGCGCTTGGTGGCTTCGGTGAGATCGAATTCGCGTCCGGCGACGTAGGGACCACGGTCGATGACAGGCACCCGCACCCTGCGCTCGCGGTAGCGGAGCGTGACGAGCGTGCCGCAGGGGAGCGTCTTGTTGGCCACCCCCATCGTGGAGCTCGTGAGCTGCCCGCCGCACGCGAGGCTACCTCCGCCGCCGTACCAGGACGCGCCGGCGACCCGGTAGACACGAAGCGCTCCGACGTCGCGCGCCGCGCGCCGGTCGCCGGCGTCGCCGGGGAACAGCACGCGCACCTGCTCAATCAGTAGCCGGCGCGGGGCGTAGCGCAGCGTGAAGCGGCCGCGAATGCCCGTGGCGCTGTGTGCGATCGTGCGCCAGCCGTGGCTCGCGCGCCGCTGTAGGTCGACGCGCCGTCCCCCGAGCGAGGGCCGTAGCGTGCCGGTGACCGTTGCCGAGCGTCCGTCGAGCACATCGAGCGTGGCGCGTTGAATATGCAGCTTCAGGCGGATGGGCGCGGACTGGTCGATCAGCTGGGAAGCCGGGACGTCAACGGGCGTCACGGGTCCCGCGAGCAGGGGTAGCAAGTAGATCTCCTTGGTAGCCGCCTACGGGGTTAGCTGTCGGGCTCACGTCCACCGGCGGCATGCGTCCACACACGCTCCGGCCGGGCGTTAGGACCGCATCAGCGGTCGATTCGCCCCATCCGAGCCTCTATGAGACAGGCCCGGCGGTGGGTCCCCCGCTCGCCTCCATCCACGGAGACGACTCGGCAGGGTGGGCAGTGACGGTGACGCTAGTGGACGGATAGCGGCGGTGAGTGTGCGGTAGGACACACACGCCCACAAAGCCTCGAGTTAGTCGCCGTCCCCGCGGCTGACGCCGCCGAGCCGGTTGAGCATCATCGCCTCGGCCATACGCAGCAGGCCGATCGTGGTGTGTGGGCGCGCTTCGCTCGAGCGTACCGAGACATCTGAACCGTGCGGGCCGAGCACCTCGACGATCGTGCAGACGTTGCCGATCTCGCAGTCCTCGCCGTAGCGTCCTTCGAGCGCCTCCATCTGCGCCGCGACTACCTGCCCAATCTTCGATTGGTCGAAAGTCATGGGCGCACTTTACCCGACACCATTCGACGGCTCCGAATAGGATCGGCGGGCATGCCGATCGACCCCCCCTTCTCAAACTACGAGCACGAGATATACGTGGCGGGGATGCTCGGCGGCCGTAAGCCCGCGAGGCCGTTGGACTGGCGGGAGCTCGAGCGGGACGCGTACGCGATGCTGCCAAGGGGGCCGCGCGGGTACATCCAGGGCGGCGCGGGGCTCGGGGACACAATCAGGGCCAACCGCGAGGCGTTCGACGAGTGGCGGATCGTGCCGCGGATGTTGCGGGACGTGTCGGAGCGCATGATGGAGCGGACGGTGCTGGGCACGAAGCTGCGAGCGCCGGTGCTGCTCGCTCCCATTGGGGTGCAGACAGTGGCCCACCGGGAGGGGGAGCTGGCGAGCGCGCGCGCGTGCGCGCGGGTGGGGGTGCCGCTGATAGCGAGCACCGCGGCGTCGCACACGATCGAGCAGATCGCCGAAGCGGCGGGTGAGCAGAGCTGCTGGTATCAGCTGTATTGGCCACGCGACCGTGAGCTGGCGCGCAGCTTCATCGAGCGGGCGGAGAAGGCGCGGTATGAGGCGATCGTGGTGACGTTGGACACGTGGCTGTTGGGCTGGCGTCCGGCGGATTTGACCGATGGCTTCCTTCCGTTCCTGCGGGGCGAGGGCAACGCGAACTACCTGCTTGACCCGGTGTTCCGCGCGGCCCTGCCAAAGCCCCCGGAGGAGGATATGCCGACCGCCGTGGCGTATTGGGCGTGGCAGTTCTCCAACCCCTCGGTGACGTGGGACGATCTCGCGTTCCTGCGCGAGTGTACGAAGCTGCCGATCGTGTTGAAGGGCATCCAGAGCGCGGAGGACGCGAAGCTCGCGGTGGAGCGCGGGATCGAGGGGCTCATCGTGTCCAACCACGGCGGGCGCCAGGTGGACGGCGCGATCGGCGCGCTCGAGGCTCTGCCGAGCGTGGTGCAGGCGGCGGGCGAGGATTGCGAGGTGCTGTTCGACAGCGGCATCCGCTCGGGCGCCGACGCGCTCAAGGCGCTCGCGCTCGGCGCGCGCGCGGTGTGCCTGGGCCGTCCCTACGTTTGGGGGCTGGCGCTCGGCGGCGAGCAGGGCGTGGTGGAGGTGCTGCGGGCGTTGCTCGCCGACCTGGACCTCAACATGGCGCTGTCGGGGCATGCGAGCATCGACGAGGTTGGGATTCACACTTTGACGAGGGCCTCGCGCACCGCGCGCGGTGTAAGCCGCGCCCTCCGACATTGACTGAGCGCGCGGGACCCGCGACAATCCAGAGTAGATGGCGAACCCCGACCGACTGACAGGACTTGACTCGGCGTTCCTGCACCTCGAGAATCACAGCTCGGCGCACATGCACGTGGCGTCGGTGATGGTATTTGAGGGGAAGGCGCCGAGATACGACGAGTTCGTGGATCACATCCTCTCGCGGCTGCATCTCGTGCCGCGGTATCGCCAGCGCTTGGCGTTCGTGCCGTTCGGCCAGGGCAGGCCGGTGTGGGCGGACGATCCGCACTTCAACCCGCGCTACCACATCCGCCATACGGGCCTGCCGCGTCCCGAGGACGAGACGGAGCTAAAGCAGCTCGCGGGGAGGGTGTTCTCCCAGCGCTTGGACCGCTCGAAGCCGTTGTGGGAGATGTGGCTGGTGGCGCACATGGCCGGAGGACGGTTCGCGGTGATCGCGAAGACCCATCACGCGCTCGTGGATGGGATTTCCGGCGTGGACATCACGACGGTGCTCTTCGATGCCTCCCCGGAGCCACTGCAACCCCCGCGCGCCCCGGCGCCGTGGGTGGCGCGCCCGCTGCCGGGACCGGCGAAGCTGCTCTCGGACGCTTTGCTGGAGCGCTCGACCGTTCCGGGCGAGATGTTGAGGGGAGCACGCGCGGTACTGAGGACTCCCCGCAAAGCGCTGGGACGCCTCAAGGAGACCGTGGCGGGCGTGGGCGCGACGACCCTGGCGGGCGTAAGCGCGCCCGCGCCGCCGAGCCCGTTTAACGTAGACATCACGTCCCACCGCCGCTATACGTGGGTGGACGGTGACCTAGCGCAATTCAAGGCGATCAAGAATGCGCTCGGCGGGACGCTCAACGATGTTGTGCTCGCCGTGGTGAGCCTCGCGCTCGGTAGGCACATGCGGGCGCAGGGGTATGACACCGAGGGGTTGGTGTTGAAGGCGATGGTGCCGGTGTCGGTGCGCGCGGATGTGGATCGAGATGCCCACCCACCGGCCTTGGGTAACCGTGTGGCGGCGATGTGGGCGCCACTGCCCGTGGGCATGCCCGATCCGGCGGAATGCCTCGCGCAGGTGAGGTTGGAGATGGACGGTCTCAAGCACTCCGGGCAAGCGGTGGGCGCGGAGGTGCTGACGAATCTCGCGGGCTTCGCGCCGCCCACGATCCTCAGCCAGGCGGCGCGCTTGCAGGCGCGCCAGCGCTTCTTCAATCTGGTGGTGACGAACGTGCCGGGGCCGCAGTTCCCGCTGTATCTGTTGGGACGTCGCTTGAAGGCGCTGTATCCGGTGGTGCCGCTCGCGCGCCGTCAGGCGTTGGGTGTCGCGGTGATGAGCTACGACGGACACCTCGGGTTTGGGTTGTTGGCTGACTACGACGCGCTGCCGGAGCTCGAGACGATCGCCTCCGAGCTCGAGCGTTCGATCCTGGCGCTGGCGAGCGCGGCGGGTGTGGGCGGGCGCAAGCGGCGCGGGCCGCGCCCGCGCGCGGTGGCGACGCGCTAGCTTGCGACACGTGAATCGGGAGGGCCGAGCAGCGGCGAATTCGCGCACGGACGGTTGCGTGCCGAGAACGATCGGCGCGGGAGGGCGATGAGCGAGATGTTGCGCATCGCGCTGTGTCAGATGAACGCGACGGTGGGCGACCTGCGCGGCAACGCGCGGAGGGTCGGAGCGGGAATCGAGCGGGCCAAGCGCGAGGGCGCGCGACTGGTGTTGTTCCCCGAGCTGGCGCTCACGGGGTATCCCCCGGAAGATCTGCTGTTGCGTGAGCACTTCCTCAGCGACACGGGCGCGGCGCTCGGAGAGCTGGCGTTGTCCGCTACCGGGATAGTGGCGATCGTGGGTTTCCCCGAGCGCATCGAGGGAGCCCGGAGGACCCCTGCGCCGGGGTCCGCGGGCCCGATTGCGACGGTCGTTCACAACGCGGCGGCGGTGCTGGCGGACGGTGAGGTGAAGAGCGTGTATCGCAAGGTGCACCTCCCCAACTACGGGGTGTTCGACGAGCAGCGGTATTTCAAGTCGGGGCAGACGCGCGGGACGGTGATCGACGTGGATGGCCGCGGGGTTGGAGTGACCGTGTGCGAGGACCTGTGGGTGGCGGGCGAGCCGGCAAGCGCCGAGGCTAGTGATGGGGCGAGCTTGATCGTGAACATCTCCGCCTCGCCATACCACGCGGGCAAGGGGATGGAGCGCGAGCGGCTGTTCGGCCGGCGGGCGCGCGAGACGGGCGCTTGGATCGCCTTCTGCGCGCTGGTGGGCGGCCAGGACGAACTCGTGTTCGACGGGCACTCCTTCGTGCTCGACCCTAGCGGCGAGACGGTGGCGCGCGGGGCGCAGTTCGCGCAGGACATGGTGATCTGCGATTTGCCTCTCCCGATGGATGAGGATGGTGGGCGTGCTCGCCGCGAGACCGGGGCTGCGCACAACCTGAGCCCGCGACCGCCGATCCGCTCGCGCGCGCGCGAGGTGTATGAGGCGCTGACGCTCGGACTGCGCGATTACGTGGAGAAGAACGGCTTCGAGCGGGTGGTGTTGGGGCTGTCGGGCGGGATCGACAGCGCGCTCGTGGCGTGCTTGGCCGTGGACGCGCTCGGAGAGGAGCGGGTGAACGTGGCGATCATGCCTTCGCGGTACTCCTCGAGCGCGACGCAGGACGACGCCCGCGCGCTCGCGAGCGCGCTCGGGGTACGCGCGCACGAGCTGCCGATCGAGGGCGCCATGGAGGCGTATTTGCGGACGCTGAGCGAGGACTTCGCGGGGCTCGAGGCGGATTTGACCGAGGAGAACCTGCAGGCGAGGGTGCGCGGGAACCTCCTGATGGCTTTGTCGAACAAGTTTGGGTGGCTTGTGTTGGCGACGGGGAACAAGTCGGAGATGTCGGTCGGGTACACGACCCTGTACGGCGATTTGGCGGGTGGGTTTGCCGTGATAAAGGATGTGCCCAAGACGCTCGTGTACGAGCTTGCTAGATGGCGCAACGACCCCGACGCGGCGACCGCCCCTGGCGAGGGACCGGGAGCGGCGCGCGCGCGCGTAGCGGCGCCGATACCCGTGTCGATCGTCGAGCGACCGCCCTCCGCGGAGCTGCGGGCCGACCAGACCGACGAGGACTCGCTGCCGCCTTATGAGGTGTTGGACCGCATATTGCACGGGTACATCGAGCTCGACCGCGGTCGCGAGCAACTGATCGCCGAAGGCTTGCCCAGGAGCGATGTGGAGCGAGCGACCCGGTTGGTGGATGTGGCGGAGTACAAGCGCAGGCAGGCGCCGCCCGGGATCAAGATCACCGAGCGGGCCTTCGGGCGCGATAGACGCATGCCGATCACGAACGCATACAGGGGTTGAGGTGCGAGGTTCCCGCCCCTCCGCGGCGCCCGTGCGGCGACCGACCGCAGTTCCCCCAGGCGCTACCGCGCGACGGGCCGTCGCGCTCGTGCTGGGCATGGCGTGCGCGGTGACGGTGGGCGCGTGCGGAGACACCCTCCAGGATCAGCCGATCGGCCCGCAGGCGCTCGAGAGCGTGATCGTGAAGAGCCGTTTCCCCGTGTATTGGCTTGGCTTCGAGTTCCAAGGCATGCGCGTCACGAGCGTGGCGATCGATCCCGGCGGGGCGGTGACGATCCACTACGGCGACTGTTTGGTCGGTGGACAGTACACATGCGTGACGCCGGTGGCGGTGGTGAGCTCCCCCGACAACAGCTTCGTTCCCGGCGTCGCCGGATCGAGCCGCGTGGTGCGCGTGAGGAGCGCGCCGGCGGTGTCGGCGCAGGGCGGCAAGACGCTCGCGATGGCGACCGGGAGCGTGGTGGTGAGCGTGCACGCCCGTAACCTGATGCTGGCGAGCGCGGCGGCGGCGGCGATGGTGCCCGTGAACAAGGAGGGCCTGCCGGGGCAGCCGCTGCCGGTCGCCGTGCCGAGCACCGGCTTCGACGAGGTTCCGCTGCCGAGCCAGATCCCACCTGGCGCAGCGATCCCGCGCTCTCACGGCGCGTAGGTTTGCGTCGCCGGCGGATTACCCGCCGACGGGCGCTAGAGGACGGACGGCGATGGTCATTCGCGTGAGCGCGCACCTGCGGCCGTCGTCGTCGGTGAACGTGACGTCCCACAGCCAGGTGGTGCGCCCGCGATGAAGGCGCGTGGCTCGCGCGTGGACGGCGCCGGCGGTGATGGGCCGCAGGAAGTTGGTGTTGTTGGACATCCCCATGGCCATGTTGCCCTCATCGAGAACCGTCAGCCCCGTGGCGATGGAGGCGATGGACTCGGCGATGGAGGCATATACGCCTCCGTGCACCAGCCCGGCGGGTTGCTTGAGCTCGTCGCGGACGGTGACGCGGGCACGCACCTCGGTGTCCGAGCACTCCAGAAACTCGAGACCGTAGAGGCGGTCGAAGCCGTGCAGGACCTCGTTGATGCGCGCGACTGGTGGGATGGCCATCGGCGCGCCACGATAGCCTAAGCGTTGTCGCTGACGTCCGTGGGACGCGACGGGCGCGACCGTTGACATGACAGACCTCGACAGACTCCCTCCCGATCAGCGCGCCGTGCTCTCGCTCGTGCTCGAGCGCGGCAAGAGCTACACGGAGGTGGCGGAGATGTTGGGCATCCCGCGGAGCGCGGTGCGCGACCGCGCCCACGGAGCGCTCGACGCCTTGGCGGGCGAGACCGCTTCGACACGACCGGCACGCCCCGGCCCGTCGGCGCGAGCCGTCGCGTCGGGCGTGGCGGACACACCCGGGCGGCGCGGGGAGCAGGCGGGGACGCCGGGCGCGGAGCGCTACGCCGCGAGCTCGCGCGTGGGCGGCGCGGTGCTTCTCGGTGGACTCGTTGTGGCGGTGGTAGTGGCTGTGATCCTCCTGTCGGGGGGCGGCAAATCGCCCAGCTCCACGTCCGCTTCGACTCAGACGACAACGGGCGCTCAATCGACGTCGACGGCGACGTCGACGTCGCCCTCCAGCGGCGCGAGGCCCAAGCTCGACAAGAAGCTGACGCTCGAAGCGGTGGAACCTTCCTTGAAAGCTAGCGGGGAAGCGTATGTGCTCTCCCAGGGGAGCCGCCGGGCCTTTTACGTCGCCGCGCAGGGCCTGCCTCCCTCATCGGGCTTCTTCTATGCGGTGTGGCTTTACAACTCACCGTCGAGCTCGGCGCCGCTGGGACGCTCTCCGTCCGTGAGCTCGAGCGGCCACCTGGAAGGCGGCGGACCGTTGCCCTCGAACGCGGGCGATTACGCGAAGATCATCGTGACGCGCGAGACGAGCACCCACGCGGCCCATCCCGGTCCGATCGTGCTGAGCGGAGCGTTCGCGCTGCACTGAGCCCAATCCATCGTCGACGGGCCGCCGCGGGCACCGGTCAGGACGCGCCACCCACACCCCACCGTCGACGACCGCCACAGACAGCCGTCAGGGACGCGCCACCCCCACACCCCACCGTCGACGCGCCGCCGCGGGCGGACCGTCAGAACAGGCCGTCAGGCAGAAGCTTGCCCGGGTTCATGATTCCGCTGGGGTCGAGCTCGACCTTCAGCGCGCGTAGGGCGCGGAGGCCTACGTGACCGATCTCCGCTTCCATCCAAGGAGCATGGTCGCGCCCGACGGCGTGATGGTGGGTGATGGTGCCGCCACCCTCCACGATCGCCGCGCTCGCCGCCGCCTTGACGGCGTGCCATTGCGCGAGCTCTTCGCCGTCGAGCTGGCGGGCGATGAACGTGAAATAGAGCGAGGCGCCCGTTTCGTAGAGGTGCGAGACGTGGCACATGACGAGCCCTGGCGTGCCACAGGCGCGCAATGCCTGCTCGATCGCCTCGCCCACGCGCCGGTGGAGCGCTTGCAGGTTCGACCATTGGGTGGCGGTCTCCAGCGTCTCCACCATCACTCCTTGGGTGAGCAGCTCGTCGCGCAGGTAGGGAGCGGAGAAGCGCGACTTCACCCACGCCTCGCCGGGGGAGCGCCCGATGGGGAGGCCGCCGGCGCGACGCGCGAGTGAAAGGGCGCGAGCGCGACGCCGTTGCGCCTCCTCGGCGTCGCCCTCGAAGCCGAAGATGGCGATACATCCTCGCGAATAGCCGCGAGCGCCGAGATAGGCACGGCCAAGACGGCCCTTCGCGCCGCCGGAGCCGGCGAGCGCTAGCGACATGCGTGTCTCGGCCTCGTCGGAGAGACGCGCCACGTCTGGAGCGGCGCAACGTTGAGCCAGCTCGCGCAGCGCCTGTGCGCCGGCGGTGAAGTTCTGGAAGAACACCCCTTCGTAGATGCATTCCGCGGGCGCTCCACGGATCCGCAGCGAGAGCTCGTCGATGATGCCGAGCGTGCCCTCCGAGCCGACCAGGAGCTCCCTCAGAGAGGGGCCGGCGGCGCTCGCGGGCAATGCCGCCAGGTCGATGTCGCCCGTGGGCGAGGACATGCGCAGCCCCTTCACCATGCTCTCGAAGCGGCCGTAGCCGGTTGAGGCCTGTCCCGCCGAGCGTGTGGCCGCGCAACCGCCCACCGTGACGTGCTCGAAGGACTGCGGGAAGTGGCCCAGCGTGAGGCCCTTGGCGGCGAGCCGGCGCTCGAGCTCGCACGCCCGCGCGCCGGCCTGCACGGTGACGGTGAGCGAGCTTTCGTCGAGATCGAGCACGTCCGCCATGCGAGCCATGTCGACCGCGATCACCCCGTGGTGGGCGCCCCTCAACGGCTCCACGCCTCCCACTACGCTGGTGCCACCGCCGAAGGGGACCACGGCGAGGGAGAGGCGCGCGCACGCCGACAGCAGCCCGCGCAGCTCATCGCGCGAGCGAGGATGGAGCACCGCGTCGGGGGCACCCTCGGGCGCGCCGGCGCGCAGGCGTATGAGGTCCGGGTAGCCCTTGCCGGCAGCGTGGGAAACTCGTTCGGCGTGGTCGTGGCGGACGTGCTCGGCGCCCACGACCTCGCGTAGCGCGCGCAACGCGTCGGAGGAAAGCGCCGAAGCGGGCAGCCGCACGTGTTCCAGCGCCACGGCGGGACGCGGTGTGTCTGCGAGACCTAC
>DATBTP010000096.1:0-1775 GCA_036559185.1 Solirubrobacteraceae bacterium | reverse complement strand
AGAACCTGATGCGCTCCATCGAGGAGCAGATCGGCATCACGGAGAACGCGAAGAAGACTTTCCGCGAGGAGATTCTGATCCGCATCTCGTCGCTCGCCCGACGCGGCCAGACCTTTGAGTATACCAGCCACGAGCGCCTGAAGGAGGCGATCGAGAAGAAGCTCTTCGCCGATCTGCGCGATGTGGTGAAGATCACGACGTCGAGCAAGACGCCCGACGGCGAGCAGTTGAAGAAGACGAACGAGGTCGTGAGCCGGCTGATCTCGGACCACGGCTATTGCCCGGTCTGCGCCAACGAGCTACTGAAATACGTCGGTTCGCTGCTCAATCGCTAAGGGGACTTTGCCCCCAACCAAGCCCCCGCGAGCGGGGAACCCCGCCTCGCCCCGCGGGGCGAGGCGGTAGAGGGCGGGTACTTGTCGCGGCGGGGATCGTTCGGGTAGCGGGCCGGCGAGCGAATGAATTCGCGCCTGGGTGGCCGGTGGCCGCGAAGTCCGCCCAAGGCGGACTCGGAGCAGAACGACAAGTGAAAGACCCTGCAGCACCGTCGGCCAGGCGCGGCGACGCCTTGCACATGGAGTACAATAGCTCTCGCAACATCGAAGCTTCGGGCAACGGCGCACGAACGTCGGGGACGGTGCTCACCCCACGGGCGTGTGCCGCGCGTCTTTTCGCCAGCCCATTGGGCGGCTGAAAGGCAGTTGGAGGACCAGAGGACAACATGTCGGATGAGGCACGCATCCCCGTAGCCGTCGTCAACGGCACCGGCTACGGTGGCATGGAGCTATTGCGCATACTCCTGCGCCACCCACGCTTCGAGGTCGTCGAGGTGACCGCCCGCAGCGAGGCCGGCAAGGCCGTCAACGCTGTCTTCCCCCATCTGCCCGCCACCGACCTTGTTTTCACCGAGAGCGTCGAGCGCGCCGAGGTCGCTTTCCTCGCGCTGCCCGATCGCGCGAGCGCCGAGCTGGCCCCCCCGTTATTGGCCGCTGGCTGTCGCGTCGTCGATCTCTCGGCGGGCTTTCGGCTGCGCGACCCCAAGCTCTATCCGCAGTGGTACGGCTACGAGCACCCCGCGCCCGCCCTGCTCGAAGAGGCAGTCTACGGCCTGACTGAGTTCGCCCGCGATGCGCTGCCCAACGCCCGGCTCGTCGCCTGCCCCGGCTGCTTCCCCACCGCCGCGTTGCTGGCGCTCGCGCCCGCGCTCCGCCACCACCTCATCACATCCGACATCATCGTCGACGCCAAGTCCGGCATCAGCGGCGCGGGACGCACCCTCCGCGCGGACCTCCACTACAGCGAGGCCAACGAAGATACCGCGCCGTATAGCCTCGGCGGCCACCGCCACTGGCCGGAGATGCGGCAAGAATTGACCGGCTACGCGGGTGAGACGCCCACGCTCACCTTCACGCCGCATCTCGTGCCGATGACGCGCGGCATCCTCGCCACCTGCTACGCCACCCTCCGCGACGGCATCACCGCCGACGACGTGACAGCAGCCTACGCCGCCGACTACGCCAACGAGCCATTTGTCCGCCTGGCGGCCATCGCGCCCCATACCAAGTGGGCCTTTGGCTCGAACCTCTGCTTCGTCCATCCCGTCGTCAACGCGCAGAGTGGTCGCCTCGTCGTGATCGGCGCGCTCGACAACCTCGTCAAGGGCGCGGCAGGCCAGGCGGTGCAGTGCGCCAACGTGATGTACGGC
The DNA here is from genome assembly GCA_036559185.1 of Solirubrobacteraceae bacterium. Lineage (GTDB taxonomy): Bacteria > Actinomycetota > Thermoleophilia > Solirubrobacterales > Solirubrobacteraceae > Palsa-744. Next base: position 70 of record DATBTP010000096.1, on the reverse strand, counting down.
CTACCCGAAACCACCGGAGTCCCGCTGGAAGGAGTCTACCCGTGACCGGCGACGGAACCGCCACCAGCGT
>DATBTP010000095.1:0-18630 GCA_036559185.1 Solirubrobacteraceae bacterium | reverse complement strand
CGGCGCGGAGATCGCGATGTCCACCATGATCGGCCGCGAGCGCTCGCTGCAGAAGGCGTTTGAGCCGATCCGCGAGGACTACGACTTCATCTGCATCGACACCCCGCCGAGCCTCGGCTTGCTGACGATCAACGCGCTGACGGCGGCTGACAAAGTTATCGTCCCCGTGCAGTGCGAGTATCTGTCGATGCGTGGTCTCATCCAGCTGCAGAACACCCTGGCGATGATCCGTGAGAACCTGAATCCCGACGTTGACATCGAGGGTATCCTGCCCACGTTGGTGGATTCGCGCACGATCCACGCCAAGGAGGCGATCGAGATCCTCGAGGAGAACTTCGGGGATCGCGTGTTCGCCTCGCGAATCCGCAAGACCGTGCGCTTTGCCGAGGCGCCGGTGAAGGGGATGTCGGTGCTCAAGTACGAGCCGGATGGGGTTGCCGCCCAGTCCTATCGCCAGTTGGCGCAGGAGGTTTTGGCTCATGGCAAACCCTAAGCGAGCGTCGATGCGGGAAGGGCCGCTGGCGGCGCTCTTCCGCAAGACCGAAGACCTGGAGAAGGGCGCGGGCGCGGAGAAGGATGCCGCGCCCGACGCGGCTACCAAAGCGGGCGCCACAGAGGCCGTCGCGCAGACGAGCGCGCCGCGGGCTTCAACTAAGCCACAAGCACCCGCGGAGCCCGCGCCAGCCCGGACCGAGACTCCCCGCGACAGCGGCGTGCCGCACCCCTCGCTGCGCCCCAACCTCGAAGAGGACGAGGCGCGACGCGTGCCCACTCCCCAGGAGCGCCTCCGTCACGCCTTCTCCTCGGAGATCCCCGAGAACTTGATGGACCGTCCGGGCGCGAGCGCCACGGCGCCGGCGAGCGGGAGCGATTCATATGTGCGCGACGAGCCGGGCCCCTTTGGCATGGCGATGCCCGTAGGGCAGCCCGTGATCCGTGTCGTGGGTGTGGGCGGCGCGGGCACCAACGCCGTCAACCGGATGGTGGAGGCCGAGGTGGAGGGCGTGGAGTTCCTCGCTGTGAACACCGACCTGCAATCGCTGCAACAGTCCACCGCCGACATCACCCTGCACATCGGCGCCGAGGTCACCCGCGGCTTGGGTTCGGGCTCCGACGCGAATGTGGGCAGGCAGGCGGCGATGGACGACTACGACCGCATCAAGGCCCTCTTGAAGGGCTCCGACATGATCTTCATCACCGCCGGATCCGGTGGCGGTACAGGCACCGGCGCCGCTCCGGTGGTGGCGCGGATCGCACGCGAAGTTGGGGCGCTCACCGTGGCGATCGTCACCAAGCCGTTCGGCTTCGAGGGGTCGCGCCGCGCCGAGCAGGCCGACCTCGGCGTGGCGGCGCTCGCCGAGGAGGTGGACACGCTCATCGTGGTTCCCAACAACCGCCTGCTCACCGTGCTCGACAAGCAGACCGCGATGGTGGAGGCGTTCCGCGTCGCCGACGACGTGCTGCGCCAGGGCGTGCAGGGCATCTCCGACCTCGTGACCCTCCCCGGGCTCATCAACCTCGACTTCGCCGACGTCCGCACGATCATGTCCGACGCCGGCACCGCGCTACTCGGCATAGGGATGGGCGTAGGGGAGAACCGGGCGATCGATGCCTCCGTGCAGGCCGCCGCCTCGCCTTTGCTCGAGACCTCGATGGACGGCGCGCGCTCGATCCTCCTGTCGATCACCGGCGGGCGCGACCTTTCGCTATGGGAGGTCAACGAGGCCGCCAAGGCGGTGTCGGAGGCGGCGCACCCCGACGCCAACATCATCTTCGGAGCGATGGTTGACGAGAAGCTCGACGACCAAGTGTGGGTGACAGTGGTAGCCACCGGCTACGGCACCAAGGCCGCGCTGCCTCAGCTGCGTGAGCCCACGGGCGAGCCGCGCGTGAAGCGCACCACCCCCGGTCGCGAAGGTCGCGAACGAGACATCGGTCAGCGTCGCGGCGGCCTATCCGTGAGCGACATGGACGTCCCGGAGTTCATTCCCAATTTCTAGGCTCGCCGCGCTCCGCCGGTTGGGGCGCTGTGCTATCGCTCACTTATGAGCGCGGGCGAGAAGGGCGTAGTGGCGGCCGGGCATCCCCTCACCGCGGAGGCGGGGGCGGAAGTGCTGCGCGCAGGCGGCAACGCCGTGGACGCGGCCGTGGCGGCGATGCTTACCTCCTTCGTGGCCGAGCCGCTGCTCACGGGGTTGGGAGCGGGTGGCTACATGATGGTGGCCGGCGGCGGCGAGGAGCCGGCGCTGCTCGACTTCTTCGTGGAGGCGCCCTCGCGCGCGAGCGACGGCAGCGCCGCGGAGCTCGAAGCGGTCGATGTGTCGTTTGGCGACGCCGTCCAGGTGTTCTACATCGGACCGGCATCGTGCGGGGTGTATGGGGCACCGGCGGGCGTCTGCGAGGCGGTGTCTCGCTGGGGCACGGTGGGCTTGGACGAGCTGGTGGCGCCCGCCGCTAGCCTCGCGCACGAGGGCGTGGCGCTCAACGGCGGGCAGGCCTACATCGTGGAGATCCTCGGCGAGCTGCTCCAATCAACGCCGGAGTGCGCCGCGCTGTGGGCGCCGGGCGGGCGGTTGCTGCGCGAGGGGGAGGTGCTGCGCAACCCCGACCTTGGCGAAGCGCTTGCCCGTCTAGGAGCGGACGGCGCGAAACCGTTCTACAACGGCGACATCGCCGACGCCGTGTGTACGTGGCTGGACGAGCGTGGTGGATCGGTGAGCGGGGAGGAGCTGGCGGGCTACCGCGCGATCGAGCGGGAGCCGCTGAGCATGAGCTATCGCGACCGCCAGGTGCTCACCAACCCGCCGCCCTCGGCGGGGGGCACGCTGCTCGCCTACTCGCTCGGCCTGCTCGACGCGCAACCGTCCCCGCCTACGCTCGAGGCCGTAATCGCCGCGATGGAAGCGGCCCAGCGGGAGCGCACGCCCGGGTTCGTACAGGGCCTCTCTCAAGAGGGATTCCTGTCGTGCTTCTTGTCCTCGCGGCTTGGATCCACCACCCACATATCGGTGTTCGACGGGAACGGTAGGGCGTGCTCTGTGACCTGCACCAACGGCGAGGGGTCGGGCGTGGTCGTGCCGGGAACGGGCATACATCTCAACAACGTGATGGGCGAGGAGGACCTGAGCCCGTTCGGCTTCCACAGCCATCCCCCGGGACGGAGGATGCCGAGCATGATGGCTCCCTCGATCGTCACCCGCGACGGCGAGGTCGAGCTGGTGCTGGGGAGCGCCGGGTCCAACAGGATTCGCTCGGCGCTCTTGCAAACGATCGTGGGAGTGGTCGACCACGGTCTGCGCGCGCCCGCGGCGGTGAGCGCTCCGCGCGCGCACTTCGAGGACGGCATCGTCTACCACGAGCCGGGGATCGAGCCGGCCCTCGATCGCGCCCGCGCGCCGGCCGCGGCGTCGGGATCGGCGGAACAGGCGACGCGCGACCTGGTGCGCTTTCACGGGCTCAATCTCTTCTTCGGCGGTGTCCAGGCGGTGCAGCGATGCGGCGACGAGCTGATCGGCGCGGGCGACCCTCGTCGCGGCGGCGTGGCGGTGCGGGCGTGATGCTCGGCGGCTTGTTCGACGGCTATCTCTATGCGCGCGCGCGTGTGGCGGGGACGCGGCTTGGCCTGGCTGGCCTCGCGAGCGCCACGGCGCTCGCTTGCGCGGCTTTGAGCGTGGGCGGCTGCGGGGGCGTGCTCTCGCCAGACCTCTTCATCGTCTACCGCGCCGGCAACGCTCCCGGCGCGAAGCTCACGGTGCTCGTAAACGAAGAAGGCGCCGTTGAGTGCAACCCCGATCCCTCCCACCCGGTCATCTACCACTTGAGCGATTCGCGGATAATCGAAGCGCGAACGATCCAGGAAGACCTGCACGATCCGGCCTCGCGCAACGAATCGCTACCGGCCGAGAAGGGGTCGGTGCTCAGCTACTACGTGCGCGACCAGGACGGGAGCGTGCGCTTCGCCGACAACTCGCCCTCTCAGCCCGCTGTCACACGCAAGCTGGCTCTGTTCGTGCTGAACGTGGCGCAAACCGTCTGCCGGCTGCCACAGCAGGGGGCATAACCGTCCCCGGGTGGGGGCCGTCCGCCCTGCCACTACACTTCCGCGGATGGAGAACGAGCTTGTGAAGAGAGTCATGTGGTCGGGGCTGCTCACCGCCGTGGGGGCGCTCGCGAGCATCGTCACGCAGCGCACGGCCGGATACCTGTGGCGGCGCATGTTCGACGAGGAGCCTCCCGAGTGAGCTCGGAAGGGGCGGGCTCTGGCGATGGCGAGCGCCGCCAGCAGGGCATAGCCGCCGCGATCACAGAGGTTTCCGAGCGCGCGAGCCTCCTCATCCGCGAGGAGATCGAGCTCGCCAAGACTGAGATCACGGAGAAGACCACGCGCCTTGCCAAGGGAGCGGTGGTGGCGATGGTAGCCGGCGTGTTCCTCTTCACCGCCCTCTTCTTCGTGCTCATCGGCTGCGCTTGGCTGCTCTACTACGAGCTGCCCATCGGCAACGAGTTCACCTACTTCTGGGGCTTCTTCGCGATGGCACTCATCCTGGTGGTGCTGGGAGCGATCGCCGGATGGCTCGCCGCGAAGGCCGTGAAATCGGGCTCGCCGCCCACGCCCGACATGGCGTTCGAGGAGGCTCGCAAGATCCGCGAAACGGTCGGCTCCGCGTCCGCCGGTCCCCGCGAGGGCGACGCGAAAGCCCCCGCCGAGCCGGAGAGGCCGCCGATCCCGGTTCCCGGACAGCCGCCCGCCAGCACAGCCTCAGACAGCGACCTTGGGAGGGGGGCCATCGATGGCACAACGCTCGACGGCTGAGATCCGCAACTCGATCGAGTCAAACCGCGCGGAGCTCGCCGTGTCGCTCAACCGGCTGCACGGCGAAGTGGCGCGCATAACCGACTGGCGCGGAGCGCTCGAGCGCCACCAGCGCGAGGTGGCGATCGGCGCGGCGGTTGTCGGCGTGCTCTTGCTAGGTCGCCGCCGCCGCAAACGCCGCCGTTCCTAGCGACGTGAGTTGGGTTCGGGTTGGGCGGGGTTCACCTGGCGACCTGATGTGGGTTCGGGTCTGTTTGGGCGGTTCGGGGGAGAGCGGGGAGCTATATCGCGCGGAGCGAAAGGAGGTGCGCCCCGCTAGGAAACCAGCGAGTTCGGCAGCGCGCCCACTCCGAGCAGTCCCGGACCCGTATATGTGCCGATGACGGGCCCCACCTCCGAGGTGAAGATCGGCTCGGAGTCGAAGATCTCGCGGCAGCGCTCCATCAGCCGCTCGGCCTGCTCGTGGGCCTGGATGTGCTGCACCACCCACCTGTCGGCGCCGTTGTCTTGCAGCTCTTGCGCATACCGCACCATCCGCTCGAACGCGCGCTTGGCGGTGCGCACACGCTCGACGGGGGTGATCTCGTACTCGAGCGAGAGAATCGGCTTGATCTTGAGCGTGCCGCCGATCCACGCCTGTGCCTTGCCGATGCGCCCGCCCCTGCGCAAATACTCGAGCGTGTCAACGCAGAACCAGATTTTCAAAGCCTTGCGGGCTTCGCGGGCGCGGGCGGCCACCGCGTCCTTGTCGGCCCCGCCGCTTGCGGCGGCGGCGGCGGCGAGCAGCAGCAGGCCCAGCCCGCCGCAGGCGGTTTCCCCGTCCACCACCTCCACCCGCTCCCCCAGTCCGCGCTCGGCGAGCAGGCTATGCGCCTGGCGCGCCGACTCGCAGGTGCCTGAGATGCCCCCGGCCAGGTGAATCGACACGATGTCTTCTCCGGCGTCCAGCAGCGGTTCCCACACGGCGAGGAAGTCGCCGATCGAGGGTTGGGAGGTGGTGGGCAGGGTGGGGTCTGTCCGCAGGCGCTCGTAGAAGGCGTCGAAGCCCTCTAGCTCGATCTCGCGTTCGGGGTGACCCCCCCAGCCGACATACAGGCTCACCTGATGGATGCCTTCGCGATCCGCCAGCTCGCGCGGCAGATAGTTAGTGGTGTCGGTGACGACCGCTACGGGAGTCATTTGTGGTGTCGGTGACCACCGCTACGGCAGTCATGCGGCGAGTGGCACCCTACCGTACGCCCAACCGTTCGCTCGGGCTCGCCTAGGGCGAACCGCTCACAAGGATCGCTCGCCAGCGGCGGAACTCAGCCGAGCCGGTTCTCGATATGCGTGAAGCCGGCGGGCTGGCCCTCGCCGACGAGCGACTCAGCCGGGAGGATCTCGGGCTCGGGCATATCGAGCTGGAGCGCCTCGGCGAGCTCGCCCGACTCGTACATCTCGCAAACGATGTCGCAGCCCCCAATCAGCTCGCCCTTGTGGAAGAGCTGGGGGATTGTTGGCCAGTTGGAGATCGCGGAAAGCTCCTGGCGGATACGCGGGTCGGGGAGCACGTCCACGGCCGCGAAAGGAGCCGCGAGCGACTGCAGCACGGCGACCGTGCGCGCGGAGAAGCCGCACCCGGCCGCCTCGGGTGAGCCCTTCATGAAGAGGATCGTCTCGTGTTCGGCTATCGCCTCGGCGATCGCGTCGCGAATGGGGTTTGACTCGCTCTCTGGCATCGACTACTCCTGACTGAGGGTTTTCAGCGACAGCGCGTGGATCGGCCCGCCGATCTCATCGCCGAACACGCCATACACGAGCTTGTGCTGCTCGATGCGGCTGCGCCCCGCAAAGGCCGACGAGGTGACGGTGGCGCGGAAGTGGTCGCCACCGCCCGTGTAATCCTCCACGTCGGCTCTCGCCCCGGGAATCGCGGCCTCGATGCGCTGCTTGATCTCCTCGGCTGTCGGCATCAGATCCCAGCTTAGCCAAGAAAGCGCCTCGCTATACTTTGGAAAGCGATGATCTCGATAACGGACAAGGGCGCGGAGAAGGTTCGCGAGTTCCTCGACGCACAGCAGGCCGACGTCACGCTCGCCGGGCTGCGCGTGGGCGTGCGCGGCGGTGGCTGCTCGGGCTTCCAATATCAGCTCGCCTTCGACGAGCGGCGCGACAGCGACCTCGTCTTCGAAGACCACGGGCTCAAGTTGCTCGTCGACAAAGAGAGCCTCCAGTTCGTGAGCGGCTCAATCATCGACTACCAGGAAAGCCTCCAGGGCGCCGGCTTCAAGGTCGAGAACCCCAACGTGGTCGCCGCCTGCGGCTGCGGCTCCTCGTTCAGAGTGGCCGAGGAAGAGCAGGTCTCAGCGGTCTGACGCATTAGGCGGGTTCGTTGTTCAAGGACCGCCACAAGTAGCGGCAGGCAAGGGTGCGGTAGGGGCGCCAGCGCTCTGCCAGGCGTTCGAGTGTCTCGCGGTCGGGCTCTTCAAGCGTATAGGCGCGTTCGATCGCGCGGCGGATACCGAGATCTCCGGGGGCCATCACGTCGGGGCGTTCCAAGTGGAACATGAGGAACATGTGCGCGGTCCACTCGCCGAGCCCCTTCACCGCCACCAGCTCAGAGATCACCTGCTCGTCGGGGAGCTCCTCGAGCCGCTCCAGCTCCAGCTCGCCCGAGAGAACGTGTTCCGCAAGCGAGCGCAAGTATCCGATCTTCGGTCGCGACAGTCCGACGCTGCGTAGCTCTTCGGGGTCGTCGGCCAGAATCTGCGCGGGGGTGGGAGGGTGGCCGCCGAAACGGTCGAGCATGCGGTTGTAGATGGTGCGCGCCGCCGCCACCGATAGCTGTTGGTTGGTGATCGAGCGCAGCAGCGCGCCGTAGTGGTCGTCGTGTGCGGGGCGCCCCTCGCGCTCGGCCGGCAGCGCGCCGTACTTGGCGATGAGCTCCCCGAGTGTGGCGTCCGCCTGCGTGAGGTGGATCATCGCCTTCCTTAGCGCTGCGCCGCGCAACCGCGCCGGAGGGCGGCGCTTGGCGGCGCGGGGGGGCGATGCCATTGACTCAGCCCGCCCGCAGCGCCTGCGTGTCGAGCGCGATCGGCTCCCCGTCGAGCGCGTTCAAAGCGCGCTCCAGCGAGCACGCGATGCAGGTGAAGCTCGGCGTATCCCGCACCGTGAACCGCGACGCCTCGGTCGTGCGCAATCGCTGCACGAGGTCCAGGAACGTGCCCACGTCGTCGGTGTCGAACGCCACCACGAACTCCTGGTCGTCGAGGCCGAACGAGTAGGTGGTGTGGTTGTCCACGCCCGGATATTCCCGCCCCACGGCGATGTGTCCCTGCATGATCCGCCAACGCTCCTCGGCCGGCAGCGCATACCACTCGCGCGACTTCACGAATGGATACACGAACACATACTTGCCTCTGAACCCGCGCGGGCGCACGCGCTCGTCTTCGGAGTACTCCGAGCCCTTGCGCATCCCCATGAACGAGTAGGGCTGCTCGGCCCACTTCATCAAACCGCTCTGCGCCAGCACCACGTGGAACTCGTGTATGCGATCGAGGTTCTCCGCCTCGGATATCAACAGCAAATCGGCGTCCCCGCGCGTGCCCACGAGCGAGAACGCCTGCAACATATGCCCGTCGGCGAAGTCCTCGCAAGCCGCCACGAACTCGCGCTTGTCCTGAGCCCGCGCCTCGCCCGCCAGTCGCCGCCACGCCTGGTCGAGCTTGAGGAAGGTGTACTTGACGAAATGTCGCTCGGCCATCGGCAAGCCGATTATATGGCCGCCGGCCGGCCTCCCCTCGCGGTCGCGAAGACCCACACAACGCGCTTTCCGGCGATACCGCGCCGGCAGCGGTTACAGTGCACCTGTGCGGATCGCTCTCGTTTCGCCGTACTCGTGGACATACCCCGGCGGCGTCACGCGCCACATCGAGGCGCTGTCAGCTGAGCTCCTCGCGCAGGGGCACGAGCCGGACATCCTCGCGCCGTACGACCCCGACGACGCGCTCTCCCGCCGTCTGCACCGGGGCGCGCGCCCGCAACGGGTGCAACCGCCCGCCAACTTCGTCGCGCTCGGACGCACCATCGGTATCCCCGCCAACGGCGCGGTTTCAAACCTGACGGGCACGCCTCATTCGGTGTATGCGATCCGTCACGCTCTGCGTAGCGGCGGCTATGACGTAGCGCACATCCACGAGCCGATCGTTCCGCTCGTGGGCTTCGACGCGCTCATGTCCTCCGGGGAGCTACCGCTCGTGGGCACCTTCCACGCCTACTCCGAGAACCGCCTCACCAACGGAATCGGCGCCGTCGTGATGGGGGGGCGCAGGCGCATGAACCGTCTGCACGCCCGCATCGCGGTGTCCGAGGCAGCGGCCTGGACGGCCCGGCGCTTCTACGGCGGGCACTACCGGATCGTGCCCAACGGGGTGCGGCTCGAACCTCTGGGTTCGAGCGAGGGCACGCTGGGCCACGCGGCGACTGGGCGCGGAGATGGGTTGTGGGGATTGGACACCGAATCGCACACCCCACCCGTGCCCCCGACGTGTGACCTCGGGAACGACACCCGCCAGCCGTCGCTACGCATCCTGTTCATCGGCCAGTCCGTCGAGCGTAAGGGTCTGCCAGTGCTGCTGCGCGCTTTCGAGGCTCTGCGGGAGCACGTGCCCGCCACGCTCACGCTCGTAGGCGCGAGCGCCGAGGAGATCGCGCCGATGCTGCTCGACGACCGTGGGGTGCGCGCGCTCGGAAAGGTCTCGGAGGAGCGCAAGCACGCCGAGCTCGCGCGCGCCCACGTCCTGTGCGCGCCGTCGCTACGGGGCGAGAGCTTCGGCATGGTGCTCACCGAGGCGTTTGCCGCCTCCACACCCGTCGTGGCTTGCGACATCCCCGGCTACCGCGATGTCGTGCGAGATGGCGTCGACGGCCTGCTCGTGGCGCCCGGCGATGCGCTTGCCCTGGCGGAGGCGCTGCGCGCGCTAGCGCTCCAACCGGCCCGCCGCGCGGCGATGGCTACAGCGGCGCGTGAGCGAGCGGAGCGTTTTTCGTGGGCGCACGTCGCGGAGGAGGTCGCCGACGTCTACGAGCAGGCGATCGCCGTGGGGCCGCCCGCGACGCGGATGGCGCGCATCGCCGTGCGTCATGGTTTGGCGCCGGCGGACCTGCGCCCGCGCGTGCGGGCGCGAAGGCTGCCGAGCCTCGAGCCTCCGCCGCCCGTACGGCGGCGTGCTCTGCGCGTGCTCTCGCGCGCGGCGCTTTTGGCGACCTCGCTTGCCGGCGTCGTCCTCGCCTACCTCGCTCTGCAGAAGATCGGAGTGACGAACGTGGCCGCGAGCCTCCTCGCCTCGAGCCCCGGGCTCGTCGCCGCGGGTGTGGGGGTTATGTGCGCGTCGATGTTCGTTCGCGGCATCGCCTGGCACGCGATTCTCAAGGCCGCGCCCACCTGGCGTGTGGCCCGGCGCCGAGACGCGCTGCAGGGAACCTTCATCGGCGTGCTCATGTCCGCCACGCTCCCCGCCCGCCTCGGCGAGCCTTCGCGCGCGCTGATCGTCGCTCGCCGCGTCGGTCGGGCGCGCGAGACGCTACCTGTGGTGCTCGGCACGATGGTCTCCCAAACGCTGCTCAATCTTCTTGCGCTGGCGATTCTCGGTGGCGTGATGTTCTCGAGCGTTAGCTTCGCCGGCAACCACACGAGCGCCTTGCTCGCCGTGGCGCTGGCGCCGCTCGCGGTGCTCGTCGGGTTGCTGCTGGCGCCCGTGCTTGTGCCGCGTGCGGCCGTGTCGCGCTCGCAGAGGCTCGGACGGCTGCTCGCCAACGTGCGCCTCGCGCTCGCGCGGGTGCGGGCGGGGCTGCGCGTCTTTCGCAACCCACGCCACGCCGCGGCCGCCACACTGCTACAGCTCTCGGCGTGGGGTTTGCAGTGGCTCTCGTGCTGGCTGCTGCTGATAGCTCTGGGGCTAGACCGGAAGGCGGGCTTCGGGGCCGCCGCCGCCGTCTTGTTCGCGGTGAACGTCACGGCCGTGATCCCCGCCACGCCCGCCAACGTCGGCGTCTTCCAGGCGGCCTGCGTAGCGGTCCTGGCCGGCGCCTACCACGTGCCCACCGCCGACGCGCTCGCCTACGGCATAGTCCTGCAGGCGGTGGAGATCGCCACCGCGGTCGTCATGGGCGTCCCCGCGCTCGTCAACGAGGGCCTCTCCTGGAGGGACGTGCGCCTGCGCACCATCCACGCCTCGCCGGTGAAGCTGGCGCCGTTGCCGGGCGGCGCGCGGCGCGCGCCCTCGCGGGTTGGCTCCTGACCGGCGCCCACCGGCGGGGAAGGAGTCAGGCTCGCGGTGCGGAAGGGGGCTGGATGAGCGACACCTGGGTCTACATGCTGCGCTGCCGCGACGGCTCCCTCTACACGGGCTGGACCAACGATCTGGAGCGCCGCCTTGCGCGGCACGCGGATGGAAAGGCGAGCCGCTACACAGCCAGCAGGCTGCCCGTCGAGCTGGCGGTGGCGTGGCCGATGCCGGATCGCGGCGCCGCGATGCGGGAGGAGCGCCGTATCAAGGCTCTGCCGCGCGCCCACAAGCTGACGTTGGTAGCGACCGCAAAGGCTCACGCGCCGGTCGGCGCCGGCTGATCCTCGGCTTCCACAGCGCCGTCCGCGGGATCGCCGTCATCCAGCTCGCCGAACAGCGAGGGGTCGCGGTAGGAGCCCTTGATCACGTCGTCGGGCGAGCCGCCGGGCAGCAGCCGGCCCTGGCGCGTGCCGAAGTAGATCGCCTGGGGGTGGTGGGCGACGAGCGCGAGCGTCGACTGCTCTGGGATGGGGGCGTAGCCGTCTGAGATCTCCATGCCGATCCGATCCAATCTGAGCAGCTTCTCCACCTTCAGGTGCTCAGACTGCTCGGGCACGGCGGGGTAGCCCCAGGAATAACGGCGACCCTGCGTCGCTGGGATCGCGAGCGTCTCGCGCGCCTTCCAGTGCAGCCACTCAGCCAAACCCTCGGCGGTCTGCACGCCGAGGCCGTGCACGAATAGCTGCTCGGCGAACTCGCCGTCGGCCTCCAGCTTCGCCATCAGCTCTGTTACCTGTGATCCAACCGTCACCGCCTGCACGGCGATCACGTCCAGTTCCCGCGGTGGCTTGCCGTCTTCGGCCGGCCTGAAGAAGTCAGCCAGGCAGATGCGGTCGCCCTTGGGCTGGCGCGGGCAGACGAAGCGTGTCAGCTCTCGAGGGGAATCTTGGGAATACTCCTCCGGGGTGGTCCCATCTGGAGACGATGAAGCGGCGGGAGCGAGCGTTGCATCCGGGTCGACCACGCGCGGGTCGAGCACCACGATGTCGTTGCCTTCGGCGTAACAGGGGAAGAAGCCGAGCAGCGCGCGCGGGTGTAGGTAGTCCTGCTCGCCCCACATCCGCTCCAGGCGGGGGCGGAAGTCGCCGTCCACGAGCTCTCGCCACGCCTCGCCCTTCACGCCTTTGCCGCCCCAGTGCAGCTTGAAGAGCACGTGGGTGTCGAGGTGGGAGTACACCTCGTCCATGTCCACCTCCACCTCCCGCACGCCCCACCACGGAGGCGTGGGTATCGGCTCGTCGGTGCTCACGTCCGAGCGCACCGAGTCGTCGGCGAAGTTGAGCTCCTCCTCGGGCTTCTCGCCCTTCTCGCGGAAGGCGGTGGCGCCGGTGCGCAGCTTCTCCAGCAGCGCCCCGTGGGCGCCCTCGTCGACGAGCTGGTCCATCACGGAGAGCCCCTCGAAGGCGTCCTTGCAGTAGAACACGCCTGGCCCATACTGCTCGTCGGAGTCCTTTCCTCCTGGGTACAGCGCGCGGTAGGAGAAGGCGCGGTTGATCGCGGCGCCGCCGATCAACACCGGGTACTCCATCCCCTTCGAGTGCAGCTCCTGGATGCAGGCGGGCATCTGCTTCGAGGTGGACACGAGCAGAGCGGAGAGCCCGATCGCGGTCGCCTCGTGCTCGTCGGCGGCGTCGAGGATCGTCTGGATCGGCACCTGCTTGCCGAGGTCCACCACGGTGTAGCCGTTGTTGGTGAGGATCGTGTTCACAAGCGACTTGCCGATGTCGTGCACATCGCCGAACACGGTCGCCAACACCACGGTGCCCTTCGTGTAGCCCTCGATCTTGTCGAGGTAGTTCTCGAGGCGCGCCACCGCCTTCTTCATCACCTCGGCCGACTGCAACACGAACGGGAGGATCAGCTCGCCCGCGCCGAACTTGTCGCCCACCTCCTTCATCGCGGGCAGCAACACGTCGTTGAGCGTCGGCACCGCGCCGATCTTCGCCACCGACGCGTCGACCCAATCCTCCACGCCCTCCTTGCGCCTGCGCAGGATGTGGAAGTGAAGCGCCTCCTCGGGCTCCATCCCCTCGGTGGGGTTGGCGCTCGTCTGCTCCTGTGCCTCGCCCTTCGACTCGAAGTGCGCTATGAACTTCTCGAGCGCGTCCTCGCGGCGGTTGAACACGAGGTCGTCGGCCAGCTCGCGCTCCTCGTCTGAGATCTCCGAGTAGGGGTTGATGTGGTTGGGGTTCACCATCGCGAGGTCCAACCCGGCCTCCACGCAGTGGTGCAGGAACACCGAGTTGAGCACCGCCCGCGCGCCGGGAGACACGCCGAAGGACACGTTCGACACGCCCAGCGAGGTCTTCACGCCGGGGATCTCCGCCTTGATGCGCCTTATCCCCTCGATCGTCTCAACGGCTGAGGGTCGCCACTCCTCATCGCCCGTGGTCAGGGTGAAGGTGAGGCAGTCGAAGATCAACACCTCGGGGTCCAGGCCGTGCTCGTCGCAGCACAGCTCCCTGATGCGCTGAGCGATCTCCACCTTTCGAGCGGCGGTCTTCGCCATGCCCACCTCGTCGATCGTGAGCGCGATGAGCGCCGCGCCGTGGGCGAGCGCCACCGGCGCCACGCGGTCGAGCTTGTCGCGACCCGCCTCGAGGTTCACGGAGTTGACGATCGCCCGTCCGGGGATCTGCTCCAGGGCGCGTTCGATCACCTCAGGCTCTGTGGAGTCGATCTGGATCGGGGGCTCCTGGGTGAGGGAGATGCGCTTTGCAAGCATGCGCATCTGCTCGTCCTCGTCGCTTCGCTCGGTGAGCGCCACGCACAGGTCGAGTACGTGCGCGCCGCCCGCCACCTGGTCCTCGGCGATCTGAACCAACCCGTCGTAATCGTCGGCGAGCAGCAGGTCCTTGGCCTTGCGCGAGCCCTGCGAGTTGACGCGCTCGCCCACCATCGTGGGGCGGGGCTCCTGGACGAGCGGGGTGGCGGCGATCATGGAAGAGAGATGGGGCGCTCGCGGACCGGGACGTGGCGCGGGACGCGTCTGGGCGTTGCGCTTTCCCACGCGTTCTGAAATAGCGCGGATGTGCTCGGGAGTGGTGCCGCAACAACCGCCGATCACCCCCACGCCATAACGCTCGACGAACTCCGCGAGCGCCTCCGCCAGCGGCTCGGGCCGCTCGGGGAAGATGGTCTCGCCGTCGGGGCCTTGAAGCGGCAAGCCGGCATTGGGGATGCACGCCACCGGTACCGGGCAATATTCGCCAAGGAAACGGATCGCGTCGCGCATGTCGTGCGGGCCGGTGGAGCAGTTGAGCCCGATCACGTCCACCTTCAACGCCTCGAGCGTGCACAGAACGGCTGAGATGTCGGTCCCGAGCAGCATCTTGCCGCCGTTTGGCAGCAGCGAAACCGAGGTGTGGATCGGCAGCGTCCCGCCGGTGCTCGCAAACGCCTCCCTGGCCCCGAAGACGGCGGCCTTCACCTCGAGGATGTCCTGCGCCGTCTCGATGATGATGAGATCGGCGCCGCCGTCGATCAGTCCAGCGGCCTGCTCGGCGAACACGTCCACGAGCTCCCTGAAGGAGATATGCCCGAGCGTGGGATCCTCAGAGGCGGGCAGGAAGCCCGTCGGGCCGATCGACCCCGCTACGAAGCGGCTCTCGCCCGCGGCCTTGCGCGCGATTTCCGCCGCCTTGGTGTTGATCTCGACCGTATAGTCGGCGAGCCCCCACTCGTCGAGCTTCAAGCGCGAGGCTTGGAAGGTGTCGGTCTCCACCACCTCGGCGCCAGCCTCCAGCATCGAGGCGTGTACCCCCTCGATCACATCCGGTCGGTTGAGCACGAGCGCCTCGTGGCACTTGCCCGCCAGGCCGCCGTAGTCCTCGGCGCTGAGCTCGAACTGCTCGAGCGTCGCGCCCATGCCGCCGTCGTAGACGACGACGCGCTCGCGCAGGGCAGCTCTGAAGTCGCGCTCGGGCATCCGAGCGGATGCTAGCAGCGAAACGGCAACCCTGACACAGCTATGTCAGGGTTGCTTTTGGGTGGGGCTACTTGATGAAGAGCATCTCCGAATACTTGGGGAGCGGCCACAGGTCGTCGGCCACGAGCTTCTCCAAGCGGTCGGCCACCTCGCGCGCGTCGTCCATCGCGGGGATAACGGTGTCGCGCATGTAGGTTGCCCACTTCATCGCCGCGCTATCGGGCTGGTTGTCGGAGAGGTTGGCGTCCTCGAGCTTCACGAGCGCGTAGTGGAACTCCTTCACGAGCGGCTCCACCTCGGCGACCAGCTCTTCCAGGCCGGTGGCCTTCAGCTCGTTGAGGTGCCTCACCGCCGCCGGCAGCAGCATCGTGCGGGCGATCTGCGCGGCGGTCTCGGCCTCGATGTTTATGTTCACCGCATACTGCTCTGTAAATACCTCCAAACGCGACTCGAGCTCGCGCTTTGAGAGCACCTTGTACTTCTTAAACGCCGCCACCGTCTGCTTGTCCACGAGCCACGGCAGCGCGTCGGGCGTGGTGCGGAGGTTCACGAGGCCGCGCTTCTCGGCCTCGGAGTGCCATTTCTCGGAGTAGCCGTCGCCGTCGAACACCACCTGCTTGTTCGCGGCCCAAACCTCCTTCACAACCTTCGCCACGGCCTTCTCGAGCGTCGCGCCGGAGGCTTTCAGCGCAGCCTTCAACTTATCGGCGAGCTCGTCGATCGACTCCGCCACGATCGTGTTGAGCACCGTGTTGGGCAATGCCGGCGACTGGCTTGACCCGAGCGCGCGGAACTCGAACTTGTTGCCGGTGAACGCGAACGGGCTCGTGCGGTTGCGATCGCCCCCGTGCAGCGGCAGCGGCGGCAGCACAGGCGTGCCGAGGCCGAGGAACGACCCCGGCTTGGAGGTCTGCGCCTTGCCGGCTTCGATCGCCGTAAACACCTTTTCAAGCTCCGCGCCGAGGAAGATCGAGATGATCGCCGGCGGCGCCTCGTTCGCGCCCAGCCTATGGTCTTGGCCGGCGTTTGCGATCGACGCGCGCAGCAGCGCCTGGTGCTTGTTAACGGCTTGGATCACCGCCGCGCAGAAGAACAGGAAGTTGAGGTTCTCGTGCGGCGTGTCGCCCGGATCGAGCAGGTTCAGCCCGGTGTCGGTGCCCATCGACCAGTTGTTGTGCTTCCCCGACCCGTTCACGCCCGCGAATGGCTTCTCGTGCAGGAGGCAAACCAGGCCATATCTGCGCGCCGTGTTCTGCAAGATCTGCATCGTGAGCATCTGGTGGTCGGCGCCAACGTTCGAGTTCTCGAAGATCGGCGCCACCTCGTACTGGTTGGGCGCCACCTCGTTGTGGCGGGTCTTGATGGGCACGCCGAGCTTCGCCAGCTCCACCTCGGTCTCGAGCATGCACGCGAGGATGCGCTCGGGGATCGACCCGAAATAGTGGTCGTCGAGCTCGTGCCCCTTCGGCGGCTTGGCGCCGAAGAGCGTGCGACCGGTGGTGAGCAGGTCGGGGCGCTCGAAGTAGTACTGCTCATCGATCAGGAAGTACTCCTGCTCGCACCCGATCGTGGTGAACACGCGCGCGGCGTCGTCCACGCCGAGCAGTCCGAGCGCCCGCACGGCGGCGCCCGAGAGGGCGTCCATCGAGCGCAGCAGCGGAATCTTGTGGTCGAGCGCCTCGCCCGTCCATGAGGTGAACGCCGTGGGGATGCACAAGAGCGCGCCGTTGGGGTTCTCGAGGATGAATGCCGGAGAGGTGGGGTCCCAGGCGGTGTATCCGCGCGCCTCGAACGTCGCCCTAATCCCGCCGGTGGGGAAGCTGGAAGCGTCGGGCTCGCCCTGAATCAGCTCCTTGCCGGAGAACTCCGCGATCGCTGTGCCGTCGCCGGCGGGGCCGTAGAAGGAGTCGTGCTTCTCGGCGGTGGATCCCGTGAGCGGCTGGAACCAATGTGTGTAATGGGTGGCGCCCTTCTCCATCGCCCATTCCTTCATAGCCTGCGCCACGGCGTCGGCGAGCGTGGTGTCGAGCGCCTCGCCGCGCTCGAGCGTGCGCTGCAGCGCCTTGAACACGTGCTTTGGAAGGCGGCGACGCTGCACCGCCACGCTGAACACGTTCGACGCGAAGATCTGGTTGCCGGGAAGGGTGAGGTCCATCGAGCCGAGCGCGCTCCCGTTGGCGCTCCACTGCGCGGCTGTCACATTCGTCTGGCGGGTCCTTGGCATGAGCGGGCTCGATTCCTCCTGGTCAAGTTCTTTGCGGTCCGGGCAACTTCCCCTCCGAACCATGGCTGCCGAGTATTAGTATTAGTATTAGGCCGAATCGCATCGTAGCCCCCCGCGCGCTCGCGGGTGTCGCTCACCTGGCGAAAGCTCGCCCCATTTCTTTCGACACTCGGCCAAATGGCCGTCGCAATGCGCTACGGCGTGGCGGGCTGCGGCGCCACCGGTACCGGGTTGGGTCCCGGCACTATCAGTCCCGTTTGCGGGTTCACATGCGTCGGCGGGGGCTTCGGGGCCACCGCCACCACGAACTTGCCCGCCGCCAAGCCCCCGCCCCGCAGACGGGCGAGCGCCTTGCCGTCGAGACCCGCCGACACGGCGTAGCGAACCGTGTGCACGCCCGCCTTCACGGGCGTCACGCGCCACACGAACGCCTTGCTGGCGCCGGGGGCGAGCGCGCCGAGCGCCCACGTGTTCACGAACGCGGTTTCCCCGCCGCCCGGGGGATCGATTCGCTCGCTTTCCACGGGTCTCGCCGACACCGCCCCGGCTCCCGTGTTCACGATCCAGACGGGTCGCTTGTTGGCCGCCAGGTGGGGGTAGTCGCTCGCGTAGTTGAGCGAATCGAGCGTCACCGCCACGTTCGGGATGGTGGCGGCGCCGGAGTTGCGCACCACCAGCGCCAATCGCGTGTCGCGCGCGATCGCCTGCTTTGCGGGGAAGCTCGCCTTCACCACTTCAACCATGTACGTGCCCGCGCGTTCGCGCGAGTTGCGCGTCGCTTCGCCGCACCCGCTCGCGAGCGTGCTCACCAGCACGCCGCACGCGGCGAGCGATACGGCCGAAAGCAGCTTTCCCGTCCCCACAGCGTCGGCCACGATATCAGCGCCGGTGGCGCTCCACATCGCAACCGTCCGCCGTACGGCGGTGGCGTCTGGCCTGCCGATGACGTAGAGTTGGGCGGGCGTTCACGATCCTCGCCCGAGGAGGGGTATCGAGATGGTTCGCAGCGCCGCCGAGCGGGCGTTCCTGCCCACCAGGAACCTGCTCGAGGAAATAGGGGACATGATGATCCTGGCAGGCAGGACGATCTCCTCTGCCCTGAAGCCGCCCTACCCGTATGGCGGTGAGTTCGTCTCGCAGTTCCTCTTCGCGCTGCGTCTGTGCTGGTTTCCCCTGCTCATCTCGACCGTCGCGATCTGTTACGCCGCGCCGGGACTGCAGGCGGCCAACTTCCTCACGCTATTCGGCGCGCTCGACCGCCTTGGGGGCATCTTCGTGCTCGCCGCCATCCGCGAGATCGGCCCCAACGTCACCGCCATCGTGCT
Organism: Solirubrobacteraceae bacterium; assembly: GCA_036559185.1. GTDB lineage: Bacteria > Actinomycetota > Thermoleophilia > Solirubrobacterales > Solirubrobacteraceae > Palsa-744. Next base: position 14 of record DATBTP010000095.1, on the reverse strand, counting down.
CGCGGGGGTGGCTG
>DATBTP010000094.1:0-5746 GCA_036559185.1 Solirubrobacteraceae bacterium | reverse complement strand
CATCGGCGACCCCGCCCGCGCCCTGCGGGCGGCACGACCGCGAATCCCCGAGGACCTACCGACATGGCCAAGATCAAGGTGAAGAACCCGATCGTCGAGCTCGACGGCGACGAGATGACGAGGATCATCTGGTCGTTCATCAAGGAGCAGCTCATCCTGCCCTACCTGGATGTGGATCTGAGGTACTACGACCTCTCGATTCAATCGCGCGACGCGACCGAGGACGCGATCACGGTGGAAGCGGCCGAGGCGATCAAGCGCTACGGAGTGGGGGTGAAGTGCGCCACGATCACGCCCGACGAGGCGCGTGTGAAGGAGTTCGGCCTGAAGGCGATGTATCGCTCGCCCAACGGCACCGTACGCAACATCCTCGGCGGGGTGATCTTCAGGGAGCCGATCGTCATCTCAAATGTCCCGCGTCTGGTGCCGGGGTGGACCAAGCCGATCGTGATCGGTCGTCACGCCTTCGGCGACCAGTACCGCGCCACCGACATGGTGGTGCCGGGCGAGGGCAAGCTCACGCTCGCGTTCACGCCCAAGGACGGGAGCGAGCCGATCGAGCTCGACGTGTTCGACTTCCCCGGGCCGGGGATCGCGGTGGCGATGTACAACCTCGACTCCTCCATCCGCGATTTCGCGCGCGCCTCGATGCGCTACGGCCTAGACCGTGGCTATCCCGTGTACCTCTCGACGAAGAACACGATCCTCAAGCGCTACGACGGACGCTTCAAGGACATCTTCGCCGAGGTATACGAGAACGAGTTCGAGAGCGACTTCCAGGCCGCCGGTATCACATATGAACACCGTCTCATCGACGACATGGTAGCGGCCGCGCTGAAGTGGGAAGGCGGGTATGTGTGGGCGTGCAAGAACTACGACGGCGATGTCCAATCCGACACGGTCGCGCAGGGCTTCGGCTCGCTTGGACTGATGACGAGCGTGCTGATGAGCGCCGACGGCAAGACCGTAGAGGCGGAGGCCGCCCACGGCACGGTCACGCGCCACTACCGAGCCCACCAGGAAGGCGAGCCAACCTCCACCAACCCGATCGCCTCGATCTTCGCGTGGACCCGCGCGCTGTCGGCGCGCGGGCGGATGGACTACACGCCCGCGGTGAGCGAGTTCGCCGATACGCTCGAGCGCGTGTGTGTGGAGACGGTGGAAAGCGGCAAGATGACCAAGGACCTCGCGTTGCTCGTGGGCCCCGACCAGCGGTGGCAGACCACGGGGGAGTTCCTTGGCTCGATAGACGAGAACCTCCAACTCGCGATGGCCTGAGTGGCTGTGCGGTCCGCGGCGCCGACCGCGGTGCGATCCAAATCGACCGTCTGAATCCGACCCTCAAGATCGACCCCCAACATAGGAGCTGAGAATCAGTGAGCAATCCCGTACGAGTCACCGTCACAGGCGCCGCCGGCCAGATCGGCTACAGCCTCGTGTTCCGCATCGCGAGCGGTCAGCTGCTCGGCCCCGACCAGCCGGTGGATCTGCGACTGCTGGAGATCCCCCCCGCGATGGGCGCTCTGGAGGGAGTGGCGATGGAGATCGTCGATTGCGCCTTCCCCCTGCTCGGCGGCCTTGACCTGCACGACAATCCCGAGGAAGCCTTCGAGGGTGTGAACATCGCGCTGCTCGTCGGCTCGCGCCCGCGCACTAAGGGCATGGAGCGCGCAGAGCTGCTCTCGGAGAACGGCAAGATCTTCACCGCGCAGGGCAAGGCCCTCAACGAGCGCGCCGCCTCTGACGTGAAGGTGCTCGTCGTTGGCAACCCCGCCAACACAAACTGTCTCATCGCCATGAACAACGCGCCCGACATCCCGCGCGAGCGCTTCACCTCGATGATGCGCCTCGACCACAATCGCGCCGTGGCGCAGCTCGCGACCAAGCTCGGAGCGTCGGTGAGCGATGTCACCAAGATGGGTGTGTGGGGCAACCACTCGCCCACCATGTACCCCGATCTCTTCCACGCCGAGGTGAAGGGTGTGCAGGCGGCGCGTGCGGTGGACGATCGGGCGTGGATCGAAAACGATTTCCTTCCCAACGTGGGCAAGCGCGGCGCCGCGATCATCGAGGCGCGCGGCGCATCGAGCGCCGCCTCCGCCGCCAACGCGGCGATCGACCACGTGCGCGACTGGGTTGCCGGCACGAGCGAGTGGGTGTCGATGGGGGTCGTATCAGACGGCTCCTACGGCGTGCCCGAGGGGCTGATCAGCGGCTTCCCCTGCACCTGCCGGGACGGCGAATGGTCGATCGTCCAGGGACTCGACCTCGACGACTTCTCACGCGCGAAAATCGACGCCTCGATCGCCGAGCTGAGCGACGAGCGCGCCACAGTCGAGAGCCAGGGTCTGATCTAGCCTTCGCCGGCAGGACTGATCAGCCTTCGCCGGCAGGGTTTGATCAAGCCTCCGACGGGGGCTAGAGCCTTAACGAAAACAGCCGGGCTCGCGTGATGCGACCCGGCCGTTTTCGTCAAATCAGAAGCTCAGATCAGGCGGGATGCCAGCCCCTGCCCTGCTTCTTGATCTTCTTTTCCTGCTCGAGTCCGGGCAGGACGCGGTAGAGGTAGTTCTGCTTGATTCCCATCTTGGCCGCCAGCTCGGGAATCGTAATGCCGGGCTGTCCGGTGACGAACGACAGGGCCTGGGCGGCGCGAGTGCCGCTGCCCTTGCGCCGGCCGGCGCGGCGTCGCGGCGTCGCGGCTGTGGCGGTTGTCGCGGCGGCGGTTGTCTTGTTCTTGGATCCTGGGGGACGACCGCGGCGCCTTCCGGTGGCGGTGCGACTTGTCGAGCCCTTCGGGCGGCCCGGTCGGCGTCGCACCGGCGCGGCGGTCGCGGCGGGGGCGGCGGCACGGGACGAAGACCCACCGACACCCGCGAGGGCCGTTGCGGCGGCCTCCAACCGGTTGTACTCGTCGATCAGCGGCTTGAGCTCCGCCAGTCGGTCGTTTATCTCTCGGCGCTTCTCGTCAAGGAAGTCAGTCACGATTTGGTCCTGTTCAGGTGGAGTAACGGGAAACCGGCGATGCGGACCGCACGGTCATTTCCGTCACTTTACACAACTTGATTGTCGAGCATGCAATTCGTCAGTCATATCTCCAAAATGGCGCGTAGGCGGCCCAGGGTTTGAGTGGCCTCCCGCTCGGGCATCCCACCGACGAGCGCCCGGCTTGCCAATGCGCCGAGCGGTCCCAGCGGCGCGTGGAACTCGTTGCGGTAATCGAAGCTTGTGCCGCCTCCCTCAATCGGACGCAACCGATATTCGGTGCGCGCGCGGGAGCGTGCCGGACCGCGCCCCTCCCACAGGGCGCGCCTGCCCGCGACGCACTCCACGAGTGTCCAATGAACATCGAGACTGATCCCCCGCAGGTGGACTTGTTGATCCATGCGAAAGCCAACCCTAGGGTCGCCCTCGTCACAGCGACTGAGCTTGCGGTGAATCGTGACCCACTCGCCCAGACGCGCGGGATCCATAACGATTCCCCACACTCGGGCGGGTGGGGCCGCAATGTCGATGGATGCGGTGACCGTGCTCATCGGACGGCGCTAACCGTAACCGTCAGAGGACACGGTATCGGTTGTGGCTCCCTCCCTTGGCATCCACCCCGCGCGCTCAACGGACGGCAAGCGGTTCCACCTTTTCCCACTCATACAGGGCGTGTTCCACGGCTGAGTCAAATGAGTGCAACTCGACGTTCAACGCATTGCAGGCACGCCGGTGCTCGGCCGGGAGCAGGTCGCCGGTGAGCCCCTCCATGAGCGCGAGCACGAGCTCGGGCTTCTCGTCTGTGAGCGCCGCCGCCAAGCGCGCCGCCAGCGGAGTGGCCGTCACGCCCAGGCCCACGCTCGGGCGGGGCAGCATCATCAACTCGGCGATGCGCTCGATCATCTCGCCGAAGCTGAGCACGTCCGGGCCGCCGACATCGAGCGACCGGCCGCCGACCGATGCGACCGAGGCGCACGAGGCAAGCATCTCGACTACGTCGCGCTCGTCGATCGGCTGGGTGCGGTAGTCCCGCCACGCCGGCAAGGCGAGCACTGGCAGGCGCTCCACAAGGCGCACGAGGAAGCGAAACGAGCGCGAGCGTGCCCCGATGACGATCGAGGCTCGCAGGACCACGGAGTCGGGGATCGCCTCGAGCAGGATGCGCTCGACCGCGTGTCTACTCGACAGGTGCGCCGACGGGGCGCCCTCGTGGGGGAGCAGTCCGCCGAGGTAAACCACGCGACGCACGCCCGCCGCGCGGGCCGCCCGCGCGAACATGTCGGCTGACGCTCGCTCCCGCGCGGGGAACGGCTCCCCGTCGCCGACGGTCGAGGGCTCCATCGAGTGGATCAGGTAATAGGCGATCTCGATGTCTCGCATCGCGCCCGATACGCCGGCGCCGGCGAGCGTGTCCCCGATGACCAGCTCGAAGTCGGCGGCTCCGACGGCGCTGTGGGAGAGGGCTTGCCTTACGCGGGCGCCGTCGCGGGCGAGAGCGCGCACCTCATGGCCCTGCTCGAGCAGCCGCGGAAGCAGAGCCGCGCCGGCGAAGCCGCTGACGCCGGTGAGAAGGATGCGCACTCCCACCATGATGACGTTTTTGGTTTTGTCTGCGATTTGCGGGGAAGGCTTCTCAGTTGCCCTTGAGCGGGCCCGCCCGCGGTGCTTTGATGCCTGTCTGCCGTCGAGTCAAGCCGCGAGTCAAAGGGGAGCCAGTGTCGAAGCAGAGCAAGCGAGCCAGCCGCAAGGTCACGTGTGAGGATTGCTTTTTCAAGTCCAACCTCCTTTGCGCCCTGGAGCTCGCCGAGCCCTGTGCCACTTTCCGTCCCGTCGCCGCCCAGTTGGCGCCGCCGCGGCAGTTGCGATTCGTGTTCCGTCAGGAGCGCCGCTCACGCGCCGCGTGGGCGTTTCCCTCGGCGCAGGAACAGGCGGCGCTTCACGCTTAGGTTCTCCCGCGTTCGGCGTGACGGGCGATCCAGTTCGCGCCGGGCGTATCGGTCAGACCGTGGAGCACGATCGAGCAGAACACGACGAGCGCGGTGAGATCGAAGATCTGCTCGCCGCGCGCTACGTGCTGGTCGAGCACGAGCAGTGAGAAAGTCATGGTGGCCACTCCCTTCGGGCCGAACCATCCCATGAACAAGCGCGTTTGGCGGTCGGTGTCGGTGCCGAGCAGCGCCACCCACACGGCCACCGGTCGCGCGATCAGGAAGGTAGCGGCCACCAGACCCAGCGCCGCCCAGCCGCTGCTCTCCAGCGCGTCGAGTGTGAGCAGCGATCCGAATACAACGAAGATCCCGAGCTTCACGATCTCCACGATCTCATCGGCACGCTGCTCGAAGTGGCGGCGTAGGTCGGGACGGCGCACACCGAGCACGACCGCCGCCACGAATACGGCGATGAAGCCGTTGCCACGTGGCGCCAGCACCGTGAGCCCGTAGGTGGCGAAAGCCACGCCGAGCGCATACAGCGACTTCTGATGTGAGGGGATCGGGTGCTCGAGCGGACGACGGCTCTCGCTGGGCATCAGCCACGCGGCGAGCCAGCCGAGCACCAACCCGTAGAGGAGGCCGAGCCCCACGTCTTGGAGCACGAAGCGCCACCACACGAAGTTCTGCGATTCCGTGCTCAGCGCCGCGAGGAACGTGAGCACCGCGGGCAGGGCCAGGCCGTCGTTCAGCCCCGACTCCAAGTTGAGCGAATGGCGAATCAGCCTCGGCACGCGCGGGTTGGTGACGATGTTGGAGGTGAGCACCGGGTC
>DATBTP010000093.1:0-8585 GCA_036559185.1 Solirubrobacteraceae bacterium | reverse complement strand
GCGCTGGTGGGCCACGTAGTTGTGGATCACCGCGAGCAGGTTCAGCGTGCGTGGGACGTTGTCGACGAGTGCGACCATGTTCACGCCGAACGTGGATTGCATCGAGGTGTGCTTGTAGAGCTTGTTGAGCACGACCTTGGGGATCGCGTCGCGCTTGAGCTCGATCACCAGGCGCATGCCGCGCTTGTCGGACTCGTCGCGCAAGTCTGAGATCTCAGGGATCTTCTTCTCGTGCACGAGGTCGGCGATCTTCTGAATCAGACCGCCGTCGCCCCCCTTCTTGACCATGAAGGGCAGCTCTGTGACGACGATCGCCTCCTTGCCCTGCTTGAGCGGCTCGATGTGCGCCCTGGCCTGTACGCGCACGCGACCGCGACCGGTCTCATAAGCGTCGCGGATGCCGGCCCGCCCGAGGATCACGCCGCCGGTCGGGAAGTCCGGGCCCTTGACATGCGCCATCAGCCCATCGACGTCGATGCTTGGGTCATCGATGTAGGCGATCGTCGCGGCGACCACCTCGCGCAGGTTGTGCGGTGGGATGTTGGTCGCCATGCCCACGGCGATGCCCGAGGAGCCGTTGACGAGCAGATTCGGGAAGCGGGCCGGCAGCACGAGCGGTTCCTGGCGGGAGCCGTCGTAGTTCGGCGCGAAGTCGACCGTGTCCATGTCGAGATCGCGTAGCATCTCGGTTGCGATCCGGGCGAGACGGGCCTCGGTGTAGCGCATCGCGGCGGCGGGATCGTCGTCCACGGAGCCGAAGTTTCCTTGGCCGTCGACGAGCTCGTAGCGCATCGAGAAGTCCTGCGCCATGCGCACGAGGGTGTCGTAGATCGCGGAGTCGCCGTGCGGGTGATAGTTGCCCATCACCTCACCCACGATCTTGGCGCACTTGGCGTATGAGCGGGTCGGGCCGAGGCCGAGCTCGTTCATCGCGTAGAGCACGCGCCTATGGACCGGCTTCAAACCATCGCGCACGTCGGGGAGCGCGCGGCCGACGATGACCGACATCGCATAGTCGAGATACGCGGTGCGCATCTCATCCTCAAGAGCGCGCGGCTCTATGTTGCCGCCGCTGAGCGTGTCAGGCGTCGCCATGCTGGATCACACCCCCTTAGACGTCGAGATTGGCTACGGCTCTGGCGTTGTCTTCGATGAACAGCCGTCGAGGCTCGACCTGATCGCCCATCAGCATCGAGAACGTGCGGTCGGCCGCGGCGGCGTCCTCGAGCGTCACCTGGGCCAGGGTGCGGCTAGCCGGGTCCATCGTCGTTTCGGCGAGCTGCTCGGCGTTCATCTCGCCGAGCCCCTTGAAACGCTGCAACTTGACGCCCTTCTGCGCGACCGCCATCACCGCGTGGCGCAGAGCCTCAAAGGAGGGCGCGCTCTCGCGCGCGTCGCCGAGTCGCACATCGAAGGCGGGCGTGCCGGCGAGCTCGATCAGCTGTCGGTGCACGAAAGCTAGCTGGCGATACTCCTGAGAGTCGAAGAGGCTCCGCTTTATGTGGTGAGTGCGCGCGAAGCCCGTGCGAGTTTCGGTGGCCTTCACTTGGAGTTCCTCGGAGTCCTGCCCGACGAGCTCCGTGGCATGCGTCTCGCCCTCGAGCCCGGCACGGGAGAGCAGCTCGATCGCGTCCTCGGCGCTTGCGACCTGGTCGCCGAGCAGCGAGGACTCCTCGAGGAACTGAACCATCTCGTGGCCGTGCACGGCGCGCAGCGAGGAGGACCACCCCTCGTACTGCTTGAGCAGGCGCACGAACTTCTGCCAGCGCGTGTCGGTGAGCTTGAACTGGGTGCCGTGACGATCGAAGACGGCGAGCTTCTCCCACTTGTCGGCGAGCAGCGTGTCCTCCAGCTCGTGCTCCTTCTCGATGTAGCGCTCGCGGCTACCCTGCTTGATCTTGTAGAGCGGGGGCTTTGCGATGTAGACGTAGCCGGCTTCGATGAGATCCTGCATCTCGCGGAACAGCAGCGTGAGCACCAGGGTACGGATATGAGCGCCGTCGACATCGGCATCGGTCATGAGAATGACCTTGTGGTAGCGGGCATTCTCGAGGTTGAACTCCTCGCGCACCCCGGTGCCGATGGCCGTGATGAGTGCCTGTACCTCGGTGTTCTGGAGCACCTTGTCGATGCGACTCTTCTCGACGTTGAGGATCTTGCCCCTTAGGGGGAGCACGGCTTGGGTGTTGCGGTCGCGTCCCTGCTTGGCCGAGCCGCCGGCGGAGTCGCCCTCCACCACGAACAGCTCGGCGAGGCTGGGGTCCTTGACCGAGCAGTCGGCGAGCTTGCCGGGTAGGGTCGAGTTCTCAAGCGCCGACTTGCGCCGCGTGAGGTCGCGGGCCTTGCGCGCCGCGTCGCGGGCCCGCTGCGCCTGGACGGCCTTCATGATGACCGCGCGCGCCTCGCTCGGGTTCTCCTCCAGGAACTCCGCCAGGCCCGAGTTGACGATCGACTCGACGAAGCCCGCCATGCCGGGGTTGCCGAGCTTGGTCTTGGTTTGACCCTCGAATTGGGGATCGCGCAGCTTGACGGAGATGACGGCGGTCAACCCCTCCCGCACGTCCTCGCCCGTGAGGTTGTCCTCTTTCTCCTTGAGCAAGCCGTGGTCGCGGGCGTACTTGTTGAGCGTGCGCGTGAGCGCGGAGCGAAAGCCCGACATGTGCGAGCCGCCCTCGCGCGTGTTGATGTTGTTGGCAAAGGAGTGGATCGAGTCCTGGTAGGAGGAGTTCCACTGCATCGCCACCTCGACCGCGCCCTCCTCGCTCTCCCCCGAGAAGAACACGACCTTGCGGTGGATGGTGTCCTTGTTCTCGTTGAGGTAGGACACGAAGTCCTCTATCCCGCCTTGATATTGGAACTCGGCGGAGTGACCCTCGCCGCGCTCGTCGACGATCGAGATCTTCAGACCGCGAGTGAGGAAGGCGGTCTCGCGCAGTCTCTCCTCGAGGGTGTGGAAGTCGAAGTCGAGCGTCTCGAAGATATCGGCATCCGCCAGGAACGTGACCGTCGTGCCGGTGGGCGCCCCGGCGGGGAGCTTCTCTCCGCGTTGGAGCTCCTGCTGGGGGGCGCCGCGGGAGTACTCCTGCGAGAAGACATAGCCGTCGCGGTTGATCTGCACTCGCAGGCGTTCGGAGAGGGCGTTGACGACCGACACGCCGACGCCGTGCAGCCCGCCCGACACCTTGTAGCCGCCTCCGTCGCCGAACTTGCCGCCCGAATGGAGCACGGTGAGCACGACCTCCACGGCCGGACGACCCTCCTTCTCGTGCATAGCAACGGGAATGCCGCGCCCGTTGTCCACGACGGTGATCGAGCTGTCGGGATGAATCGCAACCGACACTTCCGTGCAGAACCCGGCGAGGGCCTCGTCTACAGAGTTGTCAACAACCTCATACACAAGGTGGTGCAGGCCCATGATGCCGGTTGAGCCGATGTACATGCCGGGACGCTTACGAACGGCCTCGAGGCCCTCCAGAACAGTGATGTCCTGTGCGTCATAGCCGGCGGCGCCGCTCATCGCCGGGTCGTTGACGCCGCCCTTGGTGGCAGCGGCCTTTGTGTGCGAGCTTGAAGTGTCGGTCGCCAAATGGTCCTCCGATGACGCGAAAACGCCCCGGAACCCGGGTCTCTTATACCTCGGTCCGGGGCGGGGAGTTTGTTTGCCCAACGATAGCACAGAGACCCCTCGGACCGGACCTGGCGATTGGGGAGAAACTCCTGCAAATAAGCCAAAACGGGGCTGCTGAGGCGACTCGCCCAGCGGCCGCCCGAGCCGGTGGGCGCGGGTCCCCCTCGGCAAGCTCGTAGAGACCTTAGCTAGCCGGTGCGACAGCGCAAGCGATGGATGAGCGTCTCGCCAAGCCGCGCGTTCAGACGCTCGATCAACTCCGGACCCATAAGGTCGAGCTCGGCCGACCACACCGCGTCGCTACAGGTGACCGTGAGGACGCCATTGTGCTCGGCTGTCGGGAGACCCGCCGCGGCGATCACCGGACCGACGGACCCCTCCCAGGCTCCTTGCGCTCGGGCGAGCGTCGTGGCGGGGGCGAGGGCGGCCGATAGGCCGTCTAGCGCCAACGAAAGCGGGCGCGGCGCGGGGCGACTCACGCGGCGAGCGCCTCCTGGAGGACCGCCCCGGGGGAAACACGCAAGCGCGTGACCGCCGTGATGCCCACCCCGGGCACGTGCGATAGGTCGGTGGTTGCGAGAACGCTCTGGCCGGAGCCGGAGAGCTCGTGTGCGAGGAGCTCTCGGCGTGTCGCGTCCAGCTCGCTCATGACGTCGTCGAGCAACATCAGCGGAACGCGATCGCGCTCGCGTGCGAGGACAGCGCGCTCGGCGAGCAGCAGCGCCAGTAGCGCCAGGCGCTGCTCGCCCTGAGATCCATATGCGCGCAGCTCGCGGCCGTCGCGTAGGATCGCGAGCTCGTCGCGGTGGGGTCCGTGCGTGGAGAAGCCACGCACGAGGTCGCTCGGCAGGCGTGTGGCGAGCTCCTCCACGAGCTCCTCCACGCTGCCCGCCCTCGAGCGCGGACGGTACTCGAGACGCGGCTCGCCGCTCAACCCAAGCTGTACCGCGCGCTCGGCGAATGGTTGCGCGAGCATCGAAGCGAGCTCGGCCCGATCTTCGCGCAGCGCCACGGCGTGGCGCGCGAGCTCGAGATCCCAACTTGGGAGCGTCGAGCGCGAAGCGCGCGAGGCCCGGATGCTCGCGATCAAAGCATTACGTTGGGCCAGCGCGCGGGAATAGTCCCGCCGCGTCGCCGCCCGCGCCGGCCACAGCGCAGCCACAAGCTGGTCGAGATGCGAGCGGCGCAAGGCGGGGGGACCCTTGAGCAGGTCAAGGCGATCTGGCGAGAAGACGCTCACCAGCGGTCGCTCCTGGACGTCCGTGAGCCGCTCCACAGGGGCACCGTCGACCGTCATGTGCTTCGGAGCGCCCGGCTGGAAACCGACGGCAAGCTCGTGGTGACGGCCTTCGTTTGAAAGCGCCACAGTCACCCGCGCCGCCGGCGCCCCGAAGCGAACCAGCTCGCGCTCGTTGCGTGTGCGCTGAGAATGCCCAGTGCAGCCGAAATAGATGGCCTCCAGCAGGTTCGACTTGCCAGCGCCGTTGGCGCCGTGAACGACCGTCAGCGCCTCACCGAGGCGCGCCTCGGCGCGCGTGTAGGTGCGGAAATCGCGCAGATGCACGCTCGTGACCCGCACCTCACCCTCCCGCAACCTCAGCTATTGAGCCGGATCGGCATGATGAGATATACGAATCGCCCACCGTCCGGCGACTCGATCAGGCCTGGGCGCAGCGGGCTTATGAGCTTGAGGACCAGCTCGTCGGACTCGACGCTCTCGAGGCCGTCGCGTAGAAACTCGGGGTTGAAGCCGATGTCGAGCGGCTCGCCGCTGAAGGGCACCGGAAGGCTCTCGCTTGCCTCACCCACGTCCGGCGTTTGGGCGGACACCGTCAGCTCACCCTCCCTGAAGCCCAGGCGCAGCGGCGTGTTCTTCTGCGCCATAAGGCTGACGCGCCGCACGACATCGACGATCTCCCCGCTTGCGAGCCGAAGTTCGTGCTCGACGGACTCCGGCAACAATTGGCGGTAGTTAGGGAACTGACCGTCGATCAACCTCGACGAGAGGACGATGTCGCCGACCTCGAACACGACTTGGTTCTGCCCAAGGCTCACCGTCAGCTCTGGATCCTCCACGGCTTGCGCGATACGCGCCAGCTCCTGGAGCGCGCGGGCGGGCACGTTGGCCTCGAGGGCGCCATCCAGCGGCGCCTCGAGCGCGGCGTGCTTGACGCTCAGGCGGTAGGAGTCGGTCGCGACCATGGTCAGCTCCTGCCCGCCCGCCGAGATGAGGACCCCGGTGAGTACCGGACGCGTCTCGTCCTTGGAGGCTGAGCGAGCCACTTGCAGCGCCGTGTCGACGAACGTGTGTGCCGGTAGCGCCATGCGGGTGTCCGCGGCGGGACCGGGGAGCGAGGGGAAGTCCTCGGAGCGCAAGGTGCGGAGATGAAACTTGGCGGAGCCAGAGATAACCTCCACGTCCTGCTCTTGGGCCCGAAGCTCCAACGTGGCGGTGTCCCCAGGCAGGGAGCGTACGACTTCGAGTACGAGGCGAGCTGGCAGCACCGCGGAGCCAGCCTGGAGTACTTCGGCGGACAGCGGTACCCGCAGACCAACCTCCATATCTGTAGCCAGCAACGCTGCTTGTCCATCCTCCGCGGAGATCATCACGCCTGAGAGGGCCTGCACAGAGGCACGAGAGGATGCGACCCGAGTGGTTGTTTGCAATTGAGCTAGCAGCTCGCCGGTCGATAGAGAGAGCTTCACGTATGCACCTATGGATCTATAGCTTTAGTAGTGGCTGTGTGTATGTGTGCTTCTGCATGCTGGCTTGCGATATGCGGGCTGAGGTTGTGCGGAATCTGTGGAAGAAGAGCTGAAGAAGTGTGTCAAGTCTCCCGGTCAGCAGGTTATGTGGATAGGCGCTCACGGAGTTCATCCACGACGGCTCGCCTTTGGGCGTCTGTGGCGATGTGCTTCTCGGTGCGTCGCCAGGCGTGGAGGACGGTGGTGTGGTCTCGCCCCCCGAATTCCCGCCCGATCGCGGGCAGCGACTCGTCGGTGAGCTCCCGCGAGAGATACATGGCGACCTGCCTGGGCCAAGCCACACGGGCGATTCGCGTGTGGGATATGAGCTCTTCGCCTGAGATGCCGAATCGCTCGCAAGCGGCGGCCTTGATCTCGCCGATGGAGCGTACGTTTCGAAGTGGCTTTGGGTAGAGGGTGTCTATGACCTCTGCCACAAGCTCTGAGTCAAGCGGGCGACCGGTGAGCGAGCTGTATGCGACCACGCGGATGAGGGCCCCCTCGAGCGCGCGTACATCGGCGTGGATGCGCTCGGCGAGTGTTTCGAGCGCGCGGGGGTGGATGGGCTCGATACCGTCGTGCTGGGCGCGCTTGCGCAAGATGGCGAGCCGAGTGGGGAAGTCGGGGGGGCGGATGTCTGCCACCAACCCGGATTGGAAGCGCTCGCGGAGCCTGTCTTCGAGGGCCTGCAGGTTCCGCGGCGGCCTATCTGAGGTGAGCACGATCTGACTGCCGGCTTCGTAGAGGACGTTGAAGGTGTGGAAGAACTCCTCCTCCGTCTTTATCTTGCGCTCGAGGAACTGCACGTCGTCGATCAACAGTACGTCTACGCTTCGAAAGCTCGCCTTGAAGGCGTCTAGTCGCCCAGCGGAGAGGGCCTCCAGGAAGTTGTTCGTGAAGGACTCGCCGGTCGTGACGCGCACGTGGAGGCTGGGGTTGTGGGAGGTTAGGAAGGTGGCGACCGAGCGCAGCAGGTGGGTCTTGCCGACCCCGGGAGGGCCGCAGATGAAGAGTGGGTTGTAGGCCTGAGCGGGCAGCTCGCTGACGGTAAGGGCGGCGGCGTGGGCGAGTCGGTTGGAGTCGCCGATCACAAACTGGTCGAAGGTGAGCTTCGGATTTGCACAGACGGGTTGGTTTGACTGTGGAGAATTGTTGGGAATAACAGTCCGCGGCCCCCCGCCGGACGCGAGCCGAGAGCGTTTGCCTTCCCCCGACCCGACGACATCGACCGTGATCTCTGGGCCCAACACGGCCGCCGCGCACGCTTGCAAGACGCGTCCGAAGCGCTCCCTGACCCAGCCACATGTTTGGCTGGGAGCCTCGACGGTGAGATTGTTGCCCGTGAGCTCGAGCGCCTTGAGCGGATCGAGCCAGATGCGATAGACGGGCTCGTCGATCGTCGCCGAGAGCTCCGTCTTCACTTGCGACCAGATGTGCTCGAGCTCGGTGCTCACGGCAGAGATGACCTGCTCCTTGCGGGAGAAAGTGGGCGTAATCATTCGCTTGGGGCCCGCGGGGGCCCGGTCAACCGAATATATCCGAGCCCGCCGGCCTGCGCTCCCGCGGCTCGGCGGGTAGTCGCAAATGGCGAGAAATTCCGTAACAAGTCGCCTTGCGAGGCGGGCGTCCGGTAGGGCCCTCCGTAACCGGCGGAGATGGATCTCTATACTTCACCGCCCGGCGCAGGCCGGTCTGTCGCGACCGGCGTGACCGCTGACGGTTTCGGCAGGAACACCAGCGCGGTGGAGAACATCGATCATGAAGCGCACCTACCAACCAAAGAAACGCAAGCGCGCCCGCACCCACGGGTTTCGCGCCCGCATGCGCACGCGCGCGGGAAGGCTCACGCTCAAGCGCAGGCGCGGCAAGGGCCGCAAGCGCCTGTCCGTTTAGTGTGTAGGGCGCGATGACGCCGCGAACCACTCGCCGCGGTCGCCGCCTGTCGCGTAGCGCCGAGTTCGAGCGGGTTTATCGACAGGGCCGGTCTGTGTCTAACCGCCACCTTGTGCTCTATTCGTTTCCGAACGAGGCCGTCGAGCGCCCCCGGCTCGGCCTTTCTGTGTCGCGCAAGGTTGGGGGCGCGGTCGAGCGAAACCGCGTCAAGCGTCTGTTGCGCGAAGCCTTCGCTGGTGTGGAGAGGGACGTGAACGCTGGGCACGACGTCGTCGTCGTGGCGCGTCCGGAGGCCCGCGAGCTTGCCGATAGGGAGGGA
>DATBTP010000092.1:0-3302 GCA_036559185.1 Solirubrobacteraceae bacterium | reverse complement strand
GAGGGTGGCGTAGAGGTCGGGTTCGACGCCGCGGGGAAGCGAGCCGGCGAGCACCACGATGGCGGCGCCACGGGCGAGATAGAGGAGCTTCTCGTGGAACAGCTCCACCTCCTGTTCGGTGACGGAGGGGCCGCGTTCGTTGATCTCGGTTTGCTCGCCGTTCGTGGGGTCGAGCACGGAGGTGTTGGTGCGCGACTCGTCGCGGATGCGGACGAAGTCGTTGAGGATGGCCTCCTCGGTGAGCTGCTCGACGATGTGCGTGCCGGTGGCGCCGCCGGCGAAGCCGGTGGCGATGACGGGCTGCCCGAGCGCCTTGAGCGCCCGCGCGATGTTGACGCCCTTGCCGCCGGCCATGGTGCGCTGCTCGACGGTGCGGTGGCGCCTTCCGATGCGGAAGTTGGGGACAGATAGCGACTTGTCGATCGCAGCGTTGAGAGTGACCGTGATGATCATCTATACGTCGCCTCGCCTTCCGCGTGAGGAGCGCCGGAGTGCGGTCGCTCGCGCTCCCCAGAGGCTAGCGGACAAGGACGCGGAGGGACTGAGACGCACTACGTGAGTTGCCACGCGAGCTCGCGCAGACGCTCGGCCTCCGCGCGCGCCTCGGTCGCCGGGTCTCGATCGCCGTCGTGAGCGCGGTGGGCGTTTGCGATGGAGCGCGACGCCGTTATGAGCCCACCGGCGCGTCCCGGGGCAAACGCGGGGGCGAGATCCTCGACACGGCCGCCCTGCGCCCCCACACCGGGGAGCAGGAAGACGGCGTGGGGCATCAGCTCGCGCGCGCGCGCGAGGTGATGCGGAGCGGTTGCCCCCACGACGGCGCCGACGTCGCTCAGCCCGCTCTCCCCCACGCCGTCGCCGCCGAGCCGGTGGACGAGCGAGGCGAGGCGCTCCCAAACGGCGCCGCCACCCTCGACCGGCAGGTCCTCGATGTCGGCGGCGCCCGGGTTGGAGGTGCGCACCAGCGCCAGCACGCCGGCGCCGACTTCGCGCGCGGTGGAAACGAACGGCTCGATGGCGTCGGCGCCCATGAGGGGGTTGACGGTGAGCATGTCGGCACCCAGACCCGCGACCGGGCCGAAGGGCGTGTCGAGCGTGCCCATGAGCGCACGCGAATAGGCGAGCGCGGAGACGTCGATGTCGCCGCGCTTGGCGTCGGCGATGACGAGCAGTGAGGCCTCGTGCGCATGCGAGACGACAGCTTCGAGCGCCGCCCAGCCCGGCGCGCCCAATACCTCAAAGCGGGCCAACTGCGGCTTGACGGCGACGCAGGCGGGCCCGGCGGCGTCGATTAGCGCGCGGCAGTGGTTGAGTACGGAGGCGGCCGCGCGCTCGGCTACGGTGCCGCCATGGTCGCTGTGCGTTGCGGGCCATAGCGCCATGGGATCGGGGTCGAGGCCGAGGACGATTTGCGACTGGCGCAGTAGCACGTGCTCGGCCAGCCGGTCGCCGAAGGCGACGGGGGCGGCAGCTTCGCGGGGAGCACCGGCGTAGGCGCCGGCGGGCGGCGAGGCAGGCATGGTCACAACAGTGAAGAATACGTGGGAGATGGAGCTCTCCCGCGTGGCGTGGATCGTGACGGTGCTCGTGGCGTTGGTTACGGCGGTGCTGCTGTTGCTCTCCGACTACAGCGGATACGCGGCGCTCAGCGTGGCGGTTGGGGCTTCGGCCGCGATCAACCTGACGTGAGCCAGGCGTCGAGCGCACGGACGGCGCGCCCACGGTGGGAGAGTTCATCCTTGCGCTCATCGGAGAGTTCAGCCGCTGTCACAGACGGGTGCTCGTCGGGGAGGAAGGCGGGGTCGTAGCCAAAGCCTCGCTCACCGCGGGGGCGATCGGCGAGGCGGCCTGTCCAACGTCCTTTGAAGATGCGCTCGACACCGGCCACAGGGTCGATGTAGGCGAGCGCGCAGACGTAGGCGAGCGGGCTCCCGGCGGGCGCCTCGGAGAGGAGCTTCGCGAGGTTCTGCTCGTCGGTGGCATCCTCGCCCGCGTAGCGTGCGGAGTACACGCCGGGGGCTCCTCCGAGCGCGGCTGCTTCTATTCCAGAGTCATCGGCGATGCTGACGCGACCGGTGGCGGCGGCCACCGCGCGAGCCTTACCGAACGCATTGGCTTCAAACGTGTTGCCGTCCTCGGGCGGGAGCACGACATCCTCAGGTAGCGCGTCCACTTCGAAGCCGGGCAACAACCGCGCGAACTCGCGGCGCTTGTGCTCGTTACGTGTCGCGAGCAGCAGCCTCAAGCCAGCGCCTGGTCCTGGACGAGGCGCAACTTCTCGATGCCGGCGGCGGCGAGCGCGAGCAGCTCGTCGAGGGAAGCGCGAGAGAGCGGGGTGCGCTCCGCCGTGGCTTGCACCTCGACCAGTCCGCCCTCGCCGGTCATGACGACGTTGGCGTCGACCTCGGCGGTGGAGTCCTCGCCGTAGTCGAGGTCGAGCAGGGCGCGGCCCTCGACGATCCCGCAGGAGACCGCGGCGATGGAACCGGTGAGCGGCGTGCGCTCGATGCGCTGCTTGCGCAGGAGCTCGGCGGAGGCGAGCGCGAGCGCGACGTAGGCGCCGGTGATGGAGGCGCAGCGCGTGCCGCCGTCGGCTTGGAGGACGTCGCAGTCGAGGTAGATGGTGCGTTCGCCGAGCGCGTGGAGGTCGATGACGGCGCGCAGCGAGCGGCCGATGAGACGCTGGATCTCGACACCGCGCCCGTCGGGGCGGCCCTTGGCGACCTCGCGCGGCTTGCGATCGCCGGTGGAGGCGGGGAGCATGCCGTACTCCGCGGTGAGCCAGCCCCGTCCCTTGCCGGCCATCCAGCGCGGCACCGACTCTTGGGCTGAGGCGGTGCAGATAACGCGCGTCTCCCCCATCGAGATGAGCGCGGAGCCGGTGGCGGTGCGGACGAATCCCGGCTCGATGGACACGGGGCGCAGCTCCGCGGGAGAGCGGGCGTAGCTGCGTTTGCGCACGCCCGGAGCGCCCGCCCCGTGCGCTCCCGCGTCCGGCGCGCCGCCAGGTGGCGCTACCCCCCGTTCCGCATCCACCGGCGCGCCGCCAGGTGGCGGGGAAGCGTCGCCGGGCGAATGGTCGGACGCGCTCACGCGAGCATCCCGGCGGCTTGGGGATCGACGTGCTCGACCTCGCCGAGCGGCATCTGCAGGAAGCGCGTGCCGAGCTCCTCGAACGCCTCGCTGTCACCGGTGCAGAGGAAGCGATAGTCGCCCTCGCCGCTGCGCGGGTTGCCGAGATCGCGGGTGCTGAGCGCATGCTGCACCTGGCGCGCGAGCGCCGCTCCCGAGCTCACCAGCTC
>DATBTP010000091.1:0-18372 GCA_036559185.1 Solirubrobacteraceae bacterium | reverse complement strand
GGAGGGGACGTGCATGCACGTCCCCAAGGGAGGGCCGCGTGCGGCCCTCCCGCCCATGCCGCATGCGGCATGGGCAACACATCAGCTCTCAGAACGTGGGCGCGTACTTGCCGAACACGTCCTGCATCGCCCCGCACACCTCGCCGAGCGAGCAGCGGTCCTTCAGGGCCTGCCTGATCGACGGCAGCAGGTTCTCGCTTCCGCGCGCGGTGTCGCGCAACTCCTCCAGACGCTTCTCCACGAGCGCCTGATCGCGATCGGCCTTGAACGCCTTCAACCGCTCGACCTGCTCGCGCTCGGACTCGGGGTCGACGCGCAGGAGGTCGGGCACCTGCAGGTCCTCCTCCTCGTACTTGTTCACCCCCACCACGATGTCCTGGCCGATGCGGTAGCGCTCCTGGTAGCCCCACGCCGACTCGTCGATCTCGCCGGTGATGAACTGGATCGCGTTCACCGACCCCCCGAGCGCGTCCACCTTGGCGATCAGCTCGTTCGCGCGCGCTTCGATCTCGTCGGTCAGCGACTCCACGAAGTAGGAGCCCGCGAACGGGTCCACGGTGTCCGCCGCGCCCGACTCGTGCGCGAGTATCTGCTGTGTGCGCAGCGCGATCTTCGCGGCGTGCTCGGTGGGCAGGGCGAGCGCCTCGTCGAAGCCGTTGGTGTGCAGCGACTGCGTGCCCCCGCACACCGCCGCGAACCCCTGCAGGGCGACCCGCACGATGTTGTTCTCAGGCTGCTGCGCGGTCAACGTCACGCCGCCCGTTTGCGTGTGGAAGCGCAACATCGTCGACTTGGGGTTCTTCGCGCCGAAGCGCTCTTTCATGATGTGCGCCCACATCCTCCTCGCCGCCCTGAACTTGGCGACCTCCTGGAAGACGTTGTTGTGGCCGTTGAAGAAGAACGCCAGCCGCGGCGCGAAGTCGTCCACGTCGAGGCCCTTCTCGATCGCCGCCGTCACGTAGGCGATTCCCGAGGAGAGCGTGAAGGCGACCTCCTGCACCGCCGAGCATCCCTTCTCGCGGAAGTGATAGCCGGAGATGGAGATCGTGTTCCACTTGGGAACTCTTTCGTTGCAGTACTGGAACAGGTCGGTGGTCAGCCGCATGGTGGGCTTCGGCGGGTAGATGTAGTTGCCTCGCGCGATGTACTCCTTGAGCACGTCGTTCTGGGTGGTGCCCCGCAACCGCTCGCTCGGCACGCCCTGCTCCTCGCCCACCAGCTCGTAGAACAGCAGCAGGCAGGCGGCGGGGGCGTTGATGGTCATCGAAGTGGACACCTCGTCGAGCGGGATGCCGTCGAACGCCGTGCGCATGTCGTCGATCGTGTCGATCGCCACCCCGGTCCTGCCCACCTCGCCCAGGCAACGCGGGTTGTCGGAGTCGAGCCCCAACTGCGTGGGGAGATCGAACGCCATCGACAGTCCGGTCGAGCCCTTGGAGAGCAGGTAGCGGTAGCGCTCGTTGGACTCCTTCGCCGAGGCATACCCCGCGTACTGACGCATCGTCCACGTCTGTTTGCGGTACATCGCGCGGTGCACGCCGCGCGTATAGGGGAACGCACCCGGCGCGCCCAGGTCGAGGTCGGCGGGCAGATCCTCCTCGGTGTAGAGCGGCTCGATCTCGATGCCCGAGTCGGTGAAGCGGCGCGGGTCCTCTGGCCCCACGATCGGCGCCACCGTCAGGCGCTCCTGCTCGTCGGTTCTCGGCACGTCGTCTGTCATGGTCACCAGCAGATCATATTTGGGCGCCCGAGCAGGTATGGTCCGGGCCTTGTCCACCTGCCTTGTCACCGGCGGCGCCGGCTTCCTTGGATCCCATCTCTGTGACGAGCTTCTCGCGCGGGGGCACCGGGTGATATGCGTGGACAATCTCGAGACGGGATCGCTCAACAACATCGCCCACATACGCGATCCCGAGCGCTTCGTGCACCTGGGGCTCGACATCATCGAGCCCTACCACGTGGAGGAGCCGGTGGACTTCGTATACCACCTCGCGTCGCCCGCCTCGCCGATCGACTATCTGCGCCTGCCGCTGCACACGCTCAAGGTGGGCTCCTACGGCACGCACCACACGCTCGGCCTCGCCAAGGCCAAGCGCGCCCGCTTCCTGCTCGCGTCCACCAGCGAGGTGTACGGCGATCCGCTCCAACACCCGCAGGCGGAGACCTACTGGGGTCACGTCAACCCGATCGGCCCGCGTGGCGTCTACGACGAGGCCAAGCGCTACGCCGAGGCGCTCACGATGGCCTACCACCGCCAGCAGGGCGTCGACACGGCTATCGTGCGCATCTTCAACACATACGGCTCCCGCATGCGCCCTCACGACGGCCGCGCGATCCCCACGTTCCTGCGGCAAGCGCTCGCCAACCGTCCGATCACAGTGTTCGGCGACGGCTCGCAAACACGTTCTTTCTGCTTCGTGAACGACCTCATCCGGGGGCTCATAGCTCTCGGCGAATCCGGCTACCACGACCCTGTAAACATCGGCAACCCCGACGAGTACACGCTGCTCGAGCTAGCCGAAGCCGTCAAGGAGGTCACGGGCGCCGAGTCCGACATCTTGTTCGAGGCGCTGCCGGTGGACGACCCCAAGCAGCGCAAGCCCGACATAGCGCTCGCGCGCGAGCTGCTCGGCTGGGGTCCTGAAGTCGAGCTGCGCGACGGTCTGCGCATGACGATCGACGCGTCCGGAATCGAGCAGCTCGTCGGTTGAGCGCGACCTGCCAAAGGGTTAACGACCGCTACATAAGGGAAACTCAACTGTTGTGAAGTCCGAGATGGGAGTTCGTTCCCCGGACGCGCCGCGCACAAGCCCTTCCCCGCGGCCGACCCCTACTGCTCGACCCGGCTCGGTCGGTGGGCACGTCTATGGAGGCGCGCCGACGCCGCGACCTGACCGCGACGTGCGCAGCAAGCGTCCTCCGGCGCTCTCGTTTCTGCTGCGCATGGACACCATGCGTCGCGCGCTGCGCGTGCTCTCGCTACTCGCGCTCGACCTGTTCGGCGTGGCGGCCGCCATCTTCACCGCGCTCATCATCAAGGCGGCGCTGCTCTCGAACGTTGTGAGCGCCAGCGGCGCCATCACCGAGACCCGGCGGGTACTCGCGTTCGTGTATCTGCTCACCGCGCTCCTCTTCGCGCGCTCCGGTCTCTATGCGGCGCGTTCGCAACGGCCGGGGCTCTCGCGCATCGTCGGCTGCCTGTTCGAGGTGGCCTTCGTGGCGCTGCTGTTCGCCGTGGTGAGCGGTGAACGCTTCACCAGCTACTACCTCTTCTACGGCTCGCTCGCCTTCGCGCTGGTTTACGTAACCACTTTGCGCTACCTCTACGAACGTGCCACCGGCGCCGTGCTGCGCGCCGCCGGCTACCAGCGCCGCGCCGTGCTGGTGGGCACCGGCAAGCACATCCACGACGTCGCCCACGCGCTGGCGGACGCGCCGCGCACGCCGATCGAAGTGGTGGGGTTCGTATCGCCCAACCCGCTCCCCGACAACGGCGTGCGCTGCCTGGGGTCGCTGGACTCGCTGGAGCGGGTGATCGCCGCCGAGAGCGTCGACGAGGTGATAATCGCCGACCCCGACTTCCCGCAGGAGCGCGCGGTGGAGCTCGTCGACCAATGCCACCGTCGCGGCGTGCGCGTGCGCATCGCCCCCTCCACGATGGAGATCCTGATCCAGCGCGCCGAGTTCGTTCCAGGCCAGTCGGTGCCGCTGTTCGAGCTCGGACCGCCCGTGTTCGAGGGCATCGACTTCGCGCTCAAGCGCACCTTCGACGTGGTGGGCTCGATCCTGCTCCTGCTCCTGCTCAGCCCGCTGTTCGCCGCGATCATGCTCGCCGTTCGCCTCTCCTCCCGCGGTCCCATCTTCTATCGCTCGATGCGGCCGGGCATCGGCCAGCTACCGTTCGCCTGCTTGAAGTTCCGCACCATGTACTGCGACGCCGAGGAGCGCCACGCCGAGCTCGAGGACCTCAACGAGGCCGACGGCGCGCTCTTCAAGATCCGCGACGACCCGCGCCTCACGCCCGTCGGGCGCTTGCTGCGTCGCTTCTCCCTCGACGAGCTTCCACAGCTCGTGAACGTGGTGCGCGGCCAGATGTCGCTCGTCGGTCCCCGCCCGCTCCCCGAGCGCGACTTCGAGCTGCTCGCGGACTGGCATCGCAAGCGCTACCTCGTGCTCCCGGGCATCACCGGGCTGTGGCAGGTGTCGGGTCGCTCCGAGCTCGACTTCGACGACCTCGTGCATCTCGATTTCATCTACCTGGAGCGCTGGTCGCTCGCGCTCGACCTGGCGATCCTGCTGAAGACGATCCCAGCGGTCGTCCTGCAGCGCGGCGCCTACTGAGTCGCTTCCTACCGCACCGGCGCGGCGCGCGGGCTTCTGATGAAAGGCCGCGCTGGCTCGGTGCGAGCACGCTCGTAAACCCGCCAGGTGGCACGCGCGACATCCTCCCAGCCCCACTCCGGCGAGGTGGGCTGGCACGTCGCGAGATCGGGCGCGTCCGGGATCACGATCACGCGCTCGCGATCCAGCCCGAGCTTGCTCACGGCGCCGTCGGCTATAGCGTCGGTGGGGGCGATCACGTGCGTCGCGCGCGCGAGCGCCAGGTGGCGCAAACGCAGGTGCACACCACCACAGCGCAAGCGCTCGCTGAGGCGCGTGAGCGCGTCGACGTCGTGCAACGTGACCACCATCGGGCAGGGGCTGCGCAGGGCCGCGCCCTCCATCCAGGGCGCGTGGAACACGTCGGCGCGACGTGGGCGGTGCGTCTCGACGATCTCCACATCCTTCGGCGCGGTGTCGCGGAGCGCGGTGAGCAGGGAGCGCGTGTAGCGCCCCGCGCCGCGCGCGGTCGCCGCGGGACGACTGTCGAAGGCGAGCCGCATGCCACCCGAAGCCGTTGGCCGCGAGCCCAGACCGCGAGACGCCTTCACGTCTGTCCCAACCTCGGGGCGCGCACAGCAGAGAACATAGTCGCTCCCGGCGCCACATGCGCGGCTTGCGTGCTCATCGTCCCCGCTGTTTCCAACCGATTTGCGCGTGCCCGCCGCGCTAGCCTTGCCAGGCCATGCCCACTCACGCCTACTACGAGAGCCTGTGGGAAGGCGTGCCAGAGGATCTCGCTCCCTCCGATGCGCGCCTGCGCGAGACGTTTCTCATCGAGCGCGTGGGGGCGATGTCCGAGCGACTACACCGCCCGGCGAGGGTCCTCGACGTGGGTTGCGGCGAGGGTCATTTCGCGGCCCTGCTCGCGCGCGAAGGGGCGGAGGTGATGGCGGTGGATGTCGCCGCCGAGCCTCTGCGGCGCGCGCTGGCGCGAGCGCCCGATCTCGATGTGCGGCTCGTCGAGCCAGAAGCGACGCTGCCGCTCGAGGACGCGAGCTTCGACGTGGTGTGGGCGGGTGAGGTGATCGAGCACGTCGCCGACACCCGCGGCTGGCTCTCGGAGTTGCGTCGCGTGCTGCGCTCCGGAGGCGCCTTGCTGCTCTCCACTCCCGACCACGGTCCGCTGACGAGGTTGAGGCTGGCGCTCAGCCGCGATGCGTTCGAGAGGCGCTTCCACCCGCACTCCGACCACCTGCGCTTCTATACGCGCCGGCTACTCGTCGATCTCTACGCCGACTTCGGCTTCGAGGGGGTCGAAGTGCGCGCCGCGGGCGGCTTGCCTGGCGCGCGCCGCGTGCTGCTTGCGAGCGGCCGGCGCGGCCGCTTCTGAGCCACACGCGAGCCGCTTGGGTGTGACGCCGTCTGTCCCGCGGTCGTCGCCGTGCCCGTCTTGCGCAGCGCTTCCACGTAAACGTTTTGGATCGACACCGACTGGGGGTCGAGGTAGACGGCCGCGCGCAGCTCTTCCACCGCCGCGTGCGGGTTGGAGGTCAGGTCGTATTCGCCGAGCGTCAACCACGTTTCCGGGTTGGACGGCTGCATGCGTACCGCCTTCTGCAGCGTCGCGCGCGCCAGCGCGCTCTGGCCGGTGGTGTGCTGGATGGCCGCGAGCCTGAACAGCGCCGAGGCCGACAGCGGGTCGCGTTCGACGCCCGCCTGGGCAGCGGAGAGCGCGGCGACCGGGTTGCGCTTGAGCAGCGCAAACGCCTGTTCGGAGGCGTCAACCGAACGTTGCGGCTGCCACTCCGTCCACGCGGTTAGCAGCGCGCCCGCGACCACCGCCACGGCGATGCCCACGCGCAGCGGGTCGATCTCGGAGGCGGGGGGCAAGCGCGCCGCCGCGGGGCGCCCGTTGGCGTTTCGGTCCCCGCTCGCGCTCAGCCCAGCCGCGGCGGCCGTGCCCGCCGCCGGCTGGTCGGCGCCGTCCACCGGGAGCGCCGCCGCGGGCGAGCCGGCGGGCGCCGCGCGGTTGCCCCCGCGCAACGGCCCACGACCGGCGAGCCATCCGGCGCAGAGTAGCGCCACGCACGCGTCGCCCGGCACATACCACGTCCAATCGGCGAAGGAGTGAGCGCCGAACACGATCACGATGCAGAGCATCGTGAGCAACCCCACGCGCTCGGGCGTGTAGGCCGCGCGCATCCTCCGCCAGCCGAGCGCGGGCGGCGAGCGAAGCCGGGAGACGCTCTCCCGCGGCGAGGCTCGCCGTTTCGGCCAGCGCGCATGCCAGCGGCGGTTGAACGGGTGCGTGGAGCGCCCGGCGGCGAGCATCCACGCGAGGAGCAGCGCGAGCGTGAGCGCCGTCCCCGCGATGCCGAGATCGGCGAGCGTTTGCACGACATAGCCGTGGGCCTGGCGCACGTCGATCGGCACGGTGCGGTAGCGCAGGCGCGCTGTTTCATAGCCGGCCGCGCCCACGCCGAGCGCGGGGTGGGCTTCGAAGATCTCGAGCGCCTCCTTCCAGTAGCGGGCGCGCACGCTGCTCACCGCGGTGAGTCGTCCCGGTGTGTTGGGAACCTTCGCGTTGGGGTCGGTGAGCGAGGAGAGCTCGTGGGAGATAGTGCCTGTGAGCCCGCGCTTGGACATCGCAAGGCCGGCGCCGAGCGCGAAGACCGCGAGCACGAGCAGCGCGCCCAGCGTTACGCCGGCGGCGGTCCGCGTGCGTGATTGGGATCCCACCCACCCGGCGCGGCGGTCGCCGAAGAAGCCGATCGCGACGCCGGCCAGCGCGAGCACTACGAGCATCGCGGCGAGCAGCACGCCGAGTTGATGGCCGGCGGTGGCGCGGGCCGCGAGCGCCACCTTTTCGCTCGAGAGCGCGTGCCTCGAGAAATCCCATGCCACCACCGGCGCCGCGCCGAGCGCGCCGGCGATGAGCACGCGCGCGCCGCGCAGGCGCAGGGGCACGAGGCACATCCAGGCGAGGATGCCCACCGCCAGCGCCGCCAGCGAGCCGCGCGAGTAGGCGAGCATCAAAGTGACGATCATCAACCCCGTCGCGGGGTAGGCGAGCGCGGTGAGGAGCGCGTGCCCGGCGCGCCTGGCGCCCAGCCAGAGGCAGCCGATGGCGCCCATCGCCGCCGTCAGGCCGATGGCGTTCCAGTAGCCGTAGGGTTCGTGCAGGCGCGCGTAGGTGTCGTTGGCGTCGAGGTGGTTGGGCAGCACCTTTGTGAGCAACGCGTAGCCGCACACCGCCACGGCGGCGAGCACGATGCCGCCCAAGAGCGCCCGCCAGCCGCCCGGCACGAGCCACACGACGGCGATCGTGGCGCAGAAGAGCCCGCTGTAGGCGAGCATCCGTCCCGCGTCCTGCCAGCTCGCGTCGGGGGCGACCGACCACACCACCGACAGGCCGGTGAGCGCGGTGAAGGCGAGCAGCAAACCGACCGAGGCGCTCCCGTAGGCGCGAGTTCCCGCCGGCGCGAGCACCGCCACGCCCGCCACCACGGCGCCGGCGGCGAGTGTGAGCGTTATCTCGAGCGTCGTCATCGACGCGAGGTTCAAGCCCCCGCCGGCGAGGAACGTGACGAAGCACAGTCCCCCGGCGAGCGCGAGCGTGGCGGCCGTCGTGGCGCCCCGCCCGCGCGGCGAGCGCGCCGTCGGCGGAGGCCCCTCGGCGGCGCCGGGCGGGACCTGGGGGAGCTGGTATTCAGCGGTTGCGGCGTGCGTTGACACGCTTGCGCACCTCCCCGGCCGCGAGCACGAGCACGCCCGCGAGCAGGAATGCGAGCAGCGCGAATAGCGAGTGCGGCAGTGTGTTGACGGCGGACGCGATGTCGGCGTGAACCACGCCCGGGCGGATCGGTTCGCTGCCGACGGCCACCGGTTCGGAGCCGTGGGCGTGCGCTTTCTGCACCGCCCGTTGCTCGGCGGGCGTTAGCGCCAGCGCGACCCTCGAGGACGGTGTTCCGGCCGTGCCGCCGGTACCTCCGCCCGCCGCCGCGAGCTCGGCCTTGCGGATCAGGTTGGCGCAGTCGGAATACTCGCTGGCTTCGGTCGACATGCTTTTGAGCGCTTCGCGATAGTCGGCCGGCGTGTAGCCGCTGAACGGTTCTCCGCGGTTGCACTTTTCGGCGATCGTTTGGCCCACGCCCGCGAGCGCGAGCGGCGCGCACGCGAAGAGCCCGACCGTCGCAAGCGCCGCGGCCGCCGCGATGAAGCGTCCCCTAGCCGTTGCCAGAACCCCTTGCAAGGCGCCCAACGCTACCTCACCGTCTCCCGGGAGAGGCCGAGGTGGGCGAGCGCGGCCGAAAATCCCTCCGCCCAGGCGTCGTGGGTGTAGGCGCTCACGTCCTCGCGGCCGGCTTGCCCCAGGCGCGCCCGTAGTCCCGGATCGGCCGCGAAACGCCGTAGCGCCGCCGAAAGCGCCACCGGGTCTCCGGCGGGCACGATGGCCCCGTTGTGCCCGTCGCGAACCAGCCCGCCCGCGGCGGCGCCGACGGCGTCGCTTGCGATCACGGGCAGTGCGCGGTTCATAGCCTCGTTCACCACCAGTCCCCACGGCTCGCGGAAGGTGGCGGTGGGGATCGACGGCACAACGAGAACGTCGGCGGCGGCATAGAAGTTGCGCAATTCCACCTGAGACACACGGTCGACGCTCACCACGGATTCCCCGACGTGGCCCGCCACCGCGCCGCCGGCCGGGACCCAAGGGGGGGTGGATCCCGCGCCGACGAGGACGAGCGCGGCGGTTGGTGCCTGTAGGCCCGACATGCTCCAAGCCTCGAAGAGCACCCCCAAACCCTTTTCCCGTGTCGGCCGGCCGGCAAACAGGAATGTGACGTTCGACTCATTCGGCCAAGCCACATCGGGGTTTGGAGGGGTGATATCCGGCGAGCCCCAGAACGCGTTGTCGACAGATTGCTGCGCGACATACACGTGGCGCGCGCCGCGCGCGCCCACGTAGGCGCTGACGTGCGGCCCGTAGGTGACAACCGCGTCCGCGGAGCGGTAGAGACGTCGCAGCGCTAGGAAGCTGAGCGCGTGGGTGGCGCTGTGCGGGTGTGCCCAAAGCGACGCCCATAGGATCACCGGCAGGCGCGCGCGGCGCGCGCCCGCCCAGCTCGCCGGGAGCGCGACGCGCCCCCCCGTAGAGCACACCACCGCGCGGTAGCGCCCGCTCGTGGCGAGCGCGTAGAGCTCGTGCTCGCGGACCCGCCGGTGGGGGAAGGGCAGCTCGGGCGCGGTCGCGCCGCCGCCGTGCTGGAGGCGGCCGCCGTAGAGCGCGAACTCGACACGCTCGGATTCCTCCAGACGCTCGAACGCGCCCACGCGGTAGGCCGGGGCGTGATTTGTGACGAACAGCACCGGCCTGTCCCGCGGGTGGGTAGGGGCTCGCGTCGTCGCGGCGCCACGGCCGAAGCGGGTGGGCTTGGTCAATCGAACCCTCCGCCCGCCAGCGCGTGCTCGTAGGCCGCGAGGGTCTGCTCGCCACACCGCTCCCACGTGAAGTTGGCGGCGACGGTCTCGCGCGCGCGGATGGAGGCTTCGCGCAGTCGCTGGGGGTCGGAGAGCAGCTCGTCGATGCGTTGCGTGAGACGCTCGATGTCGCCCGGAGGCACTAGCACGAAGCCATCGCCGGCGGCCGCGATCTCCTCCGGCCCGGGCTCGCCCCGACAGCCGATGGCGGGCACGCCGCCGGCCATCGCCTCTACATACGCGACACCGAAGGCCTCCTCGGTGGAGGGCAGCACGAACAGCGTGCACGCGCGCCCCCGCTCGATGGCCTCGCGCGGTGAGAGCTGTCCGGCGAAGTCGACGCGGTCGGCGACCTCCAGGCGCGCGGCGAGCCCTTCGAGCGCGATCCGCTCGGGGCCATCGCCGACGATGACGTAGCGCAGCGCGGGGTGGCGCTTGGCGAGCACCGCCAGCGCGCGCAATACGTCGGCGTGGCGCTTGCGGGCGACGAGATGGCCGACGGTAACCAGCGAGGGCACGCGGTGCTCGCGGCGCGGCGCGGCGGAGCGCGGGTCGAGGAGATCGGCGCCGAGGTGCACCACGCGCGTGTCGCGAGCGCCGTAGTCGCGTGTCAAATCGGCGATGCCGCGACTGTTGCCGAGCACCGTGGTGGCGGCGGCCAGGTTGCGTTCGACCGCTTCGCGCCCAACCTGCGTGCGTGGGGCTGTGTAGAGCACGTCGCCGCCGTGCACCGACACCACCAGCGGCACTCCGAGGCGAGCGCGGCGCGCGGCATCGCCCGCGGGGACGGCGTTGTGGGCGTGGATGAGCTCGAAGCGAAAGGAACGTCGCAGGCGACGCAGCGCGAGCCCGAGCGCCGGCGCCGCCCAAGCCCCCCACGCGTGGTAGGAGCGGGAGCGCGGCGGAGAAACGTAGCGCACGTAGGTCACGTCGAGCCCGTCGTGGGTCTGTTTGCGCGGCTCGCCGGCAAGGCTACGCAAAGCGCGCGCGGGGGCGCCCGGACCTCGCGAAAGAGAAGCGCGCGGGGGTACGAGGCGGTGCAGCACGAGCACCCGTATCTCGGCGCCCGCTTCACGCGCGGCGAGCGCCTGGCGATGCGCCCACACCCCTAGCACCGGGTCGCTCTGACGCGGGTAGAACTCGGTGACCACCGCGACCTTCATGCTTCCCTCCACCCCACCTTCGGTGGGGCGGAGGAGGTTGTGGAGGGTGTTACTTCTCTCCACTCCGTGCTCGGTGGGGCGGCGGAGGTGTCGGCGGATAGGGCCTCTCTCCATCCTCTCTCAGGCGTGGGCGTGTGGGAGTGGGCGCTCACCATCGGCGGTGGGTGGCGAGGGTTTGCTGGGCTTCGCTTGCGCGCACGTAGGGGCGGTCGGCGAGGAACGTGCGGGCCTCGGCGACCGCCTGCTCGCGCGAGTAGGCGGAGGCGGCGGGGGCGGCGCGGTGGGCGATGGGCGTGGCGTCGACGATGCCGCAACGCAGATCGTGCGCACGCGCGAGCGCGGCCCAGTGCAGGTCAAGACCCCAGCCCATGCGCAGGTCGGGGAAGGGGAGCAGCGTCGAGAAAGTAGAGCGGGCGAAGGCGGTGAGCGGGCCGATCTCGACGAAGCGCGTCTCGCGGAGGACCGAGAGGGCGCGCCGGCGCGTGACCCGCCACGCGGCGTGCGAGGCGAGCCGGTGGGCCGGTTGGGCGAGGTCGAGGGCGTAGCGCTCGGCGAGGAAGAGGAAGCGGTCGAGGAAGCCCGTGGGCAGTTCGATGTCGTCGTCGACGACGAGCAGCCAATCGCGATCCTCAGGCGGGTGCTCTTCGAGCAGCACGTTGAGATTCTGGAACTTGCCACGACCTTCCGGCGCCGATACGCATACCTGGACCTCGTGGCGCGAACGTTCCAGCTCGGCTCGAATGCGAGCCGCGAGCCCACGGTGCTCGGGGCGGGCAATCCCGAGCACGAGCACGCGTCGCGTGGGGGGCGAGCGTCGAGCGGCGCGGTCGAGGCGCGGGCGTCGCCCGGATGCGAGCAGCAACGCGTCGAGCGTCGTGTCGGCGGCGGCGCGGCGCAGGCCATCGAGCCCGCCGACGGTGCCGCTTTCGCCGGAGAGGAAGTCCTCGGACGCGCGTCCGTTTTCTGCCCTCGCAAGGAGGGTCGATACGGCCGTAGCAACCGGCGTGGCGTTGCCAGCGGCGGTTGAGTGTGCCGCCGATTCAGCGACGCGCGCCGCCTCCGCGGCTGGTCTGGTGGTGCGTGGCTGGCTCGCGCGGTGGCGGAGCGCTTCCCGCAGCCGGCCGGTGCTGTGGGCGACCATCGTGAGCCCGGCGGGGCAGCGGTAGCGGATGACGTGGCCGGCGCAGGCGGCGAGCGTGAAGAGCTCGCGGGGGATCGAGGGCGCCTGCCCGCGCCAGGCGTCGAAGCGCCGAGCCGCTCGACCGCGGGCGCGCGCGGCGTGGCGGAGGGCGCGCGGCCTCGCGTCCGCGGGGGTGCGGCGGTGATCGAGAGCGGCGTCCGCGACGTAGAGGATCGTGGGCGTGCCGGTCCGCGCGACGGCGCCCGGTTGGGCGAGCAGTCGTTCCTGCCACTCCTGCTCGTCGCCGCCGTGCTCGAGCGTCACGTCGAATGGCCCGACGCGCCTGAGCGCTGAGCGACGGATCGCCATGTTTGCTCCCCAGGCGTAGCGAGCGGGGGTGTCGCGGGGGCCGAGGTCGAGCGAGGTGATGGGAGCGCCCTCGCGCCCGCAGGAGCGTGGCGGCGAGCCTTCCAGGTGGGGGCGGATCGGTCCGGTGAAGACCTCGACGCGAGGGTTGTGCTCTGCCGCGTCGAGCAGCGCGGGGAGCCAGCCCGGAGAGACCTCCACGTCGTCGTCCACGAACACGAGGAGCTCGCCCGTGGAGCGCTCGACGCCGGTGTTGCGCGCCACGTTCAAGCCCATCGGACACGCGTGGGGCTCGTAGCGGGCGCCGAGGCGCTCGACGAGCGCGCGCGCGGCCTCGGAGGGACCGGCGTCGTCGACGACGATCACATCCGCTTCCGCGGCGTTTGCTTGCGGCAGGATCGACGCGAGCGCCACCTCGAGGTAGTCGAGGCGCGAGCGCGTGGGGACGACGATCGACGCGCGTGGGACGCTTGAAGCGGAGGGCATTGACGCAACAGTCTAGGTTTGCCGCCGGGTTGCGTGCCGGCGGTTGTCCCGAACGATGGCCGGCATAGGCGGTCGCCGCCCGCGGCGGGGATAGGCTCCGCAAGGGGATGGTTCTCTTCCTGCACAACCGCTATCGCACGACGGGCGGCGAGGAGCGCGTGGTGGATTCGCTGCTATCGCTCGTGCGCGAGCGCCTCGGCGAGGATGCGGAGCTGCTCGCGCGCGAGTCCGCGGGGCTCGGCAGGGGCCGCGCGGCGGCGGGCTTGTTGCGGGGCGGACTGGCTCCGCGCGACGTGGGCAAGGCGGTGCGGATGACCGGTGCGCGGGTGGTGCACGCCCACAACCTCAACCCGCGGTTCGGTTGGCGGGCGCTCGCGGCGGCGCGCGGAGAGGGCGCCCGGGTGGTGTTGCATCTGCACCAGTACAGGCTCGTGTGTGCCACGGGCGTGTGCTTCACCGAGGGGCGGGAGTGCACGCGCTGTCACGGGCGCAACACGCTGCCGGGCGTGATCCACAACTGTCGCGGCAATCGCGGTGAGGCGCTCGCCTACGGCGCCGCGCTCGCGTTGTGGCAGCGTCGCCTGGTCGAGCAGGCCGACGCGGTGATCGTGCCCAGCCTGTTCGCGCGCGAGCGCCTGCGAGAGCTGGGCGCGCCGCTCGATTTCGAGCGGGTGCACGTGCTGGCGCCGCCGGTGACATCGGTGGATGACGGTGGACACAGCGCCGGCGATTCGCCGCCGGCGCGGGACAGCGACCACACCCCGGACCGTGCGGAGGACGGCCACCACGCCCCGGGCCGCCCGCGAGAGGGTGCCGATGGCGTCGCGAGCGAACGCTACGCTCTCGTGGTTGCGCGGCTGTCGCGGGAGAAGGGCGTGGATGTCGTGATCGAAGCCTGTCGCATCGCCGGCGTGCCGCTCGTGGTGGCGGGGGACGGTCCCGAACGAGACACCCTTCGCGCGCGCGTGTGCCGAGACCGAGACCGAGACCGAGAAAGCCGTCCTTCGAGCGCGCGCGCGAGTCACGCCAAAATGGAACACCCACACACAGGCCCGCAAGCCCCTGGGGTGCGTTTCGTCGGCCATGTGGACGACGCGGAGCTCGCGCGCCTGCGCGGGGGCGCCGCGCTCGCGATCGTCCCCTCGCTCTCGGCCGAGACGTTCGGCATGGCGGCCGCCGAGGCGATGGCCGCCGGATTGCCCGTGGCGGCAAGCCGCATCGGCGCGCTCCCCGAGCTGGTAGATGAGTCGGGTCTAGCCGAGCCGGGCGACGCGCACTCGCTGGCCGAGGCGATCGGGCGGCTGTGGGGGGACTCTGAGGCAGGGACTCGCGCCCGCGAGCGCGTGCGCGAGCTGTGCTCGCCGGAGGTGGTGGCGAATGGGCTTGAAGCGGTATATGGAACGAGTCCATCCGCCGGCCGTCGGGCTAGGCAATAGGCTGCGGCCCATGGTCGAGGATTGACAGGTAGCTGTCATAGACGTAGAGCTTGCCTCGCCGGCGGCCGGTGGCCTCGCGCAGGATTCCGGCGTCCTCGAGGCGTCTGATCGCGGCATAGACGGGCGGGTCGGTCAGGTCCAGTCTTCGCGCTGTCGAGGCGGCGTCGATCACCACGTAGCGGGCGGCCACTTCGTGCACTCGCAATGCGGTGGCGGCGCCGCGTCCGAGCGTGTGGATGTGCCGGCGGTCGGTCTCGATCTGTCCGACGAGGCGCTGTGTCGTGGTTGTCGTCGAGTCGGCTATGTCGATCACGCCTTCGAGAAAAAAGCGCAGCCAGCCCTCCCAGTCGCCGTCGGTGCGAACGCGCTGTAGGTGATCGTAATAGGCGTCGCGGTGTCGCTTGAAGTAGAGACTGAGGTAGAGAAGCGGCCGGCGCAGCACGCGCTCCGCGCAGAGCACGAGGGTGATGAGCAGCCGCCCCACTCTGCCGTTGCCGTCGAGAAAGGGGTGGATCGTCTCGAACTGCGCATGCGCCAGAGCGGCCTTGATGAGGATCGGCGTAGGTTGCGGTTCGTCGTGGATGAAGCGCTCGAGATCGCCGACCGCCGAAGCGACCTCGGTCCAGGGCGGCGGGACAAAGCGGGCCTCGCTCGGTCGGGCGCCGCCGAGCCAGTTCTGCTCACGCCGGAATGAGCCGGGGGTCTTGTGGGCCCCGCGTTCGGTCGCTAGCAGCAGACGATGGACATCTCTCAGCAGCCTCGCACTCAACGGTGGAGCTCCGGGCCGCGCGATCTGGTCGAGTCCGTGATTCAGCGCGGCGATGTAGTTGGCGGTTTCCTGCGCATCTTCGCGCAGAACACCGGGTGCGGCATCGTGCTCGAAGAGGAGCAGG
Source organism: Solirubrobacteraceae bacterium (assembly GCA_036559185.1). Taxonomy (GTDB): domain Bacteria; phylum Actinomycetota; class Thermoleophilia; order Solirubrobacterales; family Solirubrobacteraceae; genus Palsa-744. Next base: position 3,107 of record DATBTP010000091.1, on the reverse strand, counting down.
TCCGATAGCGAAGATTGTGTTCCCTCGATCTGAGACGACAGCACCGCCTCCTTGCGCACGAACGCATAGATGAACTGATCGGGGTCAGGAAGCAGGAGCGTGACGCCGTCGAGTCGTCCTAGCGCCTGGTTGGCACGATCCAGGAGACCTTGCATGCGAACATCCAAGCGCAGCGGTGGATCGGGCGGAAGCGGGCGAGGATAGAACGCCCAATAGCCTTCCGGCCCGTCTTGGGACAAACGAAACTCGCCGGTGCGCGCGCTAGTAGGCGGTTTGGGAGGCGTTGGTATTCGATCGCTTACCATGCCCCAGCCTTACTAAACGATATGGCGCAAACGTTTAGTTAGATGTATGGCTGGTAAAGGATCGTTGAATAAGCCTCCAAGCGGGGGCAAGACCATAAGCTCTCCGCGTGGTAACCCAACAGAAACGCGCCCTGATCACCGGGCTTACCGGTCAGGACGGGTCGTTCCTGGCGGAGTTGCTGCTGGAGAAGGGTTACGAGGTGAGCGGGGTGGTGCGTGGCGGGGAGGCGCGCGAGCTGGGCCGCGCGGAGCACCTGCGCGGGCGGGTGGGGGTGCTCGACGGCGACCTGCTCAGTCAGGCGAGCCTGCGGGCGGCGGTCGTGCGGGCGCGCCCGCACGAGCTCTACCACCTCGCCTCGCCCTCGTTCGTGCCCGACTCGTGGGAGCGCCCCACGGAGACGATGCGGGCGATCGTCGACGCCACGGCCGCGCTGCTCGAGGCGGTGCGCACCCTGAAGGGCGCACCTTCCGGGGCGCGGGCAAGCGGGAGCGATCCCCGGCCGCGAGTGTTCGTCGCGGGGTCGGGCGCCATGTTCGGCGATACGCCGGAGACGCCCCGCGGAGAGGACACGCCCTGCAGGCCGACCTCGCCATACGCGATCGCCAAGCTCGCGACGCACCAGCTTGTGGGAGCGATGCGAGAGCGGGACGGGCTGTGGGCTTGCTCGGGCATCCTTTTCAACCACGAGTCGGAGCGTCGTTCGATCCGGTTCGTAACGCGCGCGGTGTCGCGGGGGGCGGCGGAAGTCAAGCTCGGCTTGGCCGACCGGGTGAGGCTCGGCAACCTGAACGCCGTCCGCGACTGGTCGTTCGCCGGCGACACCATGCGCGGGGCGTGGCTGATGCTCCAGCGGGAGCGCCCCGAGGACTACGTTCTGGCGAGCGGCGTCGGGCATACGGTCGCGGAGCTCGCGGACGAGGCGTTCGCGTGTGTGGGGCTCGAGGCCGAAGAGCACGTGGAGGTCGATCCCAAACTCGTGCGTCCCCCCGAGCGCACGGCGAGCATCGGCGACCCGAGCAAGGCGCACGAGCGGCTCGGGTGGGAGCCCGCGGTGGGCTTCGAGCAGCTCGTGCGGCGCATGGTGGAGGCGGATATGCGGGCGCTCGACACCTCCGGTCCTTAGACTCCCGCCTGGATGACCACCGTTGGCATCATCGGGCTAGGCTATGTTGGGCTGCCGCTCGCCGTGGCGTTTGCGGAGGTGGGTTGCGAGGTGGTCGCGGTGGATCTCGACGCGAGCAAGGCGCAGTCGCTCGCGCGGGGCGAGTCATACGTCGAGGACGTCGCCTCCGAGCGCCTGCGCGCGGTGCTCGACAGGATCTCCGCGTCGAGCGGCTACGAGGATCTGGCGCGCGCGGATGCCGTGCTCGTGTGCGTGCCCACGCCGCTCACCCCCAACCGCGAGCCGGAGCTCGGTCCGCTCGTGGACAGCGCTCGCGCCCTGGCGGGCGTGCTCAAAAAAGGCCAGCTGGTGGTGCTCGAGTCCACCACCTACCCCGGAACCACGCGCGAGCGCATGGCGCCGCTGCTGGAGGAGTCGGGGCTGGTCGCCGGGCGCGACTTCCACCTGGCGTTCTCGCCCGAGCGCGTGGACCCGGGGCGTACCGACTACACGCTGCGCACGACCCCGAAGGTGCTGGGTGGGCTAACCGACGCCTGCGCCGACCGCGCCGAGGCTCTCTATGGGCTCGTGTGCGAACGCGTCGTGCGCGTGTCGAGCCCCGAGGCGGCGGAGCTCTGCAAGCTGCTCGAGAACATCTTCCGCTCTGTGAACATCGCGCTCGTGAACGAACTGGCGATGCTCACCGACAGGATGGGCATCGACATCTGGGAGGTCGTGGACGCGGCCGCGAGCAAGCCCTACGGCTTCATGCGCTTCGACCCCGGTCCGGGCATGGGCGGCCACTGCCTCCCGGTCGATCCCTTCTATCTCAGCTGGCGCGCGCGCGAGTTCGACATGACCACCGAGTTCATCGAGCTCGCCGGGAAGGTCAACCAGCAGATGCCCTACCACTGCGTGGCGAAGGCCCAGCGCGCCCTCAACGATGCCGGTCTGTCGGTGAAGGGCGCGAGGGTGGCGGTGATCGGCGTGAGCTACAAGCCGGGCGTGGGCGACGTGCGCGAGTCGCCCGCCCTAAAGATCCTCGACCTGCTCGGTGGGCTGGGCGCCCGGCTTCGCTACCACGACCCCCATGTGCCCGCCTTGCAAGGCTTCGACTTGGAGAGCCTGCCACTGGAGCAGACGCTCGAAGACGCCGATCTGGCGCTCATCGTCACCGCCCACCCCGGCCTCGACCTGGAGCTGATCGCCGCGCGCGCGAGAGTCGTGCTCGACCTCCGGGGCGTCACTCGCGGGAACGGCGCCGAGAATGTGGTGCGGCTGTGAGCGCTCCCGCCGGCCGGCAACCGCGGGCTCTCCGATGAGCGACCGGGCTCCCGGCCTCGTGCTCGGCGAGGACGTGAAGATCGGCGAGGGCGTGAGCTTCGGCGCCCACGTCGTCGTGCACGACGGCACGGTCATCGGCGCGGGCTGCGTGATCGAGGACCACGCCGTACTCGGCAAGCGCCCGCGGCTGGCGCGCGGCTCCTCGGCGAAAGGGGAGGTGGGCGCGCTCGTGATCGGCGAGCGCGTGACGGTGTGTTCGGGCGCTGTCGTGTTCGCGGGCGCCACGATCGCCGCCGAGGCGATCCTCGGCGACCAGTCATTCGTGCGCGAGCGCTCCACGGTGGGCGAAGGCTCTGTGATCGGGCGCGGCGGCGTGGTCGACAACGACGTGACCGTGGGGGCGCGGGTGAGGGTG
>DATBTP010000090.1:0-5647 GCA_036559185.1 Solirubrobacteraceae bacterium | reverse complement strand
CCAAGCGCGATGAGCGCCGCCCAGCGCAACTTCCTGCTGGCCCTCGATATGCGCGTGGAAGGGCTCACTAAGATCGCCAACCTCGTGCGCACGGCGCTCGGCGGCCAAGCGCAGCAGTCGACGACCTCGATCGCGGGCGCGATGGAGATATTCCTCACCTCCGACGTCATCTACTCACAGCGCGTCGTGCCGCTTGTCCAGCAGACGCTCGCGGCCAATGGCATCACCGGTCGGAGCACTTCGCCGAGCCGCTTCCTGCCGAACCTCGGCTGGCTGCAAACGGCCACGGTGCAGGCCAAGCTCGCCGGTCAGGCGACCGCGGCCACGGGCGCGGTGGCGCCGGGAACTCACGGACACGCCCTCAAGGGGGTGAGCATCGGCACGAACACGCTGACGCCCGAACCGACGCTCAACCACGGCGGCGGCGGCTCGAACCAGACGTTCACGGTGATGGTCGAAAACGCCGGCTCCAACCCCGAGACCGACGTCAAGGTGGACGTGTCTGTCACAAGCGAAGGCAAGACGCTCGCCGCGTCCCATCTGATCAACAAGACCGAACCGGGGAGCACTTCGAATGTGGACATCCCCGTGAGCGGCATCCCGCTGGGGGTGGCCTCGCGCGTGAAGATCAATATCGAGCCCGTGCCCGGCGAGACGGACACCGAAAACAACAAGGGCTCCTACATCGTGATCTTCGCGAAGTAGACCGGACCTCAAGCGGCTAACTTGTTGTGGATGGCCGCCGCCTCGCTCACCGACACGCAGGGGATCGTCGCGCTCGCCGCGCTGGCACTCGCGGCGCTCGCCTTGGTCGCGTGCGCGGTGCTGATGCGCTCGATGCGCGGAATGCGCGGCGCGCAGAGGGTGGTGCTCGGCGAGGGCGCTCCGCGTGACCTCATCGCCCACGGCACATCCCTGCAACAGGCGTTCGAAGCGCTCCAGGAGTACGTCGGGGACGTGGCGAGTAGCCTCGACAGCCGCCTCGGGGGCGTCGAGACGGCGCTAGACGGCGCCATCACCCACCGCGCGCTCGTGCGCTACGACGCCTACAACGAGCTCTCCGGGCAGCAGTCGGTGTCGATCGCGCTGCTCGACGAGCGCCGCTGCGGGATCGTGTTGTCGTGCATCCACCATCGCGAGCAGGCGCGCGTGTACGCCAAGCAAGTGTGGGAGGGACGCAGCGAGCTCGAGCTCTCCCCCGAGGAGGCACAGGCCGTGAGCGCCGCGCTCGCGAGCGACCCGGCGGCGTCGCCCCCGCCGACCGTCACGGGCGGGCGGGGGACGGTCCGGACGGGCTCGGTGGATGCCGCCGGCGACTGACCGCCCCGCTGGTCGCGCCGGGTATCTGGGGCCGGAGGGAACCTTCAGCGAGGAGGCGCTCCTCAGCAGCGTGGACCCGACGGTCGCGGAGCCTGTGCCGATGAACACCATTCGCGACGCCGTGATGGCGGTTCAAGAGCGGCGGATCGAGTGGGCGCTTGTGCCGATCGAGAACTCGATAGAGGGCTCGCTGACGATCACGCTCGACACGCTTGCCGGCGAGGCAAGCGAGGTGGCGATCGCGGGCGAGGTGGTGCTGCCGGTGCGCCACAACCTGATCGCCCCCACACCGCTCGGGCTCGGAGCGGTGGAGACGATCGTCTCCCACCCCCACGTCCCCGGTCAGTGCTCGCGGTTCCTGCACGAGCGACTCCCCCACGCGCGCATCGTGGCGGCGAGCTCGACCGCCGAGGCCGTGCGGCTCGTGGCTGAGGACGCGCGGCCGGGCTCGGCGGCGATCGGCACGCGACTGGCGGCCGACCTCTACCAATGCGCCGTCATCGCGGAGGGGATTCAAGACCGCGAGGACAACGAGACCCGTTTCGTGTGGCTCGCGCGCGAAAACTCCCCCTTTGGCGGACCGCCGCTGCGCGAGCCAGCGGGCCCTAAGGGCAAGACGTCGCTCGTGTTCTGGGGAGCGGGCGCCGATAGGGCGGGCTGGCTGGTGCGCTGCCTGGACGAGTTCGCCAAACGCGAGATCAACCTTACGAAGATCGAGTCGCGCCCGATGCGCGAGCGACTGGGCCAGTACATGTTCTTCCTCGACCTCCGGGGCTCCCTTGAAGAGGAACGCGTGTCCGCGGCACTGGCGGGCTTGCGGGCAATGTGCGAGCGCGTGCGCGTGTTCGGCTCCTACCCGACTGCTTGAACGGTCAGCACGCGACCTAAGGGGACGTAAGCGGCCTTGGGCGCGCGACCTCCCGCCCATCATGGGCGGCCGAAGGGGCCCTAACTCGCGGGGGGACCGCTACACTGCGGCGCTGAAGATGGAAAGCGCGGCGCCCACAGAGCCAGTGGGGTCCGTGCCGCCCTCAGAGCACCAGCGGCACGGACCGAGCTCATCGTCGAACACGGCGATGGGTGGCCGGGTGCTCGTCCTCAACGCCACTTACGAGCCCATCAACGTGTGCTCGGTCAGGCGGGCTGTCGTGCTGTTGCTGAAGGAGAAGGCCGAGCTCATCGAGCGCGGCCTGTGGGAGCTCCACTCAGAGACCTCTACGCTCGCGCGACCCGTGGTGATCCGGCTCGTCGCCTACGTGCGCGTGCCGCACGACACCCACCGGCGCAAGATCACCCGCCGCGCTGTGTTCGCCAGGGACGGCTGGGCCTGCCAGTACTGTGGCTCGCGCACCAGCCTCACCGTCGATCACGTGATCCCCCGCTCCAAGGGCGGCACGTCCAGTTGGGAGAACATCGTAGCCTCGTGCGCGCCTTGCAACCGGCGCAAGGGCGACATGCTCCCCCGCCAGGCGGGCATGCATCCGCGACGCAAGCCACGCACCCCACGTGCCGAGATCTTCATCCACGTCGCGAGCCCCACCATCCCAGCGGCTTGGCGGCAGTATCTGCCGGCCGCGGCCTGAGCACGGGCGCCCGCTCCTCGTCGCCCGGGGCCCGACACCGCGGGCCGGGTCGACACCGCGGGCCGGGTCGACACCGCCAGCCGGGGCACGACGAGGTTGGGCCACGCGTCAAAGCTAGCGGCGCGTATCCATCGGCCCAGGCAGGAGCGCGCGGCCGCGGCGGTTAAGCACGGAGGGCGCCCTCGACCAGGCGCCCTCCGCTTGCAACCGTGCTGGACACGACCGCGTTGGCTCCGCATCGCCACGCGCACCCGTGCGGGCGCGACTGCGGCGCTGCGAGTCGGAGGGACAAGTCCGACGACCTTCGCGGTGGTGGCCCGGGTTGGATTCCGCTAGGCGGGTCCAGCCGAGTGAATCGGCCTAACGGCCGGCCACCTCCAGAGTCCCGCAAGTACTGTCAGTCAACGTAGGACCACCTCCTTTCTCTGGTCCTTGCAATGTAGCGGACGCGGACGACGCTGTGGGGCGGTTGCTCCGATATGTGGTCAGCTCGTGCCCTGGGCGTCGGCCGGGGCACGAGCCTGGAAGGCGGGAAGCTCAGCTCGCCGTGATGTAGCCGCTCATGTAGCCGGGGTGCTGCATCGCCCACCCTCCGGTTTCGGTGTCGCACGGGAGCATGCAGCTCCACTGGAACTTCCCCGCTTGGGCGACGACCAGCGTGTAGGTGTGAATCCCGGGCTGCGCGATGATGTTCACGCCGGCGGTTGGAGACGTGACGCTGTGGGGCACATCGTCGGTGTTGTCGATCCTCAGGGTCACCGCCTGGCCGACTTTGACGTTGAAGTTGGTGACGGTGAACATGTCGTGCATCTTGCCTTCGGGGCCGCGCTTTCCGCTTCCGACGATCTTGGTGTCGATCACCTTCGTCGGTACGGTGGCGCTCGCCGTCTGCTTGACGGCCGCCTGGCCAACCACTCTCACTTCGCGGGCCTTGCCGCTCTGCACCAGCGCCACCATCGACATCAAGAAGGCCGCGAGTATCGCCAGCCCCGCGAGTGTTTGCAGCACCGCTTTTCCGGTCCGCTTCACACTGGCGTCGAACCGCTGCTGATCTGTTTGCTGAGGCTCCATGACGGCCCGCCTTTCGTGTTGCTGTCCTTGTGGAAGAGCATCACTTGCGGGCGCGATCCCTACATGCGCAATCAACCGAGATATGCGTGCCCAAATGGCCGGAAACTACCTGCGTATTAACCCGCAGGGCCTGCGTCGAGCAGTTCCTCGCCTGCGCTCTGCACGTCCTCGGCCTCGCCGCTGTCGACCACGAGCGCCACGGCGCTCACGATGTCGTCGTCCTTGAGGTTCATCACTCGCACCCCAGTCGCCGAGCGGCCCTGCTGGGATATCCCGCCCGCGGAGGTGCGTTGGACCATGCCCCCTACGCTTATAAACACGAGCTCGTGGTGCTCTCGTACGACCAGGGCGCCGGCGAGCGCGCCCTTTTGCTCGGTGAGGCCGATCGTCTTCACGCCCTTGGCCCCGCGGTTGGTCTTTCGGTACTGGCTTATCAGCGTGCGCTTGCCGTAACCGTTCTCGGTCACCACGAGCAGGTCCATGTCGTCGCGGGCAACATCCATCGCGATGACTTCGTTGGGGTGGGCGGGATTCTTATCCCCTACGTCCATACCCCGAACACCGGTAGTATCACGCCCCATGGAGCGGGCGTCGGACTCGGCGAAGCGCACGGTGAGGCCCGCGCGCGAGACCATGATCACCTCGTCGCCAGGGTTCACCGCGCGCACGGCGAGCAGCTCGTCGTCGTCGCGGATGTTGATGGCGATAATGCCGTCGGCCTTGATCGGCGTGTTGTAGGAGGCAAGCTCTGTCTTCTTGATTGTGCCTTTGCGGGTGGCGAACACGAGGTACTTCGTCTCGGTGAAGTCGCGCGTGGAGAGCACCGCCTGCACTCGCTCGCCCTCGCGGAGGGGGAGCACGTTCACCAGCGCTCTGCCCTTGGCGGTGCGCGAGGCCTCGGGCAACTCGTAGACCTTCGAGCGATACACCTTGCCGCGGTTGGTGAAGAACAACAGGTAGTCGTGGGTGGAGCAGATGAACAGGTGCTCTATGAAGTCGCCGTCCTTCATGTCCATACCGGTGATCCCGCGCCCACCGCGCTGCTGCTGGCGGTAGGTCGCAAGCGGCAGCGACTTGACATAGCCGGTGTTGGTGATCGTGATAACCATCTGCTGGTCGGCGATCAGGTCCTCGATGTCGATCTCGTCCTCGGAGTGGCTGAGCTCGGTGCGGCGCTCGTCGCCGAAGCGCTCCGATATCTCGCCTAGCTCTTCCTTGATGACGGCGAGCACGCGGCTCTCGTCGCCGAGGATCGCGCGCAGCTCGGCGATCCGCTCGGTCACGTCGGCGTGCTCCTGCTTGATCGCATCGGCCTCGAGCGCCGTCAGTTGGGAGAGGCGCAGGTCTAGGATCGCCGTCGCTTGGATCGCGCTCAACTCGAAGCGCTCGACCAGCTGTTCGCGGGCGGCCTCGCGGTCACGCGAGCCGCGGATCAAATCGATGATCGCGTCGAGGTTCTCAAGCGCAATGAGCAGCCCCTCCAAGATGTGCGCGCGCGCCTCCTTCTCGGAGAGCTCGTGCTTGGTGCGCCTGACGATCACCTCGCGCTGGTGGGCCACATAGTTGTGGATGACGGCGCACAGGTTGAGCGTGCGCGGCACGTTGTCGACGAGCGCCACCATGTTCACGCCGAACGTGGTCTGCAGCGGCGTGTGCTTGTAGAGCTTGTTCAG
>DATBTP010000089.1:0-17969 GCA_036559185.1 Solirubrobacteraceae bacterium | reverse complement strand
CAGCGTTCCGGCCTGATCGTCGTCGGGGATATCCTCGGCGCGGTCGAGGGGATCGAGTTCGTGCGCTTCGGCGGCGAGGACGTCGTCCGGCACAAGCTCGTTCAGCGCATCGTCGAGGCCTACGACGAGCACTCCCGGCGCGAGGCGCCCGAGCTGCGTCCGGCCGAGCGCGACCGCTCGGTCGCGGATCGTCGTGCTTGAAGTCGAGGTTCTCGGCCGCAAGCTGATAGACGCGTCGCTACCGCCGGGCGAGATCGAGCTGCTATGCGCGCGCGCTCTCAAGAGGGCCGGTATCGAGGACGGTCACCTCGCCATCGAGTTCGTCTCCCCCGAGCGCATCGCAGAGCTGAACGCCGAGCATCGCCGCAAAGAGGGTCCCACGGACGTTCTCTCTTTCCCGATCGACGAACTCGAGCCGCTGGGCGCCCCGCTCGAGGGCACAGGCCGAAAGCACATGCCGCGCGAGCTTGGCGACATCGTCATCTGCCCCGCCCACACGGTGGATCTGCGCGAGGCGATCGTCCACGGCGCGCTCCACCTGCTGGGTATGGACCACGAGACCGACGGGGGCGAGATGCTCGCGCTGCAGGACGACATCGTGCACGGGGGCGCCCGTGACCCGTAGCGGCTTCGTCGCGCTCGCTGGTCGCCCCAACGTGGGCAAGTCAACGCTCGTCAACGCGATCGTGGGGGGGAAGGTGGCCATCGTCTCCGACCGGCCTCAAACCACCCGACGGGCGATCCGCGGCGTGCGCACCGACGGCGAACGCCAGCTCGTGCTCGTCGACCTCCCAGGCGTGCAGCGACCCCGCGACCTGCTCACCGAGCGCATGGCGGGACGCGTGCGCCAGGAGCTCGAGGGCTCAGACGCGGCCCTGCTCGTCGTAAACGGCGAGCAGGGCGTGGGACCCGGCGACCGTTTCATAGCCGCCGCGCTCGGCGAGGCTGGCGTGCCGGTGGCGATCGCCGTCAACAAGGTCGACCGCCTCGACCGTGCCGCCACCGTAGCCGTCCTACAAGCCGCCGCCGACCTCGACGTGGGGGAGGAGATCTTTCCCATCTCCGCTCGCACCGGAAAGGGCGTCCCCGCGCTCGTCGAGCACCTCTTCGGGCTGATGCCCGCGAGCCCGTTCATGTTCTCCCCGCGGGAGATCTCAGATCAGCCGCTCGCCCTGCTCCTCGCCGAGCTGATCCGCGAGGCCGCCATTCGGCGCACCTTCCAGGAGTTGCCCCACGCGCTGGAGACGATGGTCGAAGAGATCGAACGCCCACGCGAGGGTTTGGTGCGGGTGCGCGCCCTCATCTGGGTGGAGAGCGAGTCCCAAAAGGCCATAGTTGTCGGCTCTGGCGGCCGTATGATCAAGGCGATCGGCTCCGCCGCGCGCAAGGAGATCGAGCGCGAGCTTCAGTGCCACGTACATCTCGACCTATCGGTGCGCGTGCGGCGCGACTGGCGCGCGGATGAGGGTTTGCTGGACCGGTTGGGGATCACCTGAGCGACTTAGCGGCGTCTTTGTGGTGGGTCAGCCGTAGTAGCGGGCTATCACTTGCAGTTGGCTGAAGATGTCGTGTCCGAGGAAGAGGATCACCATTGCCGCTCCGGCTACGGGGCCCCATCTGCGTCCGGCGCCGCGTACCGCCAGGGTGACGGCCGCGCCGAGGAGCGGGAGCATCGGTAGGAGGTAGCGCGGCTCGCCGAAAGCCAGTTTGTGTTCTGTGATGTCGTTGGCGTATGAGGCGGCGCCGACCATCACGAGCACTCCCAGGGTGATCGCGGCGTATACGCCAAGCTCCGGGAGGCGCGCGCGGAGCGCTTGGCGTCGGAGGACCAGCTCGCGCGCGCAGAGAAGCACGACCGCCGCCGCCGGTATCAGCGCGACGTTGTCGACCCAGGTGGGAAACATCGTGTCGAGCCAACCGTAGAGACCGACCGATCGGTCGAACCAGATGTCCTTGTATGTGGCCATGCCCTGGAAGTAGTGACCCATCAGCGGCAGGCGCGGGAGGTACAGCTGCCAGATGTAGTCGAACTGGTGAAAGAGAGAGGTGAAGGCTTCGAATCCGCCGCCGGTGGAGGCGATTCCGAAGGTGGGGCGGTTCGAGAGGACGTTTCGCAGCACGTAGAGCGCGATCGGCAACGCGCCGATGCACGCGGCTATGACGGGCGAGAGCAGTCCCTTTCTACCGATGGATCTCGTTTCGCGGGCCGCGAGCACCACCAGCCCCACGTACACGCCGAACGCGAACCCTACGAAATTGAGCTTGGTCACGAACCCAACCGCTATCGCGATCCCCAGCGTCACAGCCAAACTTCGGTTGAGCCCGTGGCGAAACGCGCGCGCCAGACAGAGGAACGTAGCGGCGGTGACCGCGAAGAGCATCGAGTCGGGGTTCACGCTTCCCGACATGAACGCGAACAGGGGCTGGAGCGCGACGCACACCGCGCCGACGGTCGCCGCCCACGGCCAGCGCGGCAGGAGCTCGCGCAGGAAGAGAAACACGAACAGGGCGGTCATCGCGCCGAAGAGCGCGCCAACGAACCTCATCAGCTGCAACTGGTTGAGCATGTTGCCGCGCGCCAACTCGTACGGGATCGCCTGGATGGCGTAGTAGAGCGGCGGCTCGGATGTCGCTATCCCGGCTTCACCGCCACCTTGGAGCGAGGCGCCTTCGTGGATGGCTTGCGTGAGTTCCCGCTGCTCGGCCACCGAGGATATCGCGGGCACTTGAGGTGTATTCGCCACATACTCGAAGTGAAGGGCCCGCAGAACGCTGAACTCCTCGGGAGCGTATTCGACATTCTCGTGTCCGTTTTCGGGCAGCGCGTGGTTTTCGGCCAAATGAATGACGTACGCGAAGTGGGCATCCTCGTCCTTGCCCTCGAACGGCGGCACTATCAGTGACCACGCCGAAGCGTTCAGGAAGGCGATCAACGCGCATATCCACGCCGCGGTCGGTACGCGCGCGAGTATCGCTCGCGGCCTCCTCGAGAGCCCGCCCGAGGTGAGTCCCCGCCAGCCACGGATAATCGGAGCCAGCCGAGCTGGCGCCGGTCTTGCGGAGGGTGCTTGCGCAGGGGCCCGCGAGTCCGCGAGCGCGGAGCCCGAGCGTGTCTTGTGCGGTCGTGCGCTCGGCGAAGACTCGCGTACGGTGAGCCACAGCGAAAGCGAGCCGACGGTGGCTAGGAGCGCCGCGATGAGCAGCACCACCCAGGTCCCAGGAAGGGCGCGGCCGAGTCCCATGTGCCTTGCGACCGTCAGTAGACGAGACCACCACGACGCCCTGCCGGCGGCAAGATATTCCACGCCTATCCTGTGGCCAAGCGGCCGTCCGCTGCTGAGCACCGCCGACTCCCGCTGCGGCGCTGGCGCGCCAAACACGTAGATGTGCTCTTGGTTGGGGCCGATGCCAAGGCAGAGCCTCACGTTTGACATGGAATGGTTGATCGGGGTGACGGGCACCGTGACCGACTTCGAGGTCCAGTCGGCGCCACGTTTGCCGCCCGTGAGCAACCGTGAGCCGGAGGACACCTCGACTCGGATCCTCGACCCGAAATAAGCGGCCACCGAGAGTCGGATCGCCGACACACCGGCCGGCAGCATTTCTTCGGCCTGGCAGATTTCTACGGCTGCGTCGACCCTGCCCACCTCGACGTTCTGGCTCTGGCCGACTCGCACGACGCGCGGTGGCGCATGCGAGAGCGTCACTACGCCCAACGCGACGAGTACCGCCACGCCCACTCCGAGCGTTATCTTTACTTTTCTCACGGCTTGCATGGGTATTCCAACGAGGCCCAACCGGTCCTAACAATCGGAAATCATCAAGAAGTCGCGAGATTACCATGGCTTGCAGTCGATCCATAACGTTAGGCATACGAGAGCTTTCTCCGCAGTAGCGCGGCAATTTCATTCACGATTCGCAAGTCGAACTCAGACGCGAACACGAACGGCACCGAAAATATCGTGAGACTTTTCTCCCTGTTTGTCGTGGCGCGCCGCAGGCGCGCGATCTGAGCTTGCTGGATAGCCGCGCGCGCGTGCACCGCCGTCGCCGCGCGCTGGGCGCTCTCGATCGCCGGATGGTCGTGCTCGAGAGCGGCCACGCGTCGAAGCTCATCGCGTGTGAAGCGGCGCGGCAGCGTCCCGTTCACCACGACGGCATCGAGATCGCGACCGAGGCTCTCCCGCACGCCGTACTCGAGCTCCAGTGTCTCGGCGACCGCCAGCTCGTTTGCGTGCGCCACCGCGACATAGCCTGAGCGCAACGGGTCCTCCAGTAGCTCGCGCGCCTTGCGGGCCTGTTCGGCCAGGGGCCCCATGCGCACGATCGAGCCGAACGTTTGCGGCGAGTGAAGTAGCGCCAACGCGTGCCCCGTCGCTGGGGCGTCGAGGATCACAAGGTCGTAGGGGTCGCGGTCCTTCCGCGCGCGGGCCCCTTCGCAAAGCTCACACACCTTGACCATGCTCATCAACTCCTTCGCCCCAGGCGCGGCGGCGGCGAAGTAGTTGAAGGTGCTGCTCGCCGAGAGCATCCTCGCCGAGATGCGCCCGCTCACCGTGCGCAACCACTCGAACAACGCCATCTCAGGGTCGATGCAGGTGCTCCACAGCCCCTCCTCCAACTCCACCTCCGCGCCGGGCTCGCTCGCCTCGGGAACGCCGAACAAGGCCGGCAGCCGTTGCTGCTCGCCGAGCTCGGCCACCACGGCGCGGAGCCCCGAGCGCGCCGCGAGGATGCCGAGCGCGCACGCCACCGTGCTCTTCCCGGCGCCGCCCTTGCCCGCTACCACGATCAGCTTGCGCTCCAACAGGGATGCCATTGTCGCTGTGCAACCTACAATCCGCTGATGAGCGCCACGGCGGACAAGACTGTCGAGCGGCTGCTCGTCTACGACGAGCGCGGTCTCGTGCCGTGCGTGGTGCAGGATTGGCGCACGGGCGAGGTGCTCACGCTCGCCTACATGAACGAGCTCGCGCTAGAGCGTACGCGTGCCACCGGCGAGCTTCACCTATGGAGCCGATCGCGCCAGGAGCTCTGGCACAAGGGCGCCACGAGCGGCAACACGCAGGCGCTGCGCGCGCTGCGCGTGGACTGCGACGGCGATGCGATCCTCGCGCTTGTGGAGCCCGCCGGCCCGGCCTGCCACACGGGCGAGCGCACCTGCTTTCATCGCGGCGAGTTCGATCCGGGCGCGCCGTACGAGACGCTGCGTGCGCTCGAGCGCACGCTCGAGCAGCGCGCCCGCGAGCGACCCGCCGGCTCCTACACCGTGGAGTTGCTCGACGATCACGCTCGCATCGGCGAGAAGGTAAGGGAGGAGGCCGAGGAGGTGGCTCGCGCCGCCCGCGAGGAGAGCGAGATTCGCGTCGACGAAGAGGCCGCCGACCTGCTCTACCACCTACTCGTGCTGCTGCGCTCCCGCGGGCGCTCACTGTCCGACGCGGAGGGCGTGCTCGATGAACGCCGTCGGTGAGCGCGTCGCGGGCGGGCGCTCGAGGTGTCTCCTCGCCCACGGCGGAGTCCAAGCATGAGCGCCTCGGGCGGCCTCTCGGTGCAGGCTCCGGCGGGTGCTTACAACCTGATCCCGCTGCGGGAGACGTTCATCTCGGACTGCGAGACTCCGGTGTCGGCGTTCCTAAAGCTCCGTGCGCTCGCGCCCGGCAAGCCAGCCTTCCTGCTGGAGTCAGCCGAGCAGGGCCAGCGCATGGGTCGCTACTCGTTCATCGGGTTCCGCCCGCGGTCTGTCCTGCGCTGGTCGCTTGGCGATCCCGGCGATCCCTACGCGCTCGCTGCCGCGGCGGTCGCCGACTGCCGTCAGGAGCCGCCCGTCGCTGGCGACGAGCGCTCGCCTTTCGACGGGGGCGCCGTGGGCTACTTCGGCTACGACCTCGTCCGCACCGTCGAGCCGCTGGGCGATCCCAATCCGGACGCGCTTGGGCTGCCAGACATGGCGCTCATGCTCACCGACACGCTGGTCTGCTTCGACCACCTCAAGCACACCATCACGATTCTCGCCAACGCCGACCTCGATGTGGAGCCCGAGGTTGAGCGAGCGCGGGAGGCGGCGGCGCGCACGATCGCCGAGGTGCGCGCCTGCCTCGCGGGGCCGGTGCCGCTTGGGCCTGGGGTCGGGGCGCGCGAGGCGCCCACCTTCCAGTCGAACATGACGCGTGAGAGCTTCGAAGCGATGGTTACACGCATCGTGGAGTACATCCACGCGGGCGACGCCTTCCAGGTGGTGCCCTCGCAGCGCTTCTCGGCGGAGGTGCCGGTGCGTGCCTTCTCCATCTACAGGGGCCTGCGCGCCGTCAACCCCAGCCCCTACATGTATTTCCTTGACTTCGGCGACTTCCAGGTCGCGGGCGCGAGCCCCGAGCCGCTGCTCACCGTCACAGGTCGCCATGTCTCCACCCGTCCGATCGCCGGTACCCGCCCGCGCGGGGCGACCCCGGAGGATGACCGTCGCATCGCCGGCGAGCTGCTCGAGGACGAGAAGGAGCGCGCCGAGCACGTGATGCTCGTGGACCTTGGGCGCAACGATCTCGGCCGGGTGTGCGAGTACGGCAGCGTCACCGTCGATGAGCTGATGGAGATCGAGACCTACAGCCACGTCATGCACATCGTCTCCTCGGTGTCGGGCAAGCTGCGCGAGGATGTCGGCGCGATGGACGCGCTGCGCTCGGTGCTGCCGGCCGGCACGCTTTCCGGCGCGCCCAAGGTGCGCGCGATGCAGATAATCGATGAGCTCGAGCCCACCAAGCGCGGAGGCTACGGCGGGGCGATCGGCTATCTCAGCTACGGCGGCGACCTCGACACCGCGATCCACATCCGCACCGTGGTCGTAAAGGACGGCGTCGCCCACGTGCAGGCCGGAGGCGGCACCGTCGCCGACGCCAAGCCCGCGTACGAGTACGAGGAGTCGGTCAACAAGACCAAGGCCGTTCTGGGCGCCGTGGAGCTGGCCTGCGAACAGGACGATTGGGCATGATCTCTCTAGGGGATCGTTTCGTGCTTGCCGGCACTATCGGGGCGCCCGCGAGCCCGACCGCGCGCGACGTGAAGAGGCCGCGATGAAGGTCCTGGTGGTGGACAACTACGACTCCTTCACCTACAACCTCGTGCAATACCTGGGCGAGCTCGGCGCGGAGGTGCGCACCGTGCGCAACGATGCCGCCACGGTGGACGAGCTGCTGGCCAGTGGATATGAGCGCTGCGTGATCTCGCCGGGGCCCTGCACGCCCGATGAGGCAGGCATCTCCGTGGAGGTCGCGCGGCGGCTGCCCGAAGCGGGTATCCCGACGCTCGGGGTGTGTCTTGGGCACCAGTCGATGGCGCAGGCGTTCGGCGGACGGGTGATGTTGCACCCTCCCGTCCATGGCAAGGCCACGACAATCGAACACGACGGGCGCACGATCTTCCAAGGCCTCTCCTGCCCGCTCACGGTCGGGCGCTATCACTCGCTCGTGGTCTGCGAGGAGCTGCCCGACTGCCTGCAGGCCTCCGCGCATGGGGGCGGCGTGATGATGGCGCTGCGCCACCGCGAGCTGCCTGCGGAGGGAGTGCAGTTTCACCCCGAGTCGGTGCTCACCGAGGAGGGCAAGCACCTGCTGTCCAATTTCCTGCTCGACGGCGCGCGGAGCCGCTGATGCGTGCGCGGATCGTCATCTCGCCGGAATGCCCACACCGGTTGACCAGCTACTTAGTCAACTCGTGCGGGCGTCGGGCGAGAGCGTCATGCTCACACCGCGGCCGATCCCTGTGTGCCTTGGGCGAAGGCGAGGACTGATGCCAAACCCCGTCCTCACGCGGGCGATCGACGCCCTCGCGTCCCGCCGCGACCTCAGCTCGGGGGAGACCTCTGAGGTGCTCGCCGAGATCATGCACGGCGAGGTCTCAGAGACGCAGATCGCCGCCTTCCTGATCGCGCTGCGCACCAAGGGGGAGACCGTGGAGGAGCTGGCCGGCCTTGCCCGCACGATGCGCGACCTCGCGGCTCAGGTGCCCACGGAGGGCGGCGAGCTGCTGGATACCGCCGGCACCGGTGGGGGACGGCGCACCTTCAACGTCTCCACCACCGCCGCGCTCGTCGCCGCGGGCGCCGGTTGCGAGGTGGCCAAGCACGGCAACCGCTCGGCCACCAGCTCCTCGGGCTCGGCCGACCTCTTGGAGGCGCTCGGGGCACGCATCGACCTCGAGCCGGCTGGCGTCGCGAAGTGCATCGAGCAAGCCGGCTTCGGCTTCATGTTCGCCCCCGCGCACCATCAGGCCACGCGCTTCGTCGTCCCGGTCAGACGCGAGCTTGCGGTGCGCACCATCTTCAACCTGCTCGGACCGCTCACCAACCCCGCTGGCGCTACCCGCCAGCTCATCGGCGTGGCTGACGCGAGCTTCCTCGAGACGATCGCCGGCGCGCTGGCGCGGCTTGGTGCGCACCGGGCGCTCGTCGTCTGCGGCGAGGATGGGCTCGACGAGGTCTCCACGTCCGCGACCACCAACGTGGTGGAGGTCAACGGGCAGGACATTTCCCGCTACACGTTCGACCCGAGCGATGTGGGGATCGAGCTCGCCGACCCCTCCGATCCGTTGCTTGGCGGCGGCTCGCCAGAGCAGAACGCCGAGGTCACGCGGGCCGTTCTCGCCGGCGAGCGGGGCGTGCGCGCCGATCTGGTGCTCGTCAACGCCGGCGCCGCCATCTACGCCGCGGGCGCCGCCGAGGGCATCGCCGAGGGGGTCGAGGCGGCTCGTGCCGCGATAGCCACGGGTGGCGCGGCCGCCGCGCTCGAGCGCTACGTGCAGGCCAGTCACGAGCACGCGCCCCTGCAGGTGGTGCCATGACCATGCTCGAGCGCATCCTCGCCGAAACCCGCGAGGCGATAGAGCGGCGCAAGCTGGTCTTGCCGCGGGAGACGATCGAAACGAGAGTCGGAGCCGACGTGCCCTTCCTCGACAGCGCTCCGGGACGTTTTCACGAGGCGCTCGCGCGTCCGGGGATCGGCGTCATCGCCGAGTTCAAGCGCCGTTCGCCCTCGGCTGGCGCATTGCGCGAGAATGCCAACCTCGAGGAGATAGTCGCCGCGTACGAGCTGGGCGGCGCAAGCGCGCTGTCGGTGCTCACCGAGGGCCCCAACTTCGAAGGCTCGCTCGAGGATCTGCGCGCCGCGCGCGCCGGCACCGGCCTGCCGATCCTGCGCAAGGACTTCGTAGTCGATCCCTACCAGCTGTATGAGGCGCGCGTCGCCGGCGCCGACGCGGTGCTGTTGATCGTCGCCGCGCTCGACCAGCCCGCGCTCGCCTCTTTGCACGAGCTCGCCCGCGCGCTCGGCCTCGACGTGCTCGTGGAGGTACACGACCGCCACGAGCTCGCCCGCGCCGCCGACGCCGGCGCGCGCCTGATCGGCGTCAACAATCGCGATCTGCGCGACTTCAGCTGCGACGTGCGGCGCACCTTTGAGTTGATGGAGACGATGCCCACCGGCGCCACCGTTATCTCGGAGTCGGGGATCGCCGACGCAGGCCAACTCTCAGAGCTCGAGCGCCACGGTGTCGCTGCGGTGCTCGTGGGCGAGACGCTCATGCGCGCGCCCGATCCACGGCAGGCGCTAGAAGCACTGCTATTCCAACCTTTTATAAAGTCGGATGCCATTCTTTAGTCTGCGTTGATCGCCCTCCGTAATCCTTTCCATAAATGAAGCGCATGTTCGCCATCCCGTTCGTCTCAGCCCTCATCGGCGGTGGGCTGGTGGTCGCCGTCATCGCCGCCACTGGCGGGCTTTCCGCCTCGCAGAAGACGGTAACGGTCGTGCAGCAGTCAACTCCGATCGCGCCCTCCAACGCCTCCGCGCGGAGCACGGGCCTCACGCCTCACGAGATCTACGAAAAAGACGCTCCGGGCGTCGCCTTCGTGACCTCCACGATCGTGCGCCAAACCGAATCGCCTTTCAGCTTCGGCGAAAGCCAAACACAACAGGGCACCGCCACCGGCTCGGGCTTTGTCATCAACAAGGACGGCACCATCCTCACCAACTACCACGTGGTCGAGAACGCCGTGAAGGTCACCGTGAGCTTCGAACACGGCAAGGCCGTCGAAGCGAAGGTCGTGGGCAAGGATCCCTCCAACGATCTCGCCGTCCTCAGCATCCCTACTGAAGGGATCACGCTGCATGCGCTCGCGCTCGGCGATTCCGCCAAGGCGCAGGTCGGCGACCCGGTGCTCGCGATCGGCAACCCCTTCGGCCTGGAACGCACGCTTACCACCGGAGTCGTATCGGCGTTGCAGCGCCAGATCACCTCGCCAAACGGCTTCACTATCAGCAACGTCCTGCAAACCGACGCGCCCATCAATCCCGGCAATTCCGGCGGGCCGCTCCTGAACGCGGCGGGCGAAGTGATCGGCATCAACTCGCAGATCGAGACCGGCGGCAGCGGCGGCGGCAGCGTCGGCATCGGCTTCGCCGTCCCCATCAACACGGCCGAGAAAGAGCTATCGCAGCTGGAGAAGGGCGGGACCGTCCGCGGCGCCTATCTCGGTGTGAGCACCCTCACGATCGACGGCTCGCTCTCGGCGCTCAACCTCCCCGTGAAAAGCGGCGCGCTCGTGGAGACCGTAGAAGCCGGCACGCCCGCGGCCAAGGCTGGTATCCACGGCGGCAACCTCGAAGCCCAAACGCCCGGCGGCAAGGTGGCGGTAGGCGGCGACATCATCGTGAAAGTCGACGGTCACACGATCTCGAGCGCCGACGACCTCTCCAACGTCATCTCCACCAAGAAACCGGGTGACACGATCTCCGTCGAAGTCCTCCGCGCCACCGGTAGCGGCGGCTACGAACACAAGACCCTGAAAGTGACGCTCACCGGCCGCCCCAACTCGGTGAAGAACGCCAGTACGCCCGAAGGGTGAGAAGGCCCCCGCGCACGCTACCGTTGGGGCATGTCCACCGCCCCCACGCGGGTAAAGATCTGCGGTATCACACGGCTCGCCGACGCCGAGCTCGCTGTCGAGCTGGGGGCGTGGGCGGTGGGCATGGTCTTCTACGAGCCGAGCCCCCGGCGCTGCTCGCTCGCGGAGGCGCAAACCATCACAACCGCACTGCGTCGCCGCCTCGAGTTGTGCGGCGTTTTCGTCAACACTCCCATGGAGGAGATCGTGGGGGTGAGCGAGCAGCTCGGCCTCACACTGCTGCAATTGCACGGCGACGAGGGCCCCTCCTTCTGCGGTGAGGTCGCGCGTCGCACGGGCGCCCGCATCGTCAAGGCGTTGCAAGTGTCAGGCATCGGGGACGTCCGCGACGCTTCCCGCTATCACACGGATTTTCACCTGCTCGACGCACGCTCGGCCGCTCCCACCCGCGAGGGCTTGCGCGGCGGCACCGGTGAGACGTTCGATTGGAAGCTGCTCGCCGGGCGGCGCTCGAAAGTCCCGCTCATACTCAGCGGCGGCCTGGGGCCGCACAACGTGTGCGAAGCGATCGAGCGCGTGCGGCCTTTCGCGGTCGATACCGCCAGCGGCACAGAGCTCGCGCCGGGTGTCAAGGACCCTGCCAAGCTGCGCGACTTCTTCGCCTCGGTCGACCGCGCGGCGTTCTCTGCGCAGCCGGCGGTCGACGCGGCCGAGACTGCGCCCGTATCGGAGGCGCCCCCCGAGCACACGCCCTCGGTAGGGTCGGCGGCGTGAGCGCAAACGACACGGTCGGCGGAGCGTCCGAGGCGGGCGTGGAGCATCGCTTCGGGCGCTACGGCGGGCAATATGTCCCCGAGACGCTCATGCCCGCGCTCGCCGAGCTCGAGCAGGCGTGGGCGCGGGCGCGTGAGGACCCCGACTACAGGGCCACTCTGGGGCTGCTGCTGCGCGACTTCGCGGGACGCCCAACGCCGCTGTACCGCGCGGAGAGTCTCTCCGAGCGCGCCGGGCGGCCCATCTACCTCAAGCGCGAGGACCTCAACCACACCGGCTCCCACAAGCTCAACAACGCGCTCGGCCAGGCGCTGCTGGCGAAGCGCATGGGTAAGCGCCGCATCATCGCGGAGACCGGCGCCGGTCAGCACGGCGTCGCCACAGCCACTGTCTGCGCGCTGCTCGACCTCGAGTGCGTCATCTACATGGGCGCCGAGGACACCCGCCGCCAGGCCCCCAACGTGCAGCGCATGGAACTGCTTGGAGCGAGTGTCCACGCCGTCGACGCCGGCGCTCGCACCCTCAAGGAGGCCACCTCCGCGGCGATACGCGATTGGGTGACGAATGTCAGCCACACCCACTACATCATCGGCTCGGTTGTCGGACCGGCCCCCTACCCGGCGCTTGTGCGCGATCTGCAGCGCGTCATCGGCGACGAGGCCCGCGCCCAGATGCTCGAGCGCGAGGGACGATTGCCCGATCGCGTCATCGCCTGCGTGGGCGGGGGCTCGAACGCGCTCGGCATCTTCACCGCGTTCCTCGACGACCCCGGGGTGGAGCTGATCGGCGTGGAGGCCGGCGGCGAGGGAATCGACGCCGATGGGGGGGGACGCCATGGAGCGCCCCTCACGGTCGCCGGGCGACCCGGTGTCCTGCACGGCGCGCTCTCGGCGGTGATGCAGGACGAGGAGGGTCAAATCATCGAGGCTCATTCGATCTCGGCCGGCCTCGACTACCCCGGCACGGGACCCCAGCACGCCTTTCTGCGCGACAGCGGCCGCGCCCGCTACGTAGCGGTGACAGACAAGCAGGCGCTCGCCGCGTTCAGAGAGGTCTCGCGCCTGGAGGGCATCATCCCCGCGCTCGAGACCTCCCACGCGCTCGCCTACACGCTTGCCCAATCGGGTGGCGAGCTCGACCTCGTGTGCCTGTCGGGGCGGGGCGACAAGGATCTCTCGGAGGTACTGGCTCAATGACGCGCCTCGCCTCGGGGGCTCCGCGACGGATCGCCGCCTCCGTCACCGTCGAGCTCACGGGGGCTCCCGGATGAGCGCCACCGCCACAACCGGCGTCGACCGGATCGCGCGGGCGTTCGCCGAGAGTGGCAAGCGCGCCGCGCTGATGCCCTACCTGATGGGCGGCTATCCCACGATCGCGCGGTCTGTCGATATCGGCGAGGCTTGCGTACGCGCGGGGGCCGACCTGCTCGAGCTGGGTGTCCCCTATTCGGATCCGCTCGCCGACGGGCCCGTCATCCACGAGGCCGGCACCCGTGCCTTGGCCGGAGGGGCAACCCTCACCGGCGTCCTGGGGGTGGCGCATGCTCTATCGCCGAGCGTCCCCGTCGTGCTGATGTGCTACGCCAACATGGTCTTCGCGCCGGGGGCCGAGGCGTTCGTCGGGCGACTCGCCCAAACCGGAGCGAGTGGCCTGATCGTGCCCGACCTCCCCTTCGAGGAGGCCCCCGCCGTGCTCGCCGCCTGCGACGCCCGCGGGATCGCTCTCGTGCCGCTCGTGGCGCCCACCACGCCACCCGAGCGTCTCGCCCAGATCGGCGCGCGCGCGCGCGGCTTCCTCTACACCGTGTCGGTAGTCGGCACCACCGGCGAGCGAGCGGCGCTCGCCGAGAGCTTTGCCGAGGTAGTCGCCCACGCCAAGGCCAGCACGGATGTGCCGGTAGCGCTCGGCTTCGGCATCTCAACGCCCGAGCACGCCTCGCAAGCCGCGCAAGCCGGCGCCGACGGAGTGATCGTCGGCACGCGCCTCGTGCGCGCCGCTGCCGAGTCGCCAAGCGATCCAGCGGGGGCGGTGGGGGAGGTCGTGGCCGCGCTCGCCGCCGCGCTCGCCGCGTAGTTGCAGGACGCCCGCCCAGAGAACGCCTCTCGCCGGTAGTCCTGGGCGGGGTACGACGCCGAGCGCCTGCTATAGGATTGCCTCGCTTATGGGACTGGTACTCACCGTCACCGCCGGCCTGATCATCTGGATCGTGCTCTGGGCGCTTGGCGCCAAGGGATTCGACTCCTTCATGCTCGCAACGCTCGTAATCCTCGTGGGCGCCTGCATGAAGATCATCGCCGGCTATCTACCGGGCCACCGCGACCAGTAGCTGGTGCCACGGGTCCTGCGCGCGCGGTGGCTGTGCCCTGGGGCCGCCGCTCTGGCCGCACTCGCCTTCGCCCCGGCGCTTGCTGGCTGCGGCGGGGTGAGCGCGTCACCAGTCGCCGACAGCGTCGGCACGCAGCTCACGGTCTACTCGGGTCTGCCACTCCAAGGACCCTCTGGCGCGATCTCCAGCCAGATCGTCGCCGGTGAGAAGCTCGCGCTCGCCAACGCCGGCGGGCACGTCGGTCCGCTCACGGTCAGCTACGTCTCGCTCGACGACTCCAATCCGACCAGCGGCGCGTGGGACCCCGGCGTCACGGCCGCCAACGCGAAGGCTGTGGCGCAGGACCCCACGACGATCGCCTACCTGGGCGACTACAACTCGGGCGCCACCGCGGTCTCGCTGCCGCTGGTCAACGCCGCCGGTATCCTCCAAGTGAGTCCAGCGAGCCCCTATGTCGGGCTCGCCTCCTCGCTCGACGCCGGCCAGGACGAGCCCGAACGGTTCTATCCCACCGGCAAGCGCACCTTCGCTCGTGTCGACCCCGGCGACCCGGCGCAGGCGGCCGCGCAGGTCGCGATCCTAGGCGCCGAGCATATCCGTCGCCTCTACGTGCTCGCCGATCAGGACCCATTCGACGGGCCGCTCGCTCAGATCGTTGCCGGCAACGCTCGGCGACACGGCATGCAGGTGTCCGGCGAAGACACCATCACGATTGTACCCGGCGCCAGCTTCACCGGCGAGGTAGCGAAGATCGCCGAAAGCGGCGCCCAGGCGGTGTTCGTGAGCGCCACGGCCACGGGCGAAGCCGCGCGCCTCTTCCGCGAACTGCACGCCGCCGACCCGCATCTCGCCCTACTCGCCGCGAGTACGATGCAGAACTCCATCTTCACGTCGAACCTGGGCGCCGCCGAAGGCGTGAGCACGGTCGGCTCGCCCGTGCTCCCAACAAGCTCCTACCCCTCCTCGGCTCAAGACGTGCTAGCGCAATTTCTACGTCGCTTCGGCTCCTCGCCCGGGCCGTATGTCCTTTACGGCTACGAGGCGATGGGCGTGACGCTCGACGCGATCCGTCGCGCGGGCAACAAGGGCGACAACCGACAAGCGGTGATCGACGCGCTGTTCGCGACGCGCGAGCGTCGCTCCGTGCTTGGCGTCTACTCGATCCAGCCGAGTGGGGAAACGACCCTCTCGACCTACGCCATCGACCGCATCGTCCACGGCGCGCCCGTCTTCTGGCGAGCCTTCCACGCCGGTCAGGCGAGCACGGCGCGCAGCGCCGCGTCGAGTCGCGGGTAGCGGAACTCGTAGCCGTTCATTAGCGCCCGCGCGGGAAGCGCCCGTGCCCCGGTTGTCACCGTCGCCGCCATCTCGCCGTACACGAGGCGCAGCGCCGCTCCCGGCACCGGCAGCAGCGAGGGGCGGTGAAGGGCTCGTCCGAGGGCTTTGGAGAACTCGCGGTTTCGTTCGGGCTCGGGGGCCGTGGCGTTCACCGCCCCCTGCCACCTCTCGCCGTCGATCGCCGCCAGCGCGATTCCCACGAGGTCTTCGGTGTGCACCCAGGAGATGTATTGCGATCCGCCCGCCACGGGCCCGCCGACGCCGAGCTTGAAGGGGGGCAACATCTTGGCGAGCGCCCCGCCGCGAGGGTCGAGCACAACACCGGTGCGCAATCTCACCACGCGCACACTCAGCGCCTCGGCCGCCCGCGCCTCGGACTCCCATGCGACGCACGTCTGTGCGAGGAAGTCCGTCCCGGGCGGCGTTTCCTCGTCGATTGGCTCCTCGCCGCGAGCGCCGTAATAGCCGACGCCTGAAGAACTCACGAGCACGCCCGGGCGCTCGTCTTCCGCGACCGCCGCAAGACCTTCGACCAGATGCCGGGTACCGCTCACCCGGCTCTCGAGGATTGCTCGCTTCGCGCTCGCGGTCCAGCGTTGCGCGATGCTCTCCCCCGCCAAATGCACCACCGCATCGCGTCCCCTCAGGGCCTGGGCCGGCGCGAGTTCGCTCATGAGATCCCAGCGCACCCCCTCCACCTCGCCCAGCGCTGCGCGCGCGCTCTGTGGGTCGCGAGAGAGAACCGTCACCTCATTGCCGCGCGCCCTCAGGGCCGCGACCAGTCGCGACCCGATCAAACCCGTCGCGCCCGTGACCGTCACCCGCATGGCCGTCAGTCGCCTATTGGTCGGTCCGCGCTCGCTGCTCGCCCATCCCCGTCAGCGTATCGCTCTGCGCGTACCCCACCTCGTTGCCCGCCAGCGCGCCGCCGCTCGCGCGCGCCTCGTCCGCGACCGCCGCCGCCACCGCGGGCGCCACGTCGCGGTTGAACACAGACGGAATGATGTAGTCATCGCGCAGCTCCTCCTCGGCGACGATGTCGGCGATCGCCCGCGCGGCCGCCATCTTCATGTTCTCCGTAATCGCTTTCGCGCGCACGTCGAGCGCGCCGCGGAAGATCCCCGGGAAGCACAGCACGTTGTTGATCTGGTTGGGATAGTCCGAGCGACCGGTCGCCATGATGCGCACGTACGGCGCCGCCTCCTCGGGGATCACCTCGGGGTTCGGGTTTGCCATTGCGAACACCATCGCGTCATCGTTCATCCCGGCCAGCGCCTGCACCGGTAGCGCTCGGGCCCCGGACAGACCGACGAGCAGGTCGGCGCCCTCGATCACCTCCGCCGGCGTGCCGGTGCGACCCTCGCGGTTGGTCGACTCCGCATACCAGCGCTTCACCGAGTTCATGCTGCCGTCGAGGTAGTCCTCGCGCCTGGTGCTGAGCGCCCCGCGCGAGTCCGCGCCGACGATGTCCCGCACCCCTGCCTCCAGCAGGATCTTCGTCACCGCAACTCCGGCCGCGCCGAGACCGATCACGAGCACTTTCAGGTCCGCCAGATTCCTGCCCGTGAGCTTCACCGCGTTGAGCAGCGCCGCCATCACCACCACGGCGGTGCCGTGCTGGTCGTCGTGGAAGACGGGGATATCGAGGTCGTTCTTGAGGCGCTCCTCGATCTCGAAGCAGCGCGGCGCCGAGATGTCCTCCAAGTTGATGCCGCCGAAGGACGGCGCGATCAGCCTCACGGCCCTAACGATCTCCTCGGTGTCCTTCGTGTCGAGGCAGATCGGGAACGCGTCGACCCCCGCGAACTCCTTGAACAGACACGCCTTGCCCTCCATCACCGGCATAGCCGCCGCCGGACCGATGTCGCCGAGGCCGAGCACCGCGGTGCCATCGCTCACCACCGCCACCGTGTTGCGCTTGATCGTGTACTGATACGCCTTGTCTGGGTCGTCCTTGATCGCGGTGCACACCCTCGCCACGCCAGGCGTGTAGGTCATCGAGAGGTCGTCGCGCGTCTTCAGGGGGTGCTTGTTGCGCTGTTCGATCTTCCCGCCCACGTGCAATAGGAAGGTGCGGTCGGTCGTGTCGATCACCTCCACCCCCGGCAGCGATCCGATCGCCGAGAGGATTCGGTTCCAGTGGTCGCGGTTGGAGGCGTCAACCACTATGTCCCGCACGCTGTGGTCCGCGCCGGCCTCCACCAGGTCGACGGCGATCACCATCCCGCCCTGCTCGCCGATCATGTCGGTCACCTGGCCCAGCACGTTCTGACCCTCGTCGATCTTGACGCGGATGGTCAGGCGATATTGCGCGCTGGGGGTGACGATCACTGGGATGATGCTCCTGGGTGGTCGGTTGACGTCGGCGGCGGCACGGCACGTGTGAAGTCGCCGAGCGGCCCGGCATGTTATTTGCTCGGGGCTCGTGGACCCCCATACCCCGTCGGTCCCGCGGGGGTGGGTGGGGTGGGAGTATCAATAAAGTGCTCGGCGTGGAGCGCCGCCTGTTCCTGATCGATGGTCCGAGTCTGGTCTACCGGGCTTTCTATGCGCTGCCCGAGTCGATCGCGACATCCACGGGGGAGCCCACCAATGCGATCTTCGGGTTCGCCTCGATGCTGGTGAAGATCGTTA
>DATBTP010000088.1:0-4372 GCA_036559185.1 Solirubrobacteraceae bacterium | reverse complement strand
AGGCGGGGCGCCGTGGGTGCTCGCGTCTCGGCTTTGTGTCTCGGCGCCCATCATTCCTCCAGTCGTGTCTACTCCAGTCGTGTCTAGCTCTGTCTCATCCGATTATGCGACACGCGGGCGCCTTCGCCCGTGGGCGAGTTGTGAAGCCAAGCGCGAGTTGCCCGCTTGGCCTCCTTCTGGGTGCTCGCCGCTCAATGCTGGGTCAGCCGTCCGCGCGCCACGGCGGTGCGCACGCGCGCGGGTGGCACGAGCGGCGGATCGCCGTGCGGGCCTCTTCGCGGCCAGCGCGGCAGTCGCGCTCGGGGGTGGCGAGGATGCGGAGGACCTGGGTGTGGGCCGATCCCGCCGTCCTCGCCGAGCATGTCATCCGGGGTCTGGCGCACGGCCCAGCGCACGATCAGGAAGAGAGCCACGATCGGGATCTTCAAGAAGACCATCAGCCAGATGAAAGTCCAGGCATCCACCCTGGTTTGATCCTATACCCGCCCTCCGGCGGGCACAAGCGCTTGGGAGGGCGAGGGGCATGCCCAGGCCCTCCGGCAGGCACATGCCCGATGGGTCGATGGGATGTTCGCCCCCGCCGGCATGGCCGGCGTAGGTCAGCCGCGCAGTTGCAGCGGGGCGCCGCTGAACCGCGTGATCTCGTGCAGCTCCCGCACGCGGGCGTGGATCTCCTCGCCCGTGAGCCTTTCGATGCGCTCGGTGCCGAACTCCTCGACGTTGAACGAGGCGAGCGCGGTGCCGTGTGCCATCGCGCGACGCAGCAGCTCGTCGGAGAGCTCCTCGTCGGGATGGGCGGCGATGTAGCCGACGAACCCGCCCGCGAACGTGTCGCCCGCGCCGGTGGGGTCGATCACGTCCTCCATCGGATACGCGGGCAGCGCGAAGAAGCCGTCGCTCGTTACGAGCGCCGCGCCATACTCGCCCTGCTTTGCCACGATCACGCTCGGTCCGCGCCCGTCCGCGGCCGCTTTCCAGGCGAGGATGTCGCGGGCGGCCGCCACCAGGTTCGGCTTGCCCGTCAGCTGGCGCAGCTCGGCGTCGTTGAGGATCAGGCAGTCGACATTCTCGATCGCCTCCACGAGCTTGTCCTTGGCGATGTCGATCCACAGGTTCATCGAGTCGAGCGCCACGAAGCGCGCGTCCGGGAGTTGCGCGCGGACCTCCAGCTGCAGGTCGGGGAGGATGTTCGCGAGGAACAGCACGTCGCTTTCCCTGGAGGTCTCCGACAGCTTTGGTTGGAAGCCCTCGAAGACGCCCAACCGCGTGTCGAGCGTCTCGCGCGAGTTGAGGTCCCAGCCGTACTCGCCGCGCCAGAAGAAGGTCTTGCCGCCCGCGATGCGCTCCACGTCGGACACGTCCACGCCGCGGCGGCGCATCACATCGAGCTCCGCCTCGCCGAAGTCATCGCCCACCGGCCCGACCACGCGCACCTCCTCAAAGAAAGACGCTGCCAGCGCGAAGTGCACGGCTGCCCCTCCTAGCATCCGCTCGCGCTCCCCAAACGGCGTCTTCACGGCGTCATAGGCGATAGATCCGACAACGGTGATTGGCATGGCGCGGACCCTACTGAAGAGCCCGCGGTTGAGCACCGATGGTCGACCGTCCGTGGTGCGCTGTGGAGACCGCGTGCGCGATGTCGTCGTATAGCCTCACCGTCGATGCGTGCCATCCAGATAACCGAGTTTGGCGGACCCGAGGTCTTGCGCCTGGTAGAGCTGCCCAAGCCGCGGCCCGCGCCCGACGAGGTATTGATCCGTGTGAGCCGCGCGGGACTCAACTTCGCCGATACGCACACGCGCACCAACTCCTACGTGCGCAAGGCTACGCTCCCGCTGATCCCGGGAGTGGAGGTGGCCGGTGTCGTGGCGCAGGCGCCGGCCGGCGGCGGGCTTGGCGCCGGCGAGCGCGTCATCGCCCTGCTCGACGCGGGCGGCTACGCCGAGTACACGACCGCGCCGCGCGAGCTGGTGTTCCCTATCCCCGACGGCTTGGACGACGCGACGGCGCTCGCCATCCTCGTCCAGGGGCTCACCGCTTGGCACCTCTACCGCACCGCCGGCCGTGTCGCGGAGGGGGAGAGCGTCGTGGTGCACGCGGCCGCCGGCGGGGTCGGCTCGCTGGCCGTGCAGCTCGCCCGGCCGCTTGGCGCGGGACGCGTGATCGCGGTTGCGTCCAGCGCCGAGAAGCGGGAGCTCGCGCTCGATCTCGGCGCCGACGTGGCGATCGACTCCTCGCCCGAGGGGCTCACCGAGCGCCTGATCGAAGCCAACGAGGGGCGTGAGGTGGATGTGGTGTTCGAGATGGCGGGCGGCGAGACGTTCGAGCGCTCCTTCCGCGCGCTCGCCCATTTCGGCAGGCTCGTCGTGTGCGGGATCGCCTCACAGGAACCCAACCAGGTGTCGAGCGGATCGCTGTTGCGTCACTCGCGGTCGGTGGTGGGCTTCTATCTCTTCCACTGTTTGGAGCGCCCCTCGATGTTCACCGACGCCCTCACCGATCTCTTCGCCCGTGCCGCGCGGGGGGAGTTGCGCGCGGTGGTGGGCGACACCTATACGCTCGAGAACGCCGCCCAAGCCCACATCGCCCTGGGCGAGAGGCGAACCGTCGGCAAGCTGTTGCTCGACCCCAGACCAGTAGGCTCCGCTCGCGCATGAAGAAGACGTTCGCCGAGCTCGGCCTCACCGAGAACACGCTGCAAGCCCTGCGTGACGTCGGCTACGAGTCGCCCTCCCCGATCCAGGAGGAGGCGATTCCGCCGCTGCTGGAAGGCCGCGACGTGATCGGCCAGGCGCAAACCGGCACCGGCAAGACGGCGGCGTTCGGACTGCCGATCGTGCAGTACATCGACCCCTCGGAGCTTGAGGTGCAGGCGCTCGTGCTCACCCCCACGCGGGAGCTTTGCATCCAGGTGACGCAGGCTCTGCGCGCCTACGGGGCGCGTAGCGGGGTGGACGTCGTGGCCGTGTTCGGCGGCGCCCCCATCCGCACCCAGCAGGCCCAACTGCGGGCGGGCGGGCACATCGTGGTGGGCACGGTAGGTCGCGTACTCGACCTCATCTCGCGCCATTCGATCGTGTTGCACGACTGCCGCTTCGTGGTGCTCGACGAGGCGGACGAGATGCTCGACCTCGGCTTTCTGGAGGACGTCGAGCGGATCCTCTCGATGACTCCCTCGGGCCGTCAAACGGCGCTCTTCTCGGCCACGATGCCACCGCCGATCCGCAAGCTCGCCGACGGCTACCTGTATGAACCGGTGCTCGTGAAGGTGGCGGCCGCGACGCTCACGATCGACACGGTCGCGCAGTTTCAGCTTCCCGTGGAGACCAAGGACAAGGCAAAGTGCCTGGTGGAGGTGCTGCGCGCCGAGAAGCCCGCGCAGGCCATCGTGTTCGTGCGCACCAAGATTCGCTGCGACCAACTCTTTCGCACGCTGCGCGACGGCGGGATGAATGTGAGGGCGCTGCACGGCGACATGTCACAGGGGGCGCGCGACGGGGTGATGCTCGCCTTCAAGGGTGGGCGCGTGCCGATCCTCGTCGCCACCGACGTGGCGGCTCGCGGGCTTGACATCTCGACGGTAACGCACGTCGTCAACTACGACGTGCCCACGTCCCCCGACACCTACGTCCACCGCATCGGGCGCACCGGCCGGGTGGGCCGCTCGGGGCGGGCGATCACGTTCGTGGAGGCCCGCCAGAAGCGAGAGCTCGAGGCGATCGAGCGCCACATCGGCACCTCGATCGCGGCGTGGGAGAAGGACGCCAAGGCGCCGCCCACCCCCGTCTCAGAGCGCCCGCGCAGGCACTCCAAGCCCCGCATCGGCCGCGACGGCTCCGAACCGTTGGTCAAGCTCGTACTCGCCGGCGGTCGCGCCGCGGGGCTGCGGGTCGCCGACATAGTGTCCTCCGTCACCTCTGCCACCGGCCTCGACGGCGAGGCCGTGCGCGACGTGAGCGTGCTCGAGCGCTTCTCCTTTCTCTCGGTCCCCTCCGCCGAGGCCGACCGCGTGATCGAGGCGCTTGCCGGGCAAGAGTTTCGCGCAGAGCGTGTCAGCCGTTAGATGTACCGCACATTCACCGACCCCACACGATCCCAGGAGTAAGAAGATGTCCACCGCCACGATGCAGACAACCGAGGGCACGATCGTCTTCGAGCTGTTCGACGAGGACGCCCCCAAGACGGTCGAGAACTTCCGCAAGCTCGCCTCCGAGGGCTTCTACGACGGGCTCGACTTTCACCGCGTGATCAAGGACTTCATGATCCAGGGCGGCTGCCCCCAGGGGACGGGCACCGGCGGACCGGGCTACACGTTCGAGGATGAGATCAACCCCCACAAGGTGGTTCGCGGCGCCCTCGCGATGGCCAACGC
>DATBTP010000087.1:0-19923 GCA_036559185.1 Solirubrobacteraceae bacterium | reverse complement strand
AGATAGATGCCACCACCTTGGTGGAGGCGATGCGCGAGCTCGCCGTCATCCAGGAGCTCGCCGGTCGCGCCGGCACCTACGCCGGTCTGCGCTTCTCGGTGGACACCGCCGATCCCGCCGGCGGCGCCCTGCTGCAAGAGGTGCAGGAGCGCTCCACCGAGATCGAAACCACGTTGCTCTTCTTCGAGCTGGAATGGGCCTTGCTTTGCGACGAGCACGCGAACGCGCTGCTCGGCGAGGAGCGCCTCGGGTTCTGCGCCCACCACCTCCACAACGCGCGCCGCTACCGCGAGCACCTGTTGAGCGAACCGGAGGAGAAGATCCTCGCTGAGAAGTCGGTCACGGGCGCGAATGCGTGGTCGCGGCTGTTCGACGAGCTCACCTCCTCTATCGAGGTGCGCCTTCCTGACGGCACAGGTGGCGCCGAGTCGGCGCGCGGAGGGGATGGGAGCGCCGCGGTTGAGACAGTGGCGCTGGATGTCGCGCTCAGTCGCCTTGCGCTGCCAGATCGCCAGCTGCGACGCTCGACCGCCGAGGCGGTCACGCGGGCGCTCGCGCCCGGCTTGCGAACGCGCGCCTTCCTCTTCAACACGCTGCTTGCCGACAAGGCCACAGACGATCGCCTGCGCCGCTACCCGAGCTGGCTGGCCGCCCGCAACCTCTCCAACGAGGCCTCCGACGAGTCGGTGGCCGCGCTCGTTGACGCGGTACGCGCGCGCTACGAGCTCGCGCGCCGCTGGTATCGCCTGAAGGCGCGCCTACTCGGCGTGGAGCGGCTAGCCGACTATGACCGCATGGCGGCGGTCACCGAGGACGAGGTCACCTACTCGTTCGCCGATGCCCGCGAGATCGTGCTCGACTGCTACTCCTCGTTCTCCCCCGAGCTAGGCGCCGCCGCCAAGGGCTTCTTCGACGGCCGCTACATCGACGCGCCCGTGCGCCCCGCCAAGCGCGGCGGCGCCTTCTGCGCCTCGGCGGTCCCCTCCGCGCATCCCTATGTGATGCTCAACTACACCTCCCGCCGCCGCGACGTGCTCACGCTTGCCCACGAGCTCGGCCACGGCGTCCACTTCGCGCTCGCCGCCGAGCAAGGCGTCTTTCACCAGGGCACGCCGCTCACGCTCGCGGAGACAGCCTCGGTGTTCGGCGAGACGATCGTCTTCGGCCGGCTGCTCGCGGAGGACGCCTCGCCCGCATCGCGCCTTGCCCTGCTCGCCGAGAACATCGAGGGTCAGCTCGCCACCGTGTTCCGCCAGGTCGCCATGAACCGCTTCGAGGATCTCGTCCACACCGCCCGCCGCGAACAGGGCGAGCTGTCGGTGCAGCGCTTCGGCGATCTATGGGCGCAGAGCCAGGAAGAGATGCTCGGCGACTCCGTGGAGGTCACCGACGGCTACCGCTCCTGGTGGTCCTACATCCCGCACTTCATCGGCTCGCCAGGCTATGTCTACGCCTACGCCTACGGTCAGCTGCTCGCTCTCTCGGTCTATGAGCGCTACGAGCAACGAGGAGAGGAGTTCGTGCCTCGCTACCTGGAGCTGCTCGCCGCCGGCGGCTCGCGCTCTCCCGAGGAGCTGGGGCGCATCGTGGACGTCGACCTCGCCGACCCCGGCTTCTGGGACGCCGGCCTCGACCTGGTCGAGCGCCAGCTCGAGGCCGCCGAACAAGCCGCTCGCGACGCCGGGCGGGTGTAGGGACCGCCATGGTCGACGCGATCGAGCCGTTGGGCGAGACGATTTCCGCCTACAACGAGGCCTGGAATGCGCACGACGTGGAGCGCATCGGGGCGATGCACACGCCCGACATGGTGTTCGAGAACCACACCGCCGGCGAGCGCGCGCAGGGCGAGGAGGCGCTGGCCCACATTGCCCGCATCTTCGAGTCATGGCCCGACATCGAGTTCCACACACGCAGGCTCTACGTCCGCGAGGACCTCGTTGTGCAGGAGTGGACGGCCCGCGCAACCCACCTCAAGCCGCTCAGCCGGGGCGAGATCCTCGCCGAACCGACGGGTAAGCGCATCGAATGGGATGGCATGGACGTGATCCCCTTCGAGCACAACAAGGTCAAGCGCAAGGACGTCTACTCCGACTCGGTCTCGATCCTTCGGCAGGTCGGGCTGCTTTAGGCGTCTGCCCGCCCGCGCCGCGCGTCTCCGGCTCGGTCCTCGTCGGTTCTCTTATTAGTCGCCACCCGGGAGTTCGGCCCAGGTCACAGGTCGATCTTGACGCCCACCTCATACATCTCCACAGCGGCGCGGTTGCCCATCCCCCCGGGCACAGGGGGGTCCATCGAGTCGAGTGTCGCGTGACCCTGACGTAGATCCTCCTCGGTCTTGAAGAGACTGATGGCCAGAACCTTGCCCTCCTCAGGCTGGTGTAGCACCAGCAGACCGGTCGCGGGAACGCCCTCCGGCGGTCCCGATTGAGACCGGTCTTTGATCGCTTCGACCATCTGGCGCACCTGTGCGGGGTCTCCACCTTCAAACGTCGCCACTCTCGCGTGCATCGGCTCCTCCTCTTCGTTGACACCCGAAGCGTAGCCGGGCCGACCGCTCACGGCGAGTCCTCCGGTGGGCGCCGCTCGCGCTTGCGTTCGGTCGTCTGACGCTTGGCGTGGAGACGGCGCTCCCGCGAGGCCCTGGTTGGGCGTGTGGGACGGCGGCTCTTGGGGACCGCGAGGGCGCTCGAGAGCCGCTCGCCCAGGCGAACTAGAGCGAGCTCGCGGTTGCGTGCCTGCGAGCGCTCGTCCTGCGCGACCGCCGCGACACGTGGCCCGACGCGGGATAGCACGCGATTGCGCTGCGCGCCGGTGAGGGTGAGGGACGCGAGCACGTCGAAGCTGGCTTCCACACGGGAAGCCGTCACGTTGGCGTGCTGCCCGCCCGGGCCGGAGGAGCGGCTTGTTCGCACCGTCACCTCCGAGAGGGGGATCGCCAGCTCGTCGGTGATTCGCAGCGAGCGATGACGATCCTGCTCAAGTTCGCTCAACTTGTTCGCCGATCCAAGCTTTGATCGCGCGCGAGTGAGTGATCACCGTCCCGTCCGCCAGCTTCAACGCTGGCAGCTTCGTCGCGCCCGTCGCCTGGCGCAACTCCTCGCGCGAGCCCTTGCGCAGGAACGGGATCGGGTTGCCGTGCGCGGCCACCACTTTCTCGTACTCGATCCCATTCGCGCGAAGCGCCTCCTGCACGCGGCGGCACGGGTGCATCCGTGGGCCTCCGTCATCGCCGTGACAAACGAACAGCGTGGGAGTCTCAGCCATCTTGGTCCTCCGGGGTTGTGGGCTCGTGAGTCTAGTTCGTGGGTCCCGATCAAATCGGTTCAGGGTTGGGCTAATCTCGGGTCTCTGGCAGATGTGCCAGATCGTCCAGGTCACGCGGTCTGCCTGCGGCGCGCTTCATGGCCCGAAGGTGCTCCAGACTGCATATGCGCACTCGAACGCCGTCCGGCTGCCCCTCGATTGCTCGATCGGCCAGTTCAGCGTAGGGGCGTTCCGTGTCGAGTCCGGCGATCCACTGCATGACGTCGAGTCCACCCAAGTCGGTTTCCAGACGGAAGTTCCCCCCCTGGCTGAGATCTTCGACCGAAGTGGGATCGAGTGGGAACTCGCCATCGTCGAAATCCTCGCCTTCGGCATTCTTGGCGTTCAGCTCTCGCAGAGCCGCAGCGAGTCGGCCGAGATTCTCCTGACTCGGGTCAGGGACGATATCGAGATCCTTGGACGCTCTGATGAATCCATGGGCGTTGACGGCGAAACCACCGATGACGACGTGCTGTATGCCGCGCTCCTCCAGGAAGCGCAGCAGTGGGATCGGGTCAAGCGCCCGGGTCACGCTTGAACGCCTGCGCGAAGACGTTGGATGCGCGAGCGAAGGCTGCGGCCTCCTCGAGGTTGGCCGTGACCCCGCGCTCACGGTCGCGCATCACGCGCTTGCGCGTTGCGCGCTCCTCACGTGCCACCTCTTGCGGGGGCCAGGGACCGCGAGGACTGGTCGCTGTCGAGGTTGACACCATGAGGTGATGTTAGGGCCTGAGTCGGCCGCAAAGTTGATTCTCGGGTACCGTCGGGCAATCAGGCGCGCCACGAGTCCCGCGACGGCTGTGCGTCATCCGGCGCGCGAGAGACCGGCTCTCTACAGCAACCCCAGCGCGCTCCCAACCCCGTGCACGAGGTTGAACAGCGGCTGCGGGACGATCCCGAAGAAGATCGTGGCGGCGCCGGCAAGGAGCGCTACGAACGCGAGCTCCGGTTGGAGCGGCCTGGCCCCGGCGGCGACCGGGGCACCGATGCCTGAAGCGGGGCCGTCGGGGTCGTCGTCGAGCTCCGGCGAGCCGCCGGCTATCGCCGGGATCGAACCGGGGGTCGCGGCGGCGACCGACGCCGAGCCCATCCACATCGTGGCGATCACCGGCAGGTAGTAGCCGAGCGAGATCATCGAGCCGATCACGATCGCCACACCCAGCCACGTGTAACCGCCGGATACGGCCGCCTCGATCAAGTAGAACTTGCCGATGAAGCCCGCTGTGGCGGGGATGCCCGCCAGCGCGAGCATCGAGATCGTCATCGGCCACGCCAACCACGGGCGCTCGCGGCCGAGGTTCGCCATCGCCTGGACGTTGTCGCCGAGGTCCGTTTCGCGCTCGCGCGCAACGATCACCGCGAACGCCGCCATGTTCATCGCGAGGTACACGGCGAGGTAGAACACCATCGCCTGCGCGCCCAGCTGGGTGGCGACCACGACGCCGGCGAGCAGGTAGCCGGCTTGTGCCACCGAGGAGTAGGCGAGCATCCGCTTCAGCGACGACTGTCCGAGCGCGCCCACGTTGCCCACGAGGATCGTCAGCGTCGCCAGCGCCGCCAGCGCCGGTCCCCAGCTGCCGTGAGCTTCGATCAGCGCCACGTCGAACAGCCGCAGCAGCACGCCGAACGCCGCCACCTTGGTGGCCACCGCCATGAACGCCGTGATCGGGGTCGGCGCGCCCTCGTACACGTCGGGCGTCCACTGGTGAAACGGGGCCACCGACGCCTTAAACGCCAGACCCGCCACACATAGGGCGATGCCGGTGAGCAGCATCGCGTTGCTCGCCAGTCCGCTGCCGGTAATGGCGCTCGCGATCGCGTTGAAGTCGGTGGCGCCCGTTGCGCCGTACAGCAGCGCGATGCCATACAGGAGCGTGGCACTGCCCACCGAGCCGACGATGAGGTACTTCAGCCCCGCCTCCAGCGAGTGCTCGTCGCGCATCTCCGCCGCGCACAGCACGTACAGCGGGATCGAGAGGAGCTCGATCGCGAGAAACAGCGCCACCGTGTTCTGCGCCGCGCCGAGCATCGCCATGCCGCCGACGCTCGTCAAGAGCATCGCGTGCAGCTCTCCATGCGCCGCTTCCCTGGCGGCCTTCGAGTGCCAGGCGAGCAGCACCGCGGCCATGCCGCCCACCGCCAGGATCAGGTTCAGCGTGAGCGAAAGCCGGTCGATCCGAAGCGCCCCCGCGACGATCGACTCGGGTGTGTTCCAGCGCCAGATCGTCAAGCAGATCGCCGCGCCCAGTGCGATGAGCGAGAGGGTTGGCACGACTTGTTCGCGAATCCACCGCGAACCAAGCAACCCTACGAGCAGCACTACGAGCGCGCCGCCGAAGATCGCGATCAGCGGCGACAGTGCCGCGAAGTCGACGTGCGGACCTTTGAGGTGGGCGGTGGCGAGCAGGGTCATGGTTCGGTGGTGGCGAGTGTCGAGAGGGGCGCCGTCAAGTCGGCGTGGGCGGTCGCGACAGAGGCGGTGACAGAGCGTTCAGAGCGCTTCAACGCTCCCTGCGGGTAGAGCGCCAGGAACACGATCACCGCGAGCAGCGGCACAAGTACGACCGCGTCCATGCGCGTCAGCTCGCGCGACTTCACGCCCGGCCCGACGCGGTTGTGCATGGCGCGGATGAACAGCCTCAGCGCGTATACGCTCGCCATCACCACGCCGGCGAAAGCGATCACGGCGATTACGAGCTTGGCTTTGAAGACGCCCAGCAGGATCAGGAACTCGCCCACGAAGTTCGCCGAGCCGGGGATCGCGAGCATAGCGAGCGCTACCACCAGGAACACGGTCGCGAGCAGCGGCGCCCTGAAGGCGATGCCGCCCATCTCACGGATGTCCTCCGAGCCCCCCGCGCGCGCCGCCAGCAGCGCGATGATGAAGAAGATCGGCGCCACCACGAGCCCGTGGTTCACCATCTGCAGCAGCGCACCCTGGGCGCCCTGCGGGTTCAGCGCGAACACGCCAAGCGTGACGAAGCCAAGCTGCGCCACCGAGGAATAGCCGGCGATCAGGCGGGCGTTGGTTTGCGTGAACGCCATCGCCGATCCGTAGAGGATCGAGAGCAGCGCGATCACGAGCATCGGCACCTGGAAGTGCGCGGAGGCCCGCGGAAAGAGCGGCAGCACGATCGCCAGGAAGCCGTACGCGCCCACCTTGGAGAGCACCCCGCTGAACACCATCAGCACCTCGATCGGCATCGCCCGATAGCCGTCGGGCATCCAGCCATGCAGCGGGAAGGCGGGCATCTTCACGAGGAAGGCGGCGGCGAAGAAGAGGAAGATCCACTCCTGGGAGCCCGTGCTCAGCGGCAGTCCCTGTAGCTGGGAGAGCACGAATGTGATGTGCCCGCCGTTCTGCGACGCCGCGAGCACGCCTGTGGCGATGGCCGCTGCAAGCATCAACAGCGAGCCCACGAGCGTGTAGATGACGAGCTTGATCGTGGCTTTCACGCGGTCCGGGCCTGTGCCCCACCCGCCGATGAGGAAGTAGAAGGGGATCAGCATCAGGTCGAAGAACGCCACGAACAGCGCCAAGTCCTGCGCGAGGAACGCGCCGAGCACGGCCGACTCGGCGAGCATCATGTGAAAGTAGAAGAGCTTCGGACGGTCGAAGGCCCCGGTACCCGACACAATCCTCCCGGCGGTGTCGCTTTGGTTCTTAGTAGAGGAGCGCAAATTGGAGGCGAGGATCGAGGCGAAGAAGAGCAGCGCCGTGAGGCCCACGAGCAGCACGTTCAGGCCGCTCACGCCGAGCTTGTAGTGGACGCCCAGTTCGGAGATCCACACGATGTCGGTGACGTCCTTCAGCCCGTGCGAGCCGGGGCCGTATTGGACGATGCAGCCGATCGCAAGGCCGAGCGCGGAAAGCGAGCCGGCCAACGCGAGCAGCCCCGGAACGCTCCACCCGCGGGCGCTCGTGGGGGAGCCGGTCTGCGCGGAGCGTGCTCCTGGAGGGAGCAATGCTCCGATCAGCCCACAAGCCGCGGGCAACCAGATCAATATTGAAAGAGGCGGCATCAGCAGATCACGTCTGAAGTAGGAAGTAGAGGCCAAGCGCCGCCACGCCGAGCACGACGAGGGCGGCGTAATAGCGAAGCAAGCCGGTTTGCACGGCGCGCACCGACGCCGACCCGGCGCGCACGAGCGAGGTGACGCCGCCGATCAGCGCCCCCTCCACGAACACGCGCTCGATCGTGGTGTCGGCAAAGCGCCCGGCCGTCGCGGCGGGCTTGACGACGAGCATGTCGATCAGCTCGTCGAAATACCACTTGTTCACCGATAGCGTGTAGGCGACCTTGAAGCGGGTGCGCGCCGTCACGGCGATTGACGGCTGCTTCACCCAGATGCGCCAAGCGATCGCGATGCCCGAGAGCCCGAGCAGCGCGCCTAGGATCAGGCCGAACACGAGCAGACCGTCGCGCGTGCGCACGGTGTAGAGGGCGGAGCCGGCAAAGCTCGGTTCCAGGAATTTCGTGACCACGTCGTCGACTTCGGGGATCTGGATGAGACCCGCGCCCACCGCCCCCACCGCGAGGATGCTCATCGCCATCCTCATCGGCAGCGCGCGCTCGGCGATCGCGTGGGTGGGGCCGGGGAAGCCCACCTCGGTGTCCTCCACCTCGCCGTTCGCCGGGTTCGTCGGCTGCGGCGCATGGTAGAGATGTCCGCCTTCGAGCTCGCGGGCCTGCTCCACGGGGTCGCCGTAGAAGGCGCGGAAGATCATGCGGAAGGTGTAAATGGCGGTCATGAACGCGCCGAGGTAGCCGAGCGCGTACAGCGCCCAATGCCAGCCGCCGCGCTCGCCCGTCACGAGCAGGATCTCGTCCTTTGAGAAGAAGCCCGAGAAGGGGGGGATGCCCGACAGCGCCAGCCCGCCGATCGCAAAGCAGGCGAACGTGAACGGCATCGCCTTCTTGAAGCCTTTCATCCTCTCGAGCGACTGCTCCCCGCCCATCGCGCCGATGATCGAGCCGGCGCCCATGAACAGCAGCGCCTTGAAGAAGGCGTGCGTCATCAAGTGGAACATGCCCGCTGCGTACGCGCCCACGGACACGCCCATGATCATGTAGCCGATCTGCGACATCGTCGAATAGGCGATCACCCGCTTGATGTCGGTTTGCGTGAGCGCGATCGTCGCCGCGATCACGAGCGTCGCGCAACCGATCACCGCGCCCGTGTCCCGCGCGGCGGGCGCCAGTTCGAAGAAGGGGTGCATCCGCGCGATCAGATACACGCCGGCTGTCACCATCGTGGCGGCGTGGATCAGGGCGCTCACCGGCGTGGGGCCCTCCATCGCGTCGGGCAGCCACGTGTGCAGCGGCACCTGGGCCGACTTTGCGAACGCGCCCACGAGCAGCAGCAGGCAGCCCGCCACAACGTCGGTTTCGCCGCTCGAGAACACCTCCGGCGCGCGGTGGAACGCATCGAGGAAGTCGAGCGTGCCCGTGTGCTTGAAGAGGAAGTATGTGCCGAGTACCAACCCCACATCGCCCACGACGTTGATCACGAACGCCTTGATCCCCGCCTTCGTGGCAGTCGTGCGCCGATACCAGAAGGAGATCAAGAGATAGGAGGCGGCGCCCACGAACGCCCACCCCACGATCAACAGCAGGAAGTTGCCCGCGAGCACGAGCAGCAACATCGAGAAGACGAAGAAGTTGAGGTAGGCGAAGTACCGCGCGAAGCCCCTGTCCCTGTCCAGGTATGACACCGAATAGAGGTGGATCGTGGTCGACACGCCCGTCACCACGAGGATCATGAACACCGAGAGCGGGTCCACGAGGATCGACATCCGCGCGTCGATGCCCACCGTGCTCGCGTAGTTCCACAGCGACGATGTGAGCTGGCGGTGGTCGGCCGCGTGGCCTTGGAGGGAGATAAGTGTCGCCAGCGCCGCCAGGAAGGCGAGCCCGATGGCGGCGGTGGCGATCCATCCCGCCGTGCGGCCCGGCAACGTGCGGTAGCCGGCCCCGATCACGATCGTGCCGAGCAGCGGGAACGCCAGCACCAGCCAGCCGAACGTCGTCGTCATCCCTGAAGCTCCCGTAGCTCATCCACGTCGATAGGCAATCGCCGGCGATGGATCGCCACGATCATGCCGAGCCCGATGCACACCTCGCAAGCCGCAACCGTCATCACGACGATCGCGAGGATCTGACCGTCGCCGTTGCCCCACATCCGTGAGAACGCGATCAATGCGAGGTTGGCGCCGTTGAGCATCAGCTCCAGGCACAGCAGCACCACGAGCGGGTTGCGTCTAACCATCACGCCGAACGCGCCCGTGCAGAAGACGATCGCCGACACCGCGAGGTACCAGCCGATGCTCACCAACCACCTCCAACGGTCTGTCCCCCTGGTCGTGGGGAAAGATCCTCTTCGTAGGGGGTGTCTGGCTCATCCCCTACGTCGAATCCATCGTGCGCGTGGGCGAGGGCGACCCCTTCCACGCCCTCGGCCAT
This sequence comes from Solirubrobacteraceae bacterium, assembly GCA_036559185.1. Taxonomy (GTDB): domain Bacteria; phylum Actinomycetota; class Thermoleophilia; order Solirubrobacterales; family Solirubrobacteraceae; genus Palsa-744. Next base: position 10,156 of record DATBTP010000087.1, on the reverse strand, counting down.
CGTCCCGGTGCCGCGCGGGCGCGGGATGTCGAGCGGCGTAAGCCGGTCGCGGTCGTCCTCGTCCTCGTCAAGGCCCCCGCGCCTGCGTGCGAGCACGACGCCGCCGACGGCCGCGATCAGCAGCAGGAGCGAGGCTGCCTCGAACACGAGCAAGAAGCGCGTGAGCAGCAGGTTGCCGATATAAGCCGGCGTTCCGAACGCGCGCGGGCCGGGTGCGTACGGCGCGCCGGCGCCTTCAACCGCCTTCAAGCCGCTGCCGAGCAGTGCGATCAGAAGCTCCACGAGCAGGGCGCCGGCGAACAGAGCGCCGCTCAACTTGCGCCCGTCGGCCCCGCGTGAGCGTGCTCGCCGCGTGAGCCCGCCGTTCAACGACGGCTCCTCGCCGCCCACGTAGGCGACGACGAACACGTACAGCACCATCACCGCGCCCGCGTACACAACCACCTGGGCCGCCGCCACGAATTCTGCGCGCAGTAGCAAGAACAGAACGGCCAGCGACAGCAGGTGACCGACGAGCGCGAGCACGCTATAGAAGGGGTTCGACAGCGTAACAACGCCGATCGCTCCCGCGATCACGCCAACCGCGGCGATGAAGAACAAAATCGAGCTCATCTTGCCGGCATCCTGTCGGCGCCCTCGATACCGGTCGGCGCCCTCCCGGCGCCCTTGACCGGACCTTCGGTTCTCATCACTCGCCCTCCCGGCGCAGTGGGGTTCGCTCGAGCGGCTCGGCGAGCAGCATCTCCTTGGTGAAGATCAGATCGGTGCGCGTGTAGTCCGACATCTCGTAGTCGTGGCCCATCGTGATCGCGTCGAACGGGCACGCCACCTCGCAGTACCCGCAGAAGATGCACCGCGAGAGGTTGATCTCATACACCTCCGCATACCGCTCGCCCGCCGACACGCGGTGCTCGGGCGTGTTCTCCGCCGCCACCACTCTGATGCAATCGGCGGGGCACGCCGCCGCGCACAGCGAGCAGCCCACGCACTTCTCGAGGCCGGGGTGGGTAGGGTCCGAATCTTCGAAGCGGTGCAACTTGTGTCGCCCTCTGAAGCGCGGGTACACGGGTGTCTTCTGCTCGGGATACTCGATCGTGACGGGCTTTTCGAGCATCCTCGCGAACGTCGTCTTCAGCCCGCGCAGCGTTTCGCCGAACGCGCGGTAGGCGCCGCGCGCGGGTCCCGGCGGCGGGGTACGCATGACCTCGATCACGTCGTCTCCGGGACTCCAAGTCACCCGTGCGTCACCACCACGAGCACGGCGGTCACCAGCGCGTTGAGCGTGGCCAGCGGCAACAGGATCTTCCAGCCGAAGCTCATCAGCTGGTCGTAGCGCAGGCGGGGGAGCGTCGCCCTCACCCAGATGAACAGGAAGGTCACGAGCGACATCTTGAAAAGCACCACAAACGGGTCCACCCAGCCGGGCGGGTGAATGTCAAACGGGAGCAACCACCCCCCGAGGAACACCGTTGTGACGATCCCGGACACAACGAGCACGTTGAGGTACTCGGCGAAGTAGTAGGAGGCGAAGCGACCGCCACCGTACTCGGTGTTGTAGCCGCCCACGAGCTCCGCGTCGGCCTCGACCAGATCGAACGGAGCGCGGTTGGTCTCGGCGAAGCCCGCCACGAGGAACACGAGGAAGCCGAAGAACTGCGGCACCACATACCACATGCCTTCCTGCGCATGCACGATTCCCGTAAGCGAGAGAGTGCCGGCGGTGAAGATCACGCCGACCAGAGCGAGTCCCTGGGAGACCTCGTAGGAGATCAGCTGCGCCGCCCCTCTCATCGCGCCGAGGAAGGAGTACTTCGAGCCAGACGCCCAGCCGCCGAGCATGATCCCGTAGAACGCGACCGCGCCGAAGGCGAAGAGGTAGAGCGGGCCGATCGACACGTCCACTCCATACAGCCCCACCGGCGTGCCGAATATGTCCTGTACGTCCCCGAAGGGAATGATCGCGAACGCCGCCACCGCTGTGACTATCGAGACGACGGGGGCTACAGCGAACAGGAACCCAATCGAGGTGCTGGGGCGGAACTGCTCCTTGGTCAGCAGCTTCACTATGTCGGCGAGCGGCTGCAGGGCGCCGTAGGGGCCCACCCTGTTGGGTCCGTAGCGCGCCTGCATACGCCCCAGCAGCTTGCGCTCCGCCAGCAGCACAACCGGCACGAGCTGGAGCGCCACGGCGAAGATCACGATCGCCTTGAGGACCTGGATCCACCATTCTTCGTAATACCCGACGACGGCGAGTGTTCCTAGATCGTGTGTCACGAGGCCACCGCCAGTCCGATGCGGCTCGTCAGCTCGTCGAGCACCTGGCGCTCGTCTCGAATCTCGCCGAGATGGCGCACGGCGCGACGGACGCGCTGGATTGTCCCGTCGGGGTGCGTGATGGTGCCTTCCTTTTCTGGATAGGCCTCGGCGGGGAACACGACGTCCGCCTGCTCGCGCAACGCGTCGGTGAGGAAGGCCGCGTGGGCGATGACGGTGCCAGTTGCGCCTGTGGGCGGATCTACGCCGAGCAGATAGAGGCAGCTCAGCTCGCCTCGCTCGAACGCTCCCATTATCCCCGGCGTGTCGAGCCCACCTGTCCCCACGAGGAGTTCCTCCTCGATCTCGCTGAGACCCGGTCCGGCGTTTGGGAGCACGCCCGCCTCGCGCAGGCCACGGCCGTTGGCGTGAGCGGGGATTTCGAGCAGCCCACCGCCGTCGATCTCGGCGAGGCGAAGCGTCGCGGCCAGGTCGAGCAGCGCGCGTGCCGCTCGCTCGCCGTCGGGACCGGCGGAGAGGCGCTCGTGCCAGAGCACGACGATCTCATCTTCCCCCCCGGCGGAGCCGGTGCGCAACGTGTCGAGCAGCTCGCCTCGCGCGGCCTCGTGGAGCAGCTGCTCGCGGGTTGCGCGCACGAGCTTCATCTCATGGCGGCGCACGCCCTTGCGCAGGCGAAGGTCCAGGATCGGGGCGTCGGCGATGGGCTCGCAATCGAGCACGAGCACGGCGTGGGCGAACTCCAGATCGGGAACCCTCGCCTGTAGCGCGGGCTCGGCGAGCGCGCGGTGTAGCTCGAGCGGCAACGCGCCCGCTACGCGCGAGTCCAGATGAGGCGAGCCGAGCGTCTCGCGCATGAACCGGCTCAGTAGGAGCCCCTCCTCGTTGGTGGCGCCACCGCCGGCGAGCGCGCCCGTGGAAGCGCCCGCGCGCCGTAGATGGGTGGCGGCCTCCTCGAGCGCGCGCTCCCAGGAGACGGGACGCAACTCGCCGCCGTCGCGGATGAGCGGCTCAGTGATGCGGTGTTCGGCGAGCTTCGGGTAGGCGAACCGGCCGCGGTCGCAAAGCCAGCCGTCGTCCACCTCGGGATTGTCGCGAGCCAGCACGCGCATAACACGCTCGTCGCGGACGGTGAGGGTTACGTTGCATTGCGAGGGGCACAGCGTGCACACAGAGCCCGCGTTCTCCACGTCCCATGGTCGCGCCCTGAAGCGGTAGTCGCGCGAGGTGAGCGCGCCCACGGGGCATAGCTCGACGATGTTGCCGCTGAACGGCGCCTCGTAGGGGCGGCCGTCGAACGTGGCGACGTAAGAGTGCGTTCCGCGCTCGAGCAGCACGAGCTGGTAGTCCTCGGAGATCTCCTGGGAGAAGCGCACGCAGCGGTAGCAGAGGATGCAGCGCTCGCGGTCGATCGCGATCTTCTCCGAGAGTGCGAGCGGCTTGACGAAATGGCGCTTTTCCTCCACGAAGCGCGAGGAGCCCCCGCCCCAGCCGAAGGCGATGTCCTGCAGCGGGCACTCACCGCCCTTGTCGCACACCGGGCAGTCGAGCGGATGGTTGACGAGCAGGAACTCCACCACCGCTCGCTGGGCGGTCTTTACGCGCTCTGACTGCGTGTGCACGACCATCCCGTCCTTCACGGGTGTGGAGCAGCCGGTCTGCAGCTTTGGTATGCCCTCGACTTCCACCAGGCACATGCGGCACGCGCCGACGGGGTTGCCGAGCTTGGGCTCGTAGCAGAACACGGGGATCTCGACGTCGCCGAGCTTGGCGGCGTCCACGAGCATCGCGTTTTCCGGCGCCTCCACCTCGCGACCGTCGATCGTGAAGGTGATTGTGGTCGCCCGGGGCCTAGGCATGGGCGACCTCTCCGGCGAAGGCTCCCTCGGGCGCGCCCGCGCGGAGGTCTTTGCGGGCACGAGCGTGCTCGATGTGCTCTTCGAACTCGTCGCGGAACTTGGCGATGAGCGAGCCGATAGGCATCGCCATCGCGTCGCCGAGCACGCACAGGCAGTTGCCGATGATGTGCTCCTGCACGGAAGCCATGATCTCGATGTCCATCGGCGTGGCGGTGCCCTCGTCGATCCGCTCCAGCATCTTCACGGTCCAGTTGGTGCCCTCGCGGCAAGGGGTGCACTTGCCGCAGGACTCGTGGCGGTAGAACTTCGCGACCTTCAGCGCCACGTCGAGGATCGGCGTGGAATCGTCCACCACGATGATCGCGCCAGAGCCGAGCATCGAGCCCGCCTTGGCCATCGAGTCGAAGTCGTAGGGGAGGTCGAGATCCTCCTTCTCGAGCACCGGCGAGGAGGAGCCGCCCGGGAACCAGCACTTCACCTCGCGTCCCTCTTGCGGGCCGCCCGCGAGCCCGTAGACGATCTCCCGCGAGGGGATGCCGAGCTCGATCTCGTAGTTGCCTGGCCGTAGCACCTGGCCTGAGACCGACACGAGCTTCGTGCCTTTGGAGGTGTCGGTGCCGAGCTTCGCGTACTCCTGGCCGCCCATTGCGATGATGGTGGGCACCGTCGCGAGGGTCTCGACGTTGTTGATGAGTGTCGGCCCCTGGTAGAGGCCCTGGTTGGCGGGGAAGGGGGGCTTGAGGCGAGGATTGCCGCGCTTTCCTTCCAGCGAGTCGAGCAGGCCGGTCTCCTCGCCGCAGATGTAGGCGCCGGCGCCGCGGTGCACCACCAGCGAGAGCGAATGGCCCGAGCCAAGGATGTCCTCGCCGACGTACCCCGCCCCGCGTGCTTCGGCCAGCGCGGCGTCGAGCTTGTCGGCCTGCTGTACGTACTCGCCCCTTATGTAGATGAAGGAGCGGCTGGTGCCCGCCGCGTAGGAGGCGATGACGATCCCCTCGATCAGCGTGTGCGGCGACTTCTGCATCAGTTCGCGGTCCTTGAACGTGCCGGGCTCCGACTCGTCGGCGTTGCTCACGAGGTACTTGTCGATCGTGCCCTTCGGCAGGAACGACACCTTCTTGCCCATCGCAAAGCCGGCCCCGCCGCGCCCGCGCAGACCGGAGGCTTCGAGCTGGGCGAGCACCTCCTCGGGCGTCGTGGCGAGCGCCTTGCGCAGCGACTCGTAGCCGCCTCGCTTCGCGTACACCTCGAGCGTGTTGAGCCCCGGCTCGTCGATGTCCTTGAAGAGGAGTGCCTCGGTCATGCGGCGTCCGCGGCTGTATCTGAGGCGGAGGGGGTCTCGACCGGGCCCTCGGGGAACTCGCGCGAGTTGGCGTTCGGGTCGGCGACCCTGCGCCTCGACAACTGCTTCTCGGCCAGCACAGGGCGATCCGCGCGCACATCGTCGAGCAGTCGTGGGACGTCCTCGATCGAGAGGGGGCCGACATAGACGCCATCGACCGACGCCATCGGCGCGATGTCGCAAGCCCCAAGACACTCGAACGGACGGACGTTGAATTCCGGGTCTGTGCCGGCGGCGGCTCGAACGGCTTGGAAAAGCTCATCGGCTCCGCGCAGCGAGCAGGAGATGTTGGTGCACACGTAAACGCTGTGCCTGCCGACGGGCTCGGTCTCGAGCATGTCGTAGAACGAGGCAACCGCGGCGAGGTAGGCGGGCGTCACATCCATCACCTCGGCGACTTCCTCGATCGCCTCCGGTGAGCACCATCCGTGTCGGCGTTGCGCCGCCTCGAGCGCCGGGAGGGCCGCCGAGCGGCTGTCGGGATACAGGGCCATGTGCCCTTCGATCTCCCCGCGCAGCTCGGCGTTCACCTGTCGATCCCCCCCAGGATCGGATCGAGCATCGCCAGGGTGGCGATCATGTCGGCGATGTATGCGCCCTCCGCCATCTTCGAAAGCGCCTGGAGGTTCACGAAGGAGGAGTCGCGCATGTGCACGCGCGCCGGCTTGGAGGAGCCGTCGGAGCGCACGAAGCAGCCGAGCTCGCCGCGCGGTCCCTCGATCGCGTTGTAGATCTCGCCGGGAGGTACCCTGAAGCCCTCGGTGACGAGCTTGAAGTGGTGGATGAGCGCCTCCATCGAAGTCGCCAGCTCGTGGCGCGGCGGCAGCGCGACCTTGCGGTCGGTGGTGATGTGAGGGCCCTCGGGAAGCCCGTCGAGCGCCTGGTCGATGATCTTCACAGACTCGTAGATCTCGGCGACGCGCACAGCGAAGCGGTCGTAGTTGTCGCCCACCGTTCCCACCGGGATCTTGAAGTCGAAGTCCTCGTAGGAGCTGTATGGAGCGGCCTTGCGCAGATCCCAGGGGTTGCCGGCCGCGCGCAGCAGCGGTCCCGTGACGCCGAGGCCCAGGAGCGTGTCGGCGTCGAGTGGGCAGGTGCCGCGTAGTCGCTGCAAGACGATCTGGTTGGCGTTGAGGATCGCACCGTACTGGTCGGCCCGCGCGGGCATGACCTTCGTGAACTCGCGCGCCTTCTCGACGAAGCCCGTGGGGATGTCCTCCATGACGCCCCCCACCTGGAAATAGCGCGTGTGCATGCGCTGCCCCGAGGACATCTCGAACAGGTCGAGGATCATCTCGCGCTCGCGCAGGCAATACAGGAAGATCGACACCGCCCCGAGGTCGAGCGCCGAGGTGCCGAGCCAGATCAGATGGGAGGCGATGCGGTTGAGCTCGAGGTGGATCACCCGCAGGTACTGGGCGCGCTTTGGAACCTCTACCTCCGCCAGTGTCTCCACGGCCCCGCAAAAGGCCATCGCGTTGAAGTAGTAAGAGAGGTAGTCCATCCGCTCTACCACCGGGATGACCTTCCAATAAGCCTTGTCCTCGGCGGTCTTTTCGATACCGGTGTGCACATAGCCGATCACCGGCTTGATCGAACGCACAACCTCGCCCTGGAGCGTGACGAGCAGCCGCAGCACGCCGTGTGTCGCGGGGTGGTGGGGACCGAAGTTGAGCGTAAAAAGCTCCTCGTGGGTGGCCTCGTCGAGGATCATCGCCTCGCCCCTGTCACATCGGCTTCGTTGTAGGTGAAGATCACCGGTTCCCCGCCCACGGGGAAGTCCCTACGTTGGGGGTGTCCCTCGTAGTCCTCGGGCATCAAGATGCGGCGCAGGTCTGGATGGCCGCGGAAGACGACGCCGAACATGTCGTATATCTCGCGCTCCTGGTGGTCGGCTGTGGGCCAACCCCTACCGTCGGGGCCGTGTGGGGTCACGGAGTCGACCTCGGGCGAGTCGGTGGGGACGCGCAGCTTGACCGTTACGCGATCGACTCGGCTCATGTCGAGCAGCTCGTAGTGCACACCCAGGCGCGGCTCCTCGGGGTAGTAGTCGATGCCGTGGACGCTCATCATCGAGCCGTATCCGCGCTCGCGCAGGCCCGCGAGCACAGCGCGTATTCCCTTCGCCGCGACTTCGAGCGTCGCGCGACCGCGAAAGTGAAGCGTCGCGAGGATCGCCTCCTCGCCCACGCCCTCGGTCTCGCGTAGTTCTCTTGCCAGTAGCTCGAGCCCTGTCGCGTCAGGCACCGGGGAGGGTCTCCTCGGTGCCACGCGCGTCGTAGCGCTCGCGCCAACCCGCGTCGGGGTCGTCCTGAACCAGCTTGCGCAGCTTGAGGATGCCGTGCATCAAACCCTCGGGGCGCGGCGGGCAGCCGGGCACGTGCACATCGATCGGCATGAACTTGTCGGCGGGCACCAGCGCATAGTTGTTGAAGACGCCCATCGAGCTGCAGCACGCGCCCATCGAGATCGCCCACTTGGGCTCGAGCATCTGGTCGTAGAGCCGGCGGATGATGGGCGCCATCTTGATCGACACCCGCCCGGCCAGGATGATCAGATCGGCCTGGCGGGGCGAGGCCCTGAAGGCCTCGAAGCCGAAGCGCGCTATGTCCATGCGGGGCCCGGCGGTCTGGAACTGCTCCATCGCGCAACACGCCAACCCGAACGCCAGCGGGAAGAACGAGTTCGAGCGTCCCCAAGCAACCGCCTTCTCGAGCGTTGTCGTGAGCACGCGTTCGTGGACGTAGCGTTCGAGCTCCTCGCCGTCCAAGTGCGCGGGGGCGGTCCGACCGAGCAGCTCGTCGCCGCGCAGCAGATCTTTGGCGTCGTGCTCGGCGACACGCAGGGTGCGCGCGCCGACCGTCATGCCGCCTTTGACCTGCTCGCGCCTTATCTCCACTCGAGTGCCCCCCTGCGCCAGACGTACACGAACGCCACTACCAGCAGCAGGATGAAGGTGAGCGTCTCGGCAAGCGCATAGCCGCCGTAGGCCTTGAGCTGGACGGCGATCGGGTAGAGGAAGACGACCTCGATGTCGAACAAGATGAAGAGCATCGCAATCAGGTAGAAGCTGATGCCGAAGCGCATCCCGCGCTTGATCTCCGAAGGCAGACCGCACTCGTAGGGGTCCTGCTTGTGCTTTATGCGGCGGCGCGGGCCCACCATGGTGTTGAGCACCGCGAACAGCCCGCCCACGGCGCCGCCCAGGATGAGGAATACGATCGCCGGTAGGTAGCTGCGCAGCACGCGCGCTGTTATATCACCGCTTGTGACAGACTGTTACATAGTGGCGATTGCCTCAATTCCCGCGCATGGCTCCACCCCCTGGCGGGGTTGGGCGGCGTGAGCTAGTCGTGGCGATTGGCTTGGCGCGATGACCGATGCGGTTGTTTGGGGGGCCATCGCGCTGGCGGCGTCAAACGCCGTCCCGGGGCTATTTGGAGCGTGGCGCTGGTATCGCTGCGAGAGCAGTCGCGCCTTCTGGCTGTTGCTGCGCGTGGGGCAGGTGGGCGCGCTCGTGTACGCCGTCTTCGTGGGTGCGCTCGCGGCGGCCGGTCGCTCGTCGACCGAAGAGCTCTTCTATCTATACGCGCTGCTGCCACTGGCCGTGGGGTTCGTTGCCGAGCAGCTACGGGTGGCTTCCGCACAGACGATTCTCGACCAGCGCGACCTCGCCAACGCTCAGGCCGTCGGAGAGCTGCCCGAGGACGAGCAACAGCGCGTAGTCGCCGCGATCGTGCGCCGCGAGATGGGCGTGATGACGCTCTCGGCCCTCGTCGTCGTGTTTCTCGCCCTACGAGCGGCCGAAACCGCTCACGGCTTCTAACGGGCTCGTGCCGGACCCCAACCGATATATTCCCGCCCGCATGAGGCTGCCCATGAAGACGCTCGTCGCCGCCACGGCGCTCGCGCTCGCCGGAGGAATCTCCGCGTGCGGCTCGCAGGGCATCTCCGTGTCGAAGTCGAGCCCCTACTACAACGGCGCGGTGCTGTTCCGCGACCACTGTTCGGGCTGCCACACGCTGTCGACAGTGGGCGCCGAGGGCTCGGCCACGTCGATCAAGGACCGCGTGAAGACGAACGGACCCAATTTCAACATCCGCAAGGAGAACATGGAACAGGTCCTCTACGCGATCCGCAACGGTGGCTTCTCGGGCGCGATCATGCCGGAGAACCTCGTGGTGGGCCAGGAGGCCGAGGAAGTCGCCTCCTTCCTCGCGGCCTATTCGGGCAAGCAGGCGCAGAACGTGCCGTCGGTCAACATCACTCTCTCAACCAAATAGCCATTGCGGGTGGGGTCCGGTGCTTGACCTCAAGTTGATAAGGGACGAACCCGAGCTCGTGCGGGCCGGACTGGTCCGTCGCGGCGAGGATGCGGCTGCCGGTGTGGACGCGGTGCTCGAGCTCGACGCGTGCCGCCGGGCGCTGATTCCCAGGCTCGAGGAGCTGCGCGCTTCGCGCAATGCCGCCGCCGAGGCGATCGCGCGGGCCAAGCGCGCGGGCGAGGACGCCGCCGAGGCGATCGTCACGCAGCGCGAGCTCGCGGCCAGCGAGAAGCGGCTCAGCGGAGAGCTCGCGCAGGTCGAAGAGCGGTTGCGCGCCGCGCTCGCGCCGCTTCCAAACCTTCCCGATCCCTCTGCCGCACCAGGTCCTGAGGACGAGCTGGTAAAGGTAGTGGGCGAAC
>DATBTP010000086.1:0-7722 GCA_036559185.1 Solirubrobacteraceae bacterium | reverse complement strand
CCTCGCTTGCCGGGATGTCTGCGGACGGAACCTCGCTTACCTGGATCTCCCTCAGCTCGCGCCTCAGCTCTCTGATCTCGTCGCGCAGCTGGGCGGCATACTCGAAGCGCAGGTCGTCGGCGGCGGCGATCATCTCCTCCTCCAGCTCCACCGCCATCCGCTCCAACTCGTGCCGCGGCATCTCCTTGGCCTTGTCCCTGGTGGAGCGCCGGCGCCTGCCCTTGGGCACCTTCGACTCGGCTTGCAGGAACTCGGCGATGTCGGAGATCCCCTTGACGATGCTCGACGCGGTGATCCCGTGCTCCTCGTTGTAGGCGAGTTGGATCTCGCGGCGGCGGTCGGTCTCCTCGATCGCCGCCTTCATCGCCTTCGTCTCCTTGTCTGCGTACATGAGCACAGTGCCCTTCACGTTGCGCGCCGCTCTGCCGATCGTCTGGATCAGCGATGTCTCGCCGCGCAGGAAGCCCTCCTTGTCGGCGTCGAGGATCGCCACGAGCGACACCTCCGGCAGGTCGAGCCCCTCCCGCAACAGGTTCACGCCAACGAGCACGTCGTACTCCCCCAACCGCAGGTCGCGGATGATCTGGATGCGCTCCAGGGTGTCGATCTCCGAATGCAGGTAGCGCACCTTGAAGCCCATCTCGATCAAATACTGCGATAGATCCTCGCTCATCTTCTTCGTGAGTGTCGTCACGAGCACACGCTCGTCCACATCCACCCGCTTGCGGATCTCATTCATGAGGTCGTCGATCTGGTTCTTGGTCTCGCGCACATCCACCTCGGGGTCGACGATGCCGGTGGGCCGGACGATCTGCTCCACGATTTGCGTCGAGCGGGTGCGCTCGTATTCGCCCGGCGTCGCCGAGACGAAGACGAGTTGGGGCGTGATCGAAAGGAACTCCTCGAAGGTCTGGGGACGGTTGTCGAGCGCGGAGGGCAGCCTGAAGCCGTAGTCCACGAGCGTGCGCTTGCGCGAGCGGTCGCCCTCGAACATGCCACCGATCTGCGGAACGGTTTGGTGTGACTCGTCGATGAAGCACACGAAATCCTCAGGGAAGTAATCGATCAGGCAGTAGGGCCGCTCGCCCGGCTTGCGCCCGTCGAGGATGCGCGAGTAGTTCTCGATCCCCGAGCAGAACCCCATCTCGCGGAGCATCTCCATGTCGTATTGCGTGCGCTGGCGCAGCCTGTGCGACTCCAGCTGCTTGCCGTCGGCCTCGAGCTGCTCGCAGCGCTCGTTCAGCTCCCGGCCGATCGCCGCCACGCCGTCCTCGATCGTGCCCTCCTTGACGTTGTAGTGAGTGGCGGGCCAAATCGCCACGTGCTCAAGGTCGTCGGCGATCAGCTCGCCTGTGAGCGGGTCGAAATGCTGTAGGCGCTCCACTTCGTCGCCGAACAGCGTCGCCCTGAACGCCGTCTCGGCATAGGCTGGGAACACCTCGAGCGTCTCCCCCTTCACGCGGAAACTCCCGCGCGCGAGCACAGAGTCGTTGCGGGTGTATTGGATGTAGACAAGCTTGCGCAGCAGCGCCTCGCGGTCGATCTCCTCGCCGCGGCGCAGTATTTGCATGTTCATCTCATACGTCTCGGGCGAGCCGAGGCCATAGATGCAGGACACCGACGCCACCACGATCACGTCGCGGCGGGCGAACACGGCGGCGGTGGCCGCATGACGCAGACGGTCCACCTCCTGGTTGATAGCCGAGTCCTTCTCGATGTAGAGGTCGCGGCTCGGCACATACGCCTCGGGCTGGTAGTAGTCGTAGTAGGAGACGAAGTACTCCACCGCGTTATCCGGGAAGAACGTGCGGAACTCGTTGCAGAGTTGCGCGGCGAGAGTCTTGTTGTGGGCGATCACGAGCGCCGGCTTCTGGACCGCCTCGATAGTGGCGGCCATCGTCATCGTCTTGCCCGTGCCGGTGGCGCCGAGCAGCGTCTGGAAGCGCTCGTCGCGGCCGACGCCCTCGGCCAGAGCCGTGATCGCCTTCGGCTGGTCGGCTGTAGGCGTGAAGGCGGAGTCCAGGCGAAAGGGCGGCACCGCTCCACGATAGCCCGAAAGACCCACACGGCATCTGGTAACGTTTGGCACTATCAAAACGACCGACTTCGTTGTTCACAAACAAGCCGTTCGCTAGACGCGGTAGTCCGCCAGATACGGTTGTCCGCCGGATACGCGCCGAGGGAGGAGAGCACAAGATGGGATCAAGGACCATTCGGTTGCTCAGGGGTCGCCGGGTTGCGGCGGGGCTGCTGGCGGTGGCGATGGCAGCGCTGCTTGTCGTCGCGGACGCAGACGCAAGCCCAAGCCCCCCGGTGCTCGAATTCACAACCTCAAGCAAAACCTTCCCGGTCGCGTTCACGACCGAAAGCGGCGCCGTGACGGCCGAACTGGCGGGCTTTGAAAGCGTCGTGCACTGTGCCGCCTCTCAGGGCCAAGGCGAAATCACGGGCCCACACTCGACCCTCTCGCACTACTCGTTTACAGGCTGCGCCGCGGAAGGCAGCCTCAACGCCAAGTGCAAGTCCCTCGGCGCCAACGCAGAAGAAATAGTATCCGAAGAAGTCGAAGCGGAACCCGTCTACATAGATCAGGCAAGAAACGAAGTCGGCCTGCTGCTCGATCCCACCGGCGGCGTCTACATGAAGTTTGAATGCGGAGGCGAATCGGTGGAAGCGATCGGCCCCTTCCTGGCGCCCGCCTCTCCGACCGACAAAGAAACGACGACGTTCACGGCGACGCTCAGCGAGTCGCAGGGCGTGCAGACACCCGACGAATACGAACTTGCCAACGGCGAAAAGCGTCTGGCGCTCCCCAGCGGCAAGCGGGGCACTCACGAACCGGCCCCGACCGGCGTCGAAGCGACGTTCACAATCCACACAAGCGTGCCGGTCGAAGTCAAGGAACTCACAACGGGACAGGTGGAAGCCAAGCGGCGCGAAGAAGCTGAAAAGGCGCGTCAGGCTGAAACCAAGCGGACAGAAGAAACGATCGCCAAGCTGCGCGAAGAAGCAGCCACCGACAAGCACGCTGAGGAAAGCCTCAGCGCCAAGCTCGCGGCCATCGAAAAGCGCGAGACAGACGAAGCCGCCAAGCGCAAGCGCGAAAAACTGCTGGCCGGCGCGCTCAAGCGGTGCAAACGCGAGCCGCCGAGAAAGCGAGCTCAGTGTCGAGCCAAGGCCAAGCGTCGGTACGGCAGCGCGGCGGGGAAGGGCAAGGCGGGCAGCGCCGAGAGCGGATCGGGCGCGCTGTACCAGCGGCTGACGAGCTAGATCCCGAGCGCCTGCGGATAGGCGCCGCGGTACTCCCGCTGGGCGCGCAGAACACGCTGCACGTATGCACGAGTCTCAGCGAACGGGATCTCGGCGACCGTCAGCTCCCCCCCGTGCGCGCGGGCGCTCGCTACCCATGAGTCGACGTTGGCAAGACCCGCGTTATAGGCAGCCACAGCGAGCATCTCATTGCCGGAGTAGTGGTTGAGCAGGTAGCGCAAGTACCAGCTGCCGTACGCCAAGTTGATCTTGGGCGTCGCAAGGTCGGCCGTGGTGAAGCGGGTTCCACCGGAGAGGCGGGCGATGAATTCGGCTGTGGCTGGCTCGATCTGCATCAAGCCGAGCGCACCCGCCGAAGAGGTGCGCGGTTCGAACTTCGTCTCCGCGTAAATCACGCCGGCGATGAGCGCCGGGTCGAGATGCTTGTCGGCGGCCTGTTCGCGGATGACAGCCGCGTCGGCGAGCGGCAGCCCGCTGCCTCCAGAGCCGTGTTGCACGCGCGAGGCCACCACCACAACGAGCCCAACCACCACCAAGAACGCCGCCAGCCCGCGCAGCATCGGGCCGACGCCACCCGCGGACGACCGCGATCGACGCCGAGCGCGCGCACGCGGCGCAGCCTGATAGCGGGTATAGCTCACCCAGACAGCTTGGCAAGGATGCCGGCCAACTCGCGCCGCATCTCAGCCACAGTGCCGTCGTTGTGGAGGACAAAGGTCGCACGTTGCGCCTTCTCCTCTTGGGAGAGCTGTCGCGCGGCGCGCTCGTCGGCGAGCGCATGGCCACGTCCGGCGGCGCGCTTTCGGCGCGTGTGCTCGTTTGCGATGACGGCGATGGTGGCGTCGAAGCCGCGCTCCATGCCGGCCTCGAACAGCAACGGCACCTCCACCACCGCGGCTCTCGGCGCGGGCGTGAGCGCGCGCACGTGCTCGAGCCACCCGGCAATGCGGGCGCCGACGAGCGGCCACAAGAGCCCCTCCAACCATCCGCGGTCCTCCTCGCCACCGGCGAACGCGCGGGCGGCGACCGCGGCCCTGTCCACGACCCCGCCGGGCGCCACCTCGGCGCCCCAGCGCTCCACGACGGCGTCGCGCACACGCTCCTCGGCGTAGAGCTCGTGTACTACCGCGTCGGTGGACAAGGCTCGCGCGCCCAGGGCCTCGAGCTCTTTGAGGGCGGTGGACTTACCCGCCCCCATGCCGCCGGTGAGCCCGACAAACGGCACCACCGGCGCCGGCCCGCCGTCAGTCTTGGGATTGCTCGGCGACGGTCTGCTCTGCGACGGGCTCGTCGGCCGAGGGCCCCTCGACGGGGGCATCCCGCGCGACGGGCTCCTCTACGGCAACCTCCGCCGCGGGCTCCTCGTCGGCCACCTCAGTCGACGAGTCCTCGACCGCAACCTCAGCGACTGACTCCCGCGGCGCCGACTCCTCCACAGCCACCTCAGCCGTAGGCTTCTCCGGCGCCGACTCCTCCACGGCCACCTCGACCGCGGGCCCATCCGAAGCGGCCTGCTCGATGACCTCGGCGGTCGGCTCGACACCGTCGCCGGCATCCACGAGCGCGACCTGCTCGGCGACCTCGGCCGACTCCTCCCCGAGCGCCTCATCGGCCGTCGGCTCAGCGACGGCCGACTCCGCGCGGGGTAGCGGCAGGATCTGGTCCTCGACGCGCTTGGCCGACAGCGACAGGCGACGACGGTCGGAGTCGATCTCGAGAATCTTGACGCGGATCTCGTCACCCGGATGGACGATCTCCCGCGGCGACTCGACGTGGTGGCCGGCTAGCTCTGAGATGTGGACGAGCCCCTCGACGCCGTCGAGCACCTCGACGAAGGCGCCGAAGGTGACAACCTTCGTGACCTTGCCGGCGAGCTCGTCGCCGATGTTGTACGTGTTCACGATCCGCTGCCACGGATCCTCCTGGGTCTGCTTGAGCCCGAGCGAGATGCGCTGGCGGTCGCGGTCGATGTCGAGCACCTTGACCTGGACGGTCTCACCGATGTTGAGGATCTCCGAGGGGTGGTTGACGTGTGACCAGGAGAGCTCTGAGATGTGGATGAGGCCGTCGATGCCGTCGAGGTCGACGAAGGCGCCGAAGTCGACGATGTTGGAGATCTGGCCCTCCACGACGAGCCCCGGTTGGAGACGGTCGAGGATCTGCTGGCGGACCTCCTTGCGCTCCTCCTCGAGCACGGCGCGGCGCGAGAGCACGACGTTGTTGCGCGAGCGGTTGAGCTCGATTACCTTCGTCTCGATCTGCGTGCCAAGGTACTCGTCGAGGTTGGGAACGCGGCGGATGTCGACGAGGGAGGCGGGCAGGAAGCCGCGCACTCCGAGGTCGATGATGAGGCCGCCCTTGACGACCTCGATGACCGACCCCATGACCGGCTCGCCGGACTCCGCGGCGGCCTCTATGCGACGCCATGCCTTCTCGAAGCGGGCGCGCTTCTTGGACATGATGAGGCGTCCGTCCTGGTCCTCCTTGGTGAGGACCATCGCGTCGACCTCCTCGCCGAGCGATACCTCCTCGCGCGGATCGACGGACTTGCGAATCGAAAGCTCGTTCGCGGGGATGACCCCCTCGGACTTGTAACCGATGTCGACGAGGACCTCGTCCTTGTCGATGCGCACGACGTTGCCGGTGACGACCTCGCCCTCCTCGAAGGGCTGCATCGTGGCGTCGTAGTTGGGGACGATCTGCCCGTCTATTTCAAGCAGTAGTCCGTTGGACCCCTCGACCACGTGGGCTTGGGGATTCTCGATAAGTGTTTGCACCGGGGGAAGCCTAGCGTAGGGGCATCGCCTGCGATGCGAGCCCTCCTGACAGGGTATCGGGAGCTGCCACGAGTGGCGATGTTCGAGCGCTTGGCGAGCGTGAGCGAGCCGCGCCTATCATTGCTCGTGGATGCCTGTGCGAGCCACCAAGCGCGGAGTCGAGCGCACCCCGCTCGAGCGCGACTGCGACGTGCTGGTGTGCGGCGCCTCTTTTGCCGGGTTGGCGGTGGCGCGCGAGCTGGCGGGGACGGGGGCACGGGTGCTTGTGATCGACCGTTACGAGATAGGCGAGCGACAGACCTCAGCGTGCGGGATTCCGACGATATGGCTGGATGCGCTCTACTTGCGGGGCTCCCTGCGCCAGACCTTCGACGAGTTGGTGGTACACACGCCCTGGACGGCCGCGCGGTGGAGGCTGCCGTGGAGCTTCTCTACGTTCGACTATCGCGAGCTGTGCGCTCTGCTGTGGAGCCAGGCCGACCCGAGCGAGACGGAGTTCGAGACCGCGACGGTGAGCGCACGAGACGGGGACACCGTTCACACGGATCGCGGCGAGATTCGATCTCCGTTGATCGTGGACGCACTGGGCTGGCGGCGGGTGCTCTCAAACGCCACCCCGATCCAACCGCCGAACGCACGTCTCTCACGCGGCCTGGAGGTGCATCCGGGCGGCGCTGGAGAGGACCTCGAGCTGTGGATCGACGCGAAGTACGTGAGGGCGGGCTATGCGTGGAGCTTTCCGGCAAGCGACGAGCTGCGCGTTGGGGTGGGCTCGTTCTGGCCGTCGCATCACGTGAAGGAGCCGACGGTGAGGCTCGCGCGCGACCTGGGCTTGGCGCCCGCGGGGTATCAGGGCAACTGGATCCCCCACCAGCTTCGCCCCGCGGTGGAGGACGGTGTGTTCTTCGCGGGCGACTCGGCCGGGCACTGTCTGCCGCTGACCGCGGAGGGCATTCGCACTGCGTTGTACTTCGGGCTGGCGTGCGCGCGGGAGCTGATCCCTGTGCTCGAAGGCGACTCGACGCGCGAGCAAGCATTGAGTCGGTATGGAGGGTTCTCGGACGCCCACGAGCGCAAGTTTCGCTGGCTGTTGAACACGCAGCGCGCGGTGGGGCGTTTGACGCCGAGCCCCGCGATCACGGTGATGGCGCGGACCATGGCGAACGAGCGGTTCTGCGCGTGGGCGTTCAACCGCTACCTCGATATCGCCCCGCCGTCTTTCGTAGGCGCGAGTCCGTCACGCACGGCCAGGCCCGTGCCCGTCCCTAGCGCCGCCTGAAGCAGCTTGCTCCGGCGCTCTTTCGACGAGCGCACGGCCGATTCAGCGTCGGCTCGCCAGGCCACACGCCGAGGAGCGCTTCACTGCTCCCAATCGCCGGGCACGATCTCCAGGTAGCACATGTCGATGCGCATGCGGTCGAAAGCCCACTCGAAGATCGCTCGGCCGAGCCCGTAGCGGCACACGAGCGCTTGCTCGGCGATCTGCTCGCGCTCGGGTGCCACGACCGAGGCTGTCGCCTCCAGCGGGGCGCCAAGTGGCTTGCCGCGGACCGTGCATGGCGCAACGAGGACGCGCTGGTCGTTGCCTAGTCGCTTGATCTTGCCGGAGGCCCGCTCGCTACGCACGTAGAAGCGGCCGTCGGCCTCCGCCGCCCATACGGGTGTGGCGACCACG
>DATBTP010000085.1:0-14059 GCA_036559185.1 Solirubrobacteraceae bacterium | reverse complement strand
ACCTCCACGCCCACCGCCTGCTTGCCCGGGATCGGAGCGAGGATACGGATGTCGGTCGCCGCCAGCGCGTATGCGAGGTCGTCCTTCAGCTGCGCCACCTTCCCGACCTTCGTGCCGGGCGCCAACCTCAGCTCGTAACGGGTGATGTGCGGTCCCGCCACCGTCCCGATGACCTTCGCCTGCACGCCGAAATGACCCAACGCCTCCACCAAGCTCGTCGCGGTGCGCTCCTGGCCGGCCGTATCCGGGCGCGCCTGCTCAGCCGTGCTGCGCGCGAGGATGCGATCCGCGGAGGGCAGCTCCCACACGAAGTTCGGGTCGTCGGTCACCACATCGCGCAGGCGGCCCTGTGGCGTGAGCAGCGACTCGTCCAGCTGATCCTCTCCCTCCTCCTCGCCGCCACGCGAAGCGATCACCTCGCCGGCCGCCACAACCGCGTCCAGCGGCTCGTCCTCCGTGTTCTCCTCGTGTGCCCCCGCTTCGCCCTCCACCTCGGCGGCCCACGGATCCTCGTCGGAGTCGCCACGCGTGCCGCCGTCCACCGACGGCGCCTCCACGTGGGTCGCTCGCACGATCAACTCCTCCGGCGCCGGCTCGGGCGGGAAGATCGACCGCCTCACCCTCTCACGCTCGCCTTGGTCGGCTTGCGAGGCGCGCTCGTCGAGCAGGCCCCGCGAAGCGCGCTCGAGCGCCTGCGCACGGGCACGCAAGACCCTTGTCGTGTCCACCAAGCCGCTCCCGGTCGCGCGCAACACCGCCGCGAGCGAAGCGCCCGTCAGCAGCACCACCCCCACAAGCGTCAAGAACACCACCAGGATGTCCACGCCGACCGTCTGCACGAGCCGGTGCGCGGTCCAGTAGAGCCCTTGCCCCACGATCCCGCCGTGCGCCTGCAAGAAGGCCGAATGCCACTGCCGCGCGGACGCGCTCGCGGGCGTCCCGCCGCTCACGCCCAGCGTCCCAGCCGCGAGCGCCAAGGTCACCGCGGCGAACACGCACAAGCCACCGGTCCGCAGCGAGCGTCTCGCCGGCATGACCTGCGCGAGCAGCAACGTGGCGCCGCCCGCCACCAGAGCGACCGGCGCCAACGTCCGCGCTTCGCCCACGCACCAGCCGAGCCCCACCCCCAATCCGTGGCCCACGCGGCCGCCGTCCCAGTGGCCGTAGAGAACGAAGCCCATGAACACGCCCAGCGCGGCAAGCCCGAGGCCCAGCACGTCGCGCTGGCTCTGGTCGAGCACCGGCAACCTCAGCGAGAGCCCCCCGAAGATTCCCGTGTAACCGCGCCCCCGACCGCGCCGTGAGCGTCCTCGCGCGCTCATGCGTCCCCTGCGCTGGGGGGCACGCCTGCGGGCAGGCTGACGCTTCGCGTTTTTGCGGGTAGCGGCCATCAAGCGCGGGCTTCGACGCCGGGGCCCTAGAACCTGCCTGGTATCCCTGCCATCGCTCGTCTCCTCTGGGTCACGCACGCGCGACGGCGGGGGCGGGCCTTACCATGGCTTTAGTGCTTTCCGCTACATACATTCACTGAGATGAGCGATTTCAACCGTGCTCCCCGTGTACTCGTGGTCGAGGACGACGAGGACATCGCGCAGGCGCTCCAGCGATCCTTGCGCATGGAGGGCTATGAAGTGCGCGCCGCCGCCGACGGCAAGGCCGCGCTCGAGCACGGCCGCTCGTTCGCGCCCGACCTCGTCATCCTCGACCTCGGACTGCCCGAGATCGACGGCATCGAGGTCGCCAAGCGCCTGCGCCACGACGACGACGTGCCGATCCTCATCCTCACCGCCCGCGACGCCTTGGAGTCCCGTGTGGAGGGCCTCGACGCGGGCGCCGACGACTACCTCGTGAAGCCCTTCGAGCGCCAGGAGCTGCTCGCGCGCATGCGCGCGCTCCTGCGTCGCCGCCCGCCGCGCGGGTCGGCGCCGCTGCGCGTCGGCGACCTGTCGCTCAACGTCGACACGCACGAGATCTCCCGCGGCGAGCGCCCTATCGAGCTCACCCAGCGCGAGTTCGAGCTGCTCG
The DNA here is from genome assembly GCA_036559185.1 of Solirubrobacteraceae bacterium. GTDB lineage: Bacteria > Actinomycetota > Thermoleophilia > Solirubrobacterales > Solirubrobacteraceae > Palsa-744. The sequence goes on along the minus strand of DATBTP010000085.1, from coordinate 12,034 downwards.
AGTACCTGATGCGCAACGAGCGCATCGTCATCTCCCGCCAGCGGCTCCTCGACGAGGTATGGGGCTATGACCCCTTCTCCACCACCAACACGATCGAGGTCTTCGTCTCAAACCTCCGTCGCAAGCTAGAGGCCGAAGGGGAGCCCCGCCTGTTGCACACGATCCGGGGAGCAGGCTACGTCCTCCGGGCCTGAAGAGCCCATCGTGCTCCAGCGCGCCCTCGGCTCGTGGCTGAGACGGCTGGGTCCGCGAATCTCGGCGAGGTTCGATCGCCTGCCGATCCGCACGCGCCTGGCCGGGGTCTCTGCGCTGCTCACCTTCACGATCCTCTGCGCGTTCGCGCTCGTGGTCGGCTCGCTCACGGTTCACCGCATCCGCACCAATTTCGACCGCGAAGTCGCCGTCTCGACCGACAACCTCGCCGGACTGTTGCAGTTCAAAGTGCTCGGCAACTACATCCAAGGGTTCAAGTTGGAAGTTGTCAACCCCTCGAACCTCGACAAATTCGCAAGCTCAGAGGACGCCGTCGTGCGCATCCTCAGCGAATCCGGCAACGTCCTTGCCAGCACCAGGAAAGCGCCCGAACTGGGCTTCAGGACAGAAGCCGACGTGGACGGCTACCGCGTCTACACGAGGCCTGTGGCGCTGAGCGGCCAAACGGTCGGCGGCACCGTGATCGTGCAATACGGCAAGCGCCTCTCCGATCTCGACGCCACCATCGCGCGCGTCGAGTTGTTGCTGCTGCTAGGGGTGCTCGCCGGTACCGGGCTGGCTTTGCTGGCGGGCGTGGCGATCGCGCGGCGCGCGATGGCCCCCATCGCCCAGCTCACGAGCACCGCCGAGGAGATCGCGCGTACGCGCGACCCCTCCCGCAGCGTCCCGCAACCCGCCGCCGCCGACGAGGTCTCAGAGCTCGCCCGCACGCTCGGCGGCATGTTGCGCGAGCTCGACGCCGCCCACGCCGAAACGGAGGCGATGCTCGTCCGCCAGCGCCGCTTCGTAGCTGACGCCTCGCACGAGCTGCGCACACCCCTCACGAGCGTGCTCGCCAACCTCGAGCTGCTCGCGGAATCGCTGCACGGCGAAGAGGCCGACGCCGCCCGCTCGGCCCTGCGCTCATCCCAACGAATGCGCCGGCTCGTCGCCGACCTGTTGCTGCTCGCCCGCACCGACGTCGGCCGCGTCGTCCCGCGCGAGCCATGCGATCTCGGCGCCGTCGCCGTCGAAGCCGCCGCCGAGCTAGGTCCTGTCAGCACCCACCATGAGCTCTCGCTCGACGTCCACCCGGTCGTCGTCGACGCCTCCCGCGACGAGCTCCACCGCCTCGTCATCAACCTGATCGAGAACGCCGTCCGCCACACGCCTCCTGGCACCGAGATCCGTGTTAGCACCGCCGCCACGCCCTCCGGCCGGGCGCGTATCGTCGTCGAGGACGACGGCCCCGGTGTTCCCGAGGCGCTCGCCTCCACGCTCTTCGAACGCTTTGTCCGCGGCGACGGCGATCGCGGCGGCTCGTTCGGGCTCGGGCTCGCCATCGTGCGCGCCGTCGCCGAGTCGCACGGTGGCACGGTCGAGCTATCGCAAACCCATCCCGGTGCTGAGAGCCCCGGCGCCCGTTTCATCGTCACGCTCCCGGGCGTGGCCGACGTATCCAAACAGCACTCCTCCGCGAAGGCGCCCATCGAGGTCTGACTAGACCTCCACCACAACCGGCAGCACCATCGGCCGGCGCTTGAGCCGGTCGTAGACAAGTTTCGCAAGATCGTCGTGCAACACCTGCTGGAGCAGGTCCACCTCGCGGATCTCCTCGCCGGCCGCGCGGGCGAGCGTCGCGTCGACAGTCGAGCGGATCTCCTCCACGAGCTGGCCCGCCTCGTCGAGGAAGGGAACGCCCCTGAAGATCACCTCGGGATCGGCGACCGAGCGGCCGTCCTGCTCGGCGATCGTCACCACCACGATGAAGATGCCGTCGGCCGAGAGCATGCGACGGTCGCGCAGCGCGACGTCCGCCATGTCGCCGATCTCAACGCCATCGACGAACACCATGCCCGACTGCTCGTGCTCTTTGAAGCGCGCTCCGCGCGCGTCGATGTCGAGCGGCAGACCGTTCTCCCCCTGGAAGATGTCGTCGGGCTCGATACCGACCGCTTCGGCGAGCTGCGCGTGCAGGCGCAGGCGCTTGAAGTCGCCGTGGAAGGGCATCACGTGGCGTGGTTTGACGAGGTTGAGCATCAGCTTCACCTCCTCGGCGTACCCGTGGCCGGAGGCGTGCACGGGCGCGTCCTGGGCGGTCACCACGTCGCAGCCGATGTGGTAGAGGCGGTCGATCGTCTCGTTCACCGCGCGCTCGTTGCCGGGCACGGGCGTCGCTGAGAACACCACCGTGTCGCCATGGCGCAGCTTCACCTGCGGGTGGTCGCGGTAGGCCATCCGCCGCAACGCCGAGAGCGGCTCCCCCTGGGAGCCGGTGGAGATGATCACGATGCGCTCGTCGGGGAAGTCTTCGATCTCGCGCGTGCCCACGAGGATGCCCTCGGGCACGTCGACGTGGCCGAGCGTACGCCCGATCCCCACGTTCTTGCGCATCGAGCGGCCCACGAGCGACACCTTGCGCCCGAGCGCCGCCGCCGCGTCGATGACCTGCTGCACCCGGTGGATGTTCGACGCGAAGCTGGTCACCACGATACGTCCCTCGCAGCGAGCGAACGCCTCCTCCAGATGCGGTCCGACGAGGGACTCCGACGGCGAGAAGCCCTGGCGGTCGACGTTGGTGGAGTCGCCGCACAGCAGCAGCACGCCCTCGCGGCCGAGTTCCGCCAGACGCGACACGTCGGCCGGCGGGCCGTCGACGGGCGTCTGGTCGAACTTGTAGTCGCCGGTTATCAACACCGTCCCGAGTTCCGTCCCGAGCGCTACGGCGCTCGAATCGGGGATCGAGTGGGTCATGTGGATCATCTCGAGCGAGAACGGCCCGAGATCGAGCATCTCGCCGATCGCGACATCGTTGAGCTCCACGTCGCTCAGCTTGTGCTCTTCGAGCTTGGAGCGCGCCATCGCCATCGTGAGCGGCCCGCCGTAGACCGGCGGCGCCTCGTTCTGGCCCAGCTCGCGGATCACCCAAGGCAGCGCGCCCAGATGGTCCTCGTGGCCGTGCGTGACCACTATCGCCTCGATGTCGCGCGCGCGCTCGCGTAGGTAGGAGAAGTCGGGCAGCACCAGGTCGATCCCCACCATCTCGGGTGTGGGGAAGCGCAGTCCCACGTCCACCACCACGATCCGCCCGTCGTGCTCGACGACGGTCATGTTCTTGCCTATCTCCCCCAGCCCGCCGAGGGGCAGGACACGCAGCTTGCTCACGTGCGCGTCGCCCGAACGCTCGACGCGGCCGCGCGCGTGCTTGGTTGCGACGCGGGTGCATCCCCGTCGAGCAGGCCGTGGCGGACGAGCATCGCGCGCACCGCCGAGAGCTCGTGCTCGTCGGCCTCGATCAGCGGCAGTCGCAAACCGCCGACTTCGTGGCCAAGCATGTTCAGCGCGGCCTTCGTGCACGTCGGGCTGGCGGTCATGAAGAGCGTCTCGTACACGTCTTGAAGCCCCGCGTCGATCTCGGCGCGGTGCTCGGGCTCGTCGACCATGCGGCGCATCTCATCGCCCACGATGTGACTCGCGACCGATATCCCGCCCGCGCCACCCATGTCGAGGGTGCGCGCGAAACTGGGATCGTTGCCCGTGTACAGCACGAGACCGTCGATCAGCCGCGACTCGGCGTCGTTGGACTGCTTGACACCGTCGATGTGCTCGATCTGCGCCAACCGCGCGAGCAGCTCGGGGCCGATGTTGGAGGCGGTGCGCCCCGGGATGTTGTAGAGGAGGATCGGCTTGTCGGTGGCCTTGGCCACCTCCTCGTAGTGGCGCACGATCCCGCGCGGGCTCGGTTTGTTGTAGTAGGGGTTCACGCTCAGCGTGGCGTCCACACCGAGTTCGGTTGCCACCTCGGTCAAGTGCACCGCGTGGCTCGTGTCGTTTGAGCCCGTGCCGCCGATGATCGTCGCGGGGCGCCCGCCCGGCAATGTGGGGCGCTCGCGCACCGCCAGGCCGATCAGGGCGAGGTGTTCCTCGTCTGTGAGCGTCGCCGCCTCGCCGGTGGTGCCGCACACGATAAAGCCGTCGGAGCCGTGTTCGGCCAGATGCGCCATCAGCGCCACGAACGACTCCTCATGCACACGGCCCTGGCCGTCGAAGGGCGTGACTATCGCCGTGAGGATCGTGCCGAGGGAACTCGCCTGCCCCCCGCCGTGGGGGGTGCCCTTGGTGCTCATCGCTTGGAGTATTCCACGCTTCTCGCCAGCATCCTGTCGCGTCAGTCGTCCTCGAGCAGCAGATGCTCGAGTCCCACCATGGGCGTGCGCGCGAGCGTGCGAACGCCGCGCACCGCCAGCAGCACGCCCGGCATGAACGAGTCGCGCCCGGTTGTGTCGTGGCGGATGCTCAGCGTCTGGCCGACGTCGCCGAGGATCACTTCCTGGTTGGCGACGATCCCCGGTAGCCGCACGGAGTGGATTGGAATCCCGCCCGCCGGCTCTCCCCCGGTCGCATCCGCCATCAACCGGGCGGTGCGGGCGGCCGTGCCGCTGGGGGCGTCGAGCTTGCGGTCGTGGTGGAACTCGATGATCTCGGCCTTGCGCATGTGCTTGGCGGCCTCCGCGGCGAAGCGCATCATCAAGACCGCGCCGATCGCGAAGTTGGGCGCGACGAACACGTTCGCCGGTCCGCCCTGGGGTGTTTGAGCGGCGGTGGCGCGCGCCCGCTCAGCTAGCGCGTCGAGGTCGAAGCCCGTTGTCCCGATCACGACGTGCGCGCCTATACGAAGGCATGCGAGCGCGTTCTCGACCACGGTGTCGGGCCGTGTGAAGTCCACCACCACCTCGGGCCTATCCCGCTCGAGCATCCGCGCGAGCGTCACATCCAGCTGTGGGTCTGCCCGCCCCACGAGCTCCATGTCGGAGGCGCTCCGCACCGCCGCGCACACCGCCTCGCCCATGCGCCCGGCGGCTCCCGCGACGCCCACGCGGATCACGCGAGCGCTCCCTCGAGCGGCGCGAGCGAGTCGGCGAAGACGCTTTCCAGCGCGCCCACCCCGGCCACCGAGAGTCGCTCGCGGGCGAACAGCTCTCCCGCCAGCTCGTGCAGGTCCTCCACTGTCACCGAGTCGATCCGCTCGATGATCTCATCCACCGAGAGGATCGGCAGCTCGGCGAGCACGGAGGAGCCGAGCCGGTTCATACGCGCCGCCGTGGACTCGAGCGAAAGCCCGATCCGGCCCTTCACGTTCTCCCTGGAGCGCGTCAACTCCGCGTCGCTCGCCGGGTCCTCGACGAAGCGGTCGAGCTCAGAGGCGATCGTGGCGATCGCCTCGTGCAGGTTGTCGGGGCGAGTTCCCACGTACAACCCCACCTCGCCCGCGTGAGCGTGGAGGTTCGAGAAGGAGAACACCGAGTAGGCGAGACCTCGCTTCTCGCGCACCTCCTGAAACAGTCGTGAGGAAGACGTGCCGCCGAGCACCCCTTCGAGCACACGCAGGGCAAAGCGGCGCTCGTCGTGGCGGGAGATGCCCTTGCCGCCAAGGCACACGTGGTACTGCTCTGTGTCCTTGCGCAGGAAGCGCACACGCCGCTCGAACGAGGGCTCCACGCCGTCGACGGTGTGCGGCTTGCCGTCGTGTGCGGTGAGCGACGCCTCCACCATTCCCACCAGCTCGTCATGCGCGACCGAGCCGGCGGCCGCCACCACGACGCTCCCGGGCAGGTAGCGTCCGGCGTGGAAGGCGCGCAGCTCGTCGAGCCCGACGCCCCTGACCACCTCGGCGCGCCCGATCACCGCGCGCCCGAGCGGGTGCGTGCCGAAGACGGCTTCGCCGAGCACGTCGAACACCCTGTCCTGGGGGTCGTCTTCGTACATCGCGATCTCCTCGAGCACCACCTCGCGCTCCGCGTCGAGGTCTTCGAAGCGCGGGCTCCACACCATCTCCCCCATCACGCTCAGCGCGCGGGGCAGGTGGCGGTCGAGCACCCGCGTGTAGAGCGAGGTGGTTTCACGGTCGGTGCCCGCGTTTATCTCCGCCCCCATCGCGTCGAAGATCTGGTCGATCTCCTCGGAGCGGTGTGACTTCGTGCCACGGAAGAGCATGTGCTCCAGCAGGTGGGAGAGCCCAGCCTGGTCCTCTGGCTCCATCGCCGAGCCGGTGGCGATCCAGAAGCCGACCGCCACCGAACGCACGTTCTCCATGCGCTCGGTGACGACCCGCACGCCGTTTTCAAGCGTGGTTATTCGATGCTCGGTCACGTGAGGGTGAGCCGGGCCGGCGGGAGCGTGCTCGGACCGGCCCGCCGGTGTCAGTCGCGGTCGCGATCACGACCGCCGTGGCGGGGACGGCCGGAGCCACGGTCGCCACCAGATCGGGCCCCACCCGTCCGACCCTCGCGGCCATTCCTGTCGCCGCTGCGCGGCGGACGGCCGCCGCCACCACCGCCGCCCCCCCCGACGGTGGCGAGCTCCTCGACGCTCTTGCCGGCGACCTCGGGGTCGTCGGCAAGGCGCAGGCCGATGCGTCCGCGCTCGCGGTCTACCTCGACCACGCGCACCGCTATCTCGTCGCCCTTGTTGAGCACGTCCTCGACGGTGTCCACGCGCTGGCCGGGTGAGACGTTTGAGATGTGGAGCAGGCCGTCTGTGCCCTTCGTGAGCTCGATGAAGGCGCCGAAGGTGGTGGTCTTGACGACCTTGCCCGCGAACTCGTCGCCGACCTCGACCTCCTTCATCATCGTGCGGATGCGCTCCACGAGCGCGTCGCCGAGCGTGCCGTTGGCCGAGTACACGAGCACCTGGCCCTCGTCGTTGACGTCGATCTGCGATTCGAACTCCTCGGAGAGGCCGCGAATCGTTTCTCCGCCCTTGCCGATCAGCATGCCGATCTGCGACGGGTCGATCTGGATCGTCTGGATGCGCGGTGCGTGCTCGGAGAGCTGCTCGCGCGGACCCTCGATGACATCGGACATCTTGGCGAGGATGAACGTCCTCGCCTTGTGGGCTTGCGTGAGGGCGTCGCGCAGGATCTCGAACGTGACCCCCGAGATCTTGATGTCCATCTGAAGCGCCGTGATCCCGCGCTCGGTGCCCGCCACCTTGAAGTCCATGTCTCCGAGGTGGTCCTCCACGCCCGCGATGTCGGTCAGCACGATGTAATCCTCGCCCTCCTTGATGAGGCCCATCGCGATACCCGCCACCGGGCGCTTGATCGGCACGCCCGCGTCCATCAATGACAGCGAAGAGCCACACACCGAAGCCATCGAAGAGGACCCGTTTGACTCGAAGATGTCCGACACCACACGGACCGTGTAGGGGAACTCCTCGATCGAGGGGATCACCGGCACGAGCGCGCGCTCAGCCAAGGCGCCGTGACCGATGTCGCGACGCTTGGGGCCGAGCCGACCCGCCTCCCCGACCGAGAACGGCGGGAAGTTGTAGTGGTGGAAGTAGTACTTCTTGGTTTGCAGCCCCAGCGTGTCGAGGCGCATCTCCTCCTTGAGGGTCCCGAGCGCCGCGGCGCTGAGCGCCTGTGTCTGACCACGCGTGAACAGCGCCGAGCCGTGCGTGCGCGGGGTGACGCCCACTTCGATCGTGATGTCGCGGATCTCATCCTCCGCGCGACCGTCGGGGCGCTTCTTGTGGATCGCGATGCGCTCGCGAATGATCGCCTTCTCGAGCTTGTCGAAGGCGAGTTGCGCTTCCGCCTTTTTCTCTTTGGCGTCCTTGGCTGCCTCCTCGCTTGCGCCCTCGGGCGCGGCGGGGCCGTACTGCGCGAGGATCGCCTCCTCGACGGCCTTGCAGGCGTCCTGGCGCTCGAGCTTGTCCTCCACCTGGGTGGCCTCGTCGAGGGCGGCGCCGTGCGAAGCCTTCACTTGGGCGAGCAGCTCGGGATCGACGGAGGGCGCCGTGATCGGCGTCTTCTCCTTGCCCACCTTCTCGGCCAGCTCGCGCTGCAGCGCGCAGATCTTCTTAATCGCCGAGTGGGCGATGTCGAGCGCGTCGAGGATCTCCGCCTCTGAGATCTCGTTCGCGCCGGCCTCCACCATCAGGATCGCCTCCTCCGAGCCCGCGACGACCAGGTCGAGGTCGGAGCCGGCGCCGCCATCGGTGGCGAGGAGATCCTCCTCGGAGGGGTTCACGACGAAGTTGCCGTCGATCTTGCCGATCCTCACCGCGCCCACGGGGCCGGCGAAGGGGACGCTCGAGATCATCAGCGCCGCGGAGGCGCCGTTCATCGCGAGGATGTCGTAGGGGTGCACGTGGTCCACCGAGATCGGGATCGCCACGAGGTGCGTCTCGTAGTTCCAGCCCTTTGTGAAGAGTGGGCGCAGCGGACGGTCGATCATGCGCGCCGTGAGCGTCGCCTTCTCTCCCGAGCGCCCCTCGCGCTTGAAGAACGAGCCGGGGATTTTCCCGGCCGCGTACATCCGCTCCTCCACATCCACGGTGAGCGGGAGAAAATCCACGTCGCGCTGGCCACCCGCGGTGGCTGTCGAGAGGACCATCGTGTCGCCCTGACGAACGACCACCGCGCCGGAGGCCTGCTTGGCCATCCTGCCGGTCTCGAACGAGATCTCGCTACCTGCGATCTCCACGGAAACCCGCGTAACGGCGTTGCTACTCATATTGACTACCTTCCTTCTCCGCCCGTCGGTCGGCGGAGCCGTTTTCTTTATCCTTGTATCCGAACGCTGTGGAGCTTAGCGGACGGCGAACTCTTCCCCCGCTCTTATCTGGGAAGACCGGGTCGCATGCGACCCGGTCCCGGCCGGTACATGTACCGGCCGGCCGGGTCGTACATGTACGACCCGGAACAACTACACGTTTTTGAGGCCCCCGAGGATCATGTGCGCCGGCGGAAGATCCGCGGGCGAGGGGGCTTGATAGCTCCAGCGAACGACGCCATCCGGCCCAACGATCACAAGCGCGCGCTGGGGAAATCCGCCGGGATGCAGCACGCCGAAAGCCGCGCACGCCGCTCCCTTGGGCTCGAAGTCCGAGAGCTGGGAAATACTAACTCCGAGCTTCTCGCGAAAGGCTTTCTGCGCCCAGGAGGAGTCGCAGGAGACGCCGTAGACCGCGGCGCCCCGCTCTGCGATCTCAGGCAGCGACTTCTCATACACCTGCAATTGGTCGGTGCACACCGGGCTGAAGGCAAACGGGTAGAAGACGAGCACGGTCGTCTTGCCCGCAAGCTCGGCCCGCGTGAAGTCCTCGCCGCCTTCGGTCACGAGCTTGAAGTCGGGGACCTTCGTCCCCGGGGTCACGACCGTCGAGCCTGTCTCGGTGGCGCTCATCGTGCGAGAGCCTCCGACTACTTACGGAGACCCAGCTCCTTGATGAGCGCGCGGTAACCCTCGAGGTCCTCGCGCCGCAGATAGTCGAGGAAGCGCCGGCGGCGACCTACGAGCATGAGCAGGCCGCGGCGCGAGTGATGGTCCTTCTTCTGCTCGCGCAGGTGCTCTGTCAGGTCGTTGATGCGCTCTGTGAGCAACGCCACCTGTACCTTGGTGTTGCCGGTGTCCCGCTCGCCCGAGCCGAACTTCGCGGCGATCTCTCGCTTGCGCTCTGTGGTGATCGTCATAGCGGCCGCACAGAGTAGCAGTCACGGGCTCGTCTCCCCGCGCGACAGGCCACGCGCCCGCGCTCAGGAGAGGTGGGCGCCCGCCCTCAGGAGACGTGGGCGCCCACCATCTCGCGCGTACGCTCCACGTCGCGGCGCATCTGCTCGACGAGGTCCTGCGCCGAGGAGAAGCGCCGCTCGCCGCGCAACCGAGCGAGGAAGTCAAGGCGCAGTTGCTTGCCGTAGAGGTCTCCCTCGAAGTCGAGGATGTACGCCTCCACCAGCTCGCCGCGACCGGTGTCGAAGGTTGGGCGCACGCCCACGTTCACGGCCGCGGGCATGCCATTGGCAAGGCAGGCATACACGCCGTGGCCGGGGCACACGAGCGCGTCGTCGGGTATGAGGTTGGCCGTAGGGAAGCCGAGCTCGCGACCGCGCCGGTCTCCGGCGACGACCTCCCCGCGCATCTGAAACGGCGCGCCCAGGAATCGCTTCGCCGAATCGACCTCCCCCGCCAGCACCAAGCCCCTGATGTGGCTCGACGACACGATCTCGCCATCCACCTCGAGCAGCGCCACCACGCGCGTAGAGAAACGCTCGTCCTCGGCGAGCATCCGCGGGTCGCCCTTTGCGCGGTTGCCGAAGCGGAAATTCTCTCCCACAGACACGTGTGTGGCGTCGAGCATGTCCACGAGCACCTCGTCGATGAACTCCCGCGCGCCGCGCATGGCGAAGTCGGCGTCGAACGGGATCACGATCAGCTCCCGCGCGCCTAGGGACCGCACGAGCTCCGCCTTCACGGTCAAGGGTGTGAGCAGCTTGGGGGTGTGCTGGGGCGCGACCACCGCCGAGGGATGCGGGTCGAACGTGAGCACGCTGTCCGAGCCGCGAATCACCTCGCGATGGCCGAGGTGCACCCCGTCGAACGAACCCACCGCCACACGTCGCTCCCTGCTCTGCACATCGGGCAGCCGAGTGATCTTCACAAGCGTGAGCCTACGTCATCCACGCCGGCGGGGAGACTCGGCCCGGAAGCCCTCGGCGGTGGTCAACGCCCGCTCGATGCTCAACAAGGGGGGGTTTGGCCAGCTCTCGCCGCGTGGCGGCGGCGCGACGGCGTCGGCGACGTCGAACGGGCCGATCGCGGTGCGCCGCAGCTCCTCGCAGTAGGCGTCGCCGAGGTCCGCGATCAGGGAGCGGACGTATGTGCCCGACGAGCATTCGATCCGATAGCCGGCGCGCTCGCCTTCGCGCCAGTCCTGCTCGAAGCGGCTCACCGTCACGATCCGCTCTGGCACCTGAAAGCTCTCGCCGCGACGCGCCTTGCGATAGGCGCGCTCGCCTTTTATCTTGATCGCCGAATAAGCCGGAGGCCGCTGGCGTATCTCTCCGGTCGGCAGCAAGGGCGCGTCCGGCGGCAGCCTGCCAGTTTCGGTTATCTCTCCCTCTGGGTCGCCGGTGCTCGAGAGCGCGCCCAAGCGAGCAACCGTCTCATACCGCTTGGGCAGCTCCATGATCCGTCGTTGCAGCTTGGTGGCTTTGCCAACGAGTACGACCAGGAGCCCGCTCGCAAACGGGTCGAGCGTGCCCGCGTGGCCCGTCTTTGCTCCTCCGAGCGAGCGGCGCACGCGCGCGACCACGTCGTGCGAGGTGATGCCCACCGGCTTGTCTATCAACAGGATGCCGTCCATCTCGGGTTTGGCCGCCACTCGTTGGATCTTGACGCCCGCGGGCGTCGGCATGAGCTCCCGCGCCGCTCGTTCAGGCGAGCGTGGGGACCGCCGGCCCGTCGGGGGCCGGGTACAGCTGCGCGGCCAACTCGTGGCGCAGAAACTCGACCAGCTCCGGCGCATCGAGCGTGCTCGAGAATCCGGCGGCGCGACGGTGGCCTCCTCCGCCCTGCGTGCGCGCGATGGCTGATACGTCGACATCGTCGCCGGTAGCGCGCAACGACACCTTGCGCTTGCCCGCGTTCTCCGCTCCCAAGAGCTCACGAATCAGCACCGCGACCTTGGTGGCGGCGATCGAGCGCAGGTGGTCAACGATCCCCTCGGAGAAGCTTTCCTCGGCGCCCGCGCGCGCGAAGTCCTCGGCGTCCAACGCCACGAGCGTGAGCTCACCGGAGTCGAAGCGCTGCACGCGCTGGAGCGCGATCCCGAGCAACGCGAGCTTGGCCTGCGGCATATCCTCGTAGAGCCTCGTGTTGACCGCCGCCACGTTAGCGCCCGCGGCGATCAGCTCGGCTGCCATGCGGTGGGCGCGCGGGCCGGTGTTCTCGTACATGAAACGGCCCGTATCGGTCACGAGCCCGACATACAGCGCCTCGGCGATCGCCGCCGTGGGCGCGACATCGAGGCCGTGCATCAGGTCCCACACGATCTCCGC
>DATBTP010000084.1:0-3147 GCA_036559185.1 Solirubrobacteraceae bacterium | reverse complement strand
GCTTCACGCCCATCGGGGGTCTCGAGGAGTCGAACCTCGTGCTGCTCTTCATCCTCGCCTTCGCCATGTCCACCGATTACGGCGTGTTCCTGTTCGGACGCATCAAGGAGGCTCACGACAGCGGTCGCGCCACGCGCGAGGCCGTCGCCTACGGCCTTGAGCGGACGGGCCGCCTCGTCACAGCCGCGGCGCTCCTCTTCTGCGTGGCGCTCGGCGCCTTCTCCACCTCACACATCTTCTTCGTAAAGCAGCTCGGTGTCGGTGTGCCATTGGCCGTCGCCATCGACGCCACGATCGTCCGCGCGCTGCTCGTGCCGGCGCTCATGGGGCGGCTCGGCGAGGCCACCTGGTGGGCGCCGCGGCCGTTGCGCCGGCTGCACCGGCGGTTTGGCTTGCGTGAGGGCGGCCTGGCCGAGCCGAGCGGGGCATAGCGTCCCGGTAGCGTTCGCTCACTATGACATCTCGTACCGGCCTGCTCGGCCTTGGATCCAACGTCGGCGACCGCAGCGCCCAGTTGCAGGCGGCCGTCGAGGGGCTGCCTACCGTCGGGGTGCGAGTTACGGCTGCGTCCTCGGTTTACGACACCGACCCGGTGGGGGAGGTGCTTGACCAGCCTTCCTTTCTCAACGCTTGCCTGCTGGTGGAAACCGAGCTCGAGCCACTGGCGCTGCTCGATGCGGTGAAGCGCTTGGAGGCCGAGCTCGGTCGCGCCGCAGGAGAGCTACGGCACGGACCGAGGGCAATCGACATCGACATCCTGCTGCTGGGCGACGTGGAGCTCTCCGGCGAGCGCATGACGCTCCCGCACGAGCAGGTGTTGGCGCGGCGCTTCGTGCTGATTCCCGCCTTGGAGCTCGACTTGGCGCTCTCAACGCCCGACGGCCGCCGCCTCTCCGACGCGCTGGCCGCGCTCCCCGTGGATGAGGGCGTGCGGTGGGCGGGGCCGCCGCTGTCGATCTGAAGCGGTCTCGTCGAGGCGGCGGGCGCTCGCTGGGTCAGGGCGCCCCGACAGGTTGCCTGCGCGGGGCGCGAACCGGGAAGGGATCGCCCGCGCGGGAGTCTTAGCTGCTGACCCGCTGTATACGGCGGGTTGGTCCCGTACGACGTAAACGACCGTAGGAGCACTCATGAAGACACCAGCAACCGGCATGATCGCCGTACTGGGCGCGACCGTCCTGCTCGCCGCGGGCTGCGGTAGCTCGAAATCCTCGAGCTCCACTTCCGCCGCCTCGGCCTACCCCACCGAAGGGGCAAAGAGCACGAGCACCGCCGCCTCCACCACACCCACGTCCACGGCACCGGCCGCCGCGGGTGGCGTGATGGTGACCGTCAAGCACGCTTCCAAGCTCGGCACGATCCTGGCGGCCGGCCCCAAGAAGCTCACCGTGTATATGTTCGAAGGCGACAAGGGCGCCGCCTCCAATTGCACGGGCGCGTGCGCGTCGGTGTGGCCGCCCGTCACCACCAGTGGCGGTCCCGCGGCCGCGGGCGCCGCGAGCGCTGCCGACCTGGGGACGATCACGCGCGCCGACGGTACGACCCAGGTCACCTACAAGGGCCACCCGCTCTACTTCTTCGCCCGCGACAAAGACTCGGGCGACGCATACGGCCAGGGCGTCAAAGGGTTCGGCTCCGACTGGTACGTGATCTCGCCGAGCGGCTCCAAGGTGGACCACTCCTGAGCGGCGCGGCCCCGCGGACGAATCGGTGTGGCTCGCGGACGAATCGGTGTGGCTCGCGGACGAAGCGGCGCGGCCTTCGGACGAAAGCGTGAGGCCAAGAACGCGAACTGAGGCCAAGAACGCGAACAAAGCCTGAGGCCAAGAACGGCCCGGGGTAGGGGCGGGTCCTCGGGGGGCGGCTGGCTCCCCGCACGGCCCGTCCCGACGGAGGCGTCGCATGGGTGCCCCTACCCACGCGGCGCCTCCGCCTTATTTGACGAGGATCCTGCCACTCATTTTCGGGTGTACCGTGCACTTGTAGGAGAAGCTGCCGCTGCGCGTGAAGCGTACGGTGAACGACCCTTTCGACTGCACTTTCGAGCGAAAGCCGCTCGCCACCACATTGTGGTTGACCCTCCCGTCACGCCACAACCACGTCACCGTGTCGCCACGGTTGATCGTGAGCGTGCCCGGGATGTACTTGCTGTGCACGATGCTCACCGTATGGCCGCTCGCCGCGCGACCGCCTCCCGACGCGAACGCGGGGATCGCGGCGCTCGCCACGAGGGCGAGCGTCGCGAGCGTGCCTGCGAGTGCTCTCGATCTCATGCTGAGGACTCCTCTCGCGGGATTCCAACCCGCATTGTCGCTTACCACAGGAGACGCCGAATGGGTGGCCCGCCTTCCCGATCGGCCGACCCGCGCCGCGTCCCGCGCGTCGCGCGACTAGCCGCCCCCAGAGCCGCCGGACCGGGGGGATCGGGGGGATCAGGTGGTTTGCCGCTTCGCGCTGCCCCAGCTCGCAAGGCTGAGCAAAGTGCGGGCGCTCACGCCTCGCCCAGCCACTACGCACAGGTGGCCTTCGCGCCGCCAGGTCACGACCGTGGCGCCGTTGTGCGCAAGCACGCGGTAGGACACGCCCCAGCGCCTCACCGTCGTCCCGCCGCTTGTGATGGGCGCGCGCCCGGACACGATCGCGTAGCCGATCCGTTGACCTTGGCGGTTGGCGTAGAACACCGTCGTCACAGACCGTCCGGCAAGGCGGTCACCGCGAGCCCCGGTGCTACGCAAGCCGAAACGCTCCTCCCAGTAGGGGAACGGCACACCTTCCATAGAGGCGGCAAGTTGAGTCCGGTGCGCCCTGCTCTCCGCGGGCGCCGGAAGCGTGGCGGGTCTCAGCGCGAGCGCCGCCGCCTGCTGCACGTTCAGCTTGGACGAAGCGCCTCCCGAAAGGCCGATCGTCACCGCCACGACCGCCGCCGCCGTTGCGAGCGCTCCCATGGCAAGACCCAAGCGCGGCCTGTTGAGCGCCTGGCGCCCGCGCGCCGGCCGGTCGCGAGGCGGGGCGAGCATCGCCTCCACCTCGTCGCGCAACGCCGTCGGAGCCCTGACATCGACGGCCGCCGTCAGCTGCACAGCTCGCTTCTGCTCGGCAAGCAGCGTCGCCAGCTCGGGTGACTCGCGGATATGCGATAGCGCGCGCTCA
>DATBTP010000083.1:0-7931 GCA_036559185.1 Solirubrobacteraceae bacterium | reverse complement strand
AACACGGCCGGCTGCTTCACGGCGCGCGATGCCGTCGTCACCTCCAAGCTCGCACGAGAGGCCTTCGAGACGGACTGGGTGAAGCTCGAGGTGATCGGCGACGAGGACACGCTGCTCCCCGACGCCCCCGAGCTGTTGAAGGCCGCCGAGCGGCTCGTCGACGACGGCTTCGTGGTGCTGCCCTACACCACCGACGACCCCGTGCTCGCCCGGCGGCTCGTCGACGTGGGTTGCGCGGCGGTGATGCCGCTCGGCGCGCCCATCGGCAGCGGCATGGGCATCCGCAACCCCCACAACATCTCACTCATCCGCGAATCGGTGCGGGTTCCGGTTGTGCTCGACGCGGGTGTCGGAACCGCGTCGGACGCCACGCTCGCGATGGAGCTCGGCTGCGACGCGGTGATGGTGGCGAGCGCCGTCTCACGCGCGCAAGACCCCGTGGCGATGGCCGCGGCTATGCGCGCCGCCGTCGAGGCTGGACGCCTCGCCTACGGCGCCGGGCGGATACCCCGGCGCACGTACGCGACGCCTTCGAGCCCTGTCGAGGGCCTGGCTGACTTCCGGTCCTCACGGTGATCGTTGTTCCCGCGCGGCTACTACACGAGTTAGTCCGGTGGTTAGTCAACTCGTCTAGGCAATGCGCGCCGGATAGCTCACGACACGACTTCGATCGTCCCGTTCATCGTCGTGGGGTGGTTGGTGCAGCGGTAGTGGATCACACCCGGTTTGGTGACGGTAACCCTGAACGTCCCGCCTTCGCCGAAGTTCTTGGACGCGAATTTGCTCGGGCCGGAGGCGGATGTGACGTTGTGTTCGACCGAATCTTCGTTCGACCATTCGATCGTGCTCCCCACCTTCACCCTCAACGTGTCGGGTTCGATCGAGATCTCGTGGTATTTGATCTTCACGAGCCCGCTCTGCACCGGCGCGCCCGCGGGCGGGCTCGCGTAGTTGATCTTCCCGTTGGGCACGATCCCTTCCTTGGGCTTTCCGCTCGCGCCGGCGGAGCCGGTCGTCGTGGCGCCCGCGCCAGTGGTGGCGCCACTCGTGGTGGCGCCCGATTTGCTCGACCCGCAGCCGGCGGCGAACAGCGCCGCGGCGCAGGCGAGCGCAACGAGCCCCGTAGACTGACCGGCTGTGCCTCCCCACTTCCTCACAGGCGCCGAGCTTAGCGCGGCGGAGCTCGGCGCGCTGCTCGACCGCGCGATCGAGCTGAAGGCCGCGCCGCTCTCATCGCGCGCGCTCGCGGGACGCGGAGTGGCGCTCATCTTCGAGAAGCCCTCCACGCGCACGCGCCTCTCCTTCGAGATGGGCGTGTATGAGCTGGGCGGCCACCCGGTGGTATTGCGCTCCGGCGAGATGCAGCTCTCGCGGGGAGAGTCGCCGCGCGACACCGCGCTCGTGCTCTCCCGCCAGGTGGCGGCGGTTGGAGTTCGCACCGGTCCCGACGCCCTGCTCGAAGAGCTCGCCGAGTATGCGGGCATACCAGTTTTCAACATGCTCACGACCCTGCACCACCCCTGCCAGGCGCTCGCCGACCTGATGACCGCGCGCGAGGCGTTCGGCGCGCTCGCCGGGCTGCGCCTCGCCTACGTCGGCGACGGCACGAACGTCGCCCGCTCGCTCGCGATCCTCGGCGCGCTCGCGGGTATGGAGGTGGCGGTCGCCTCCCCGCCAGGCTACGAGCTCGAGCGCGACCTCTCGCTCCCGCCGGGCGCCGAGGGCTCGCTCGCGCTCCACCGCGACCCGCGCGAGGCGGCGGCGGGCGCGCACGTGCTCTACACCGACGTGTGGGTGAGCATGGGCGAGGAGGGCGCCGCCGAGGAGCGCCGCGCGGCGCTTACCCCCTATCGCATCGACGACGCCCTCCTCGACCTCGCCGATCCCGAGGCGATCGCGCTGCACTGCCTGCCCGCTCACCCCGGCGAGGAGATCGCCGCCGAGGTGCTCTACGGGCCGCGCCAGCGCATCTGGGATCAGGCCGAGAATCGCCGCCACGCGCAGAAGGCGCTGCTGGAGCTCTTGGTCGGCCCGGCCGTCCCATGAGCGTGCCGTCCCACGCGGGCGCCAAGCTAGCGGCCAACGGCCTCGACGTCGAGGTAGCGGCGATAGACGCTCCCAGGGAGCTTCCCAAGCGACCTGAGCGCGGCGAGGAGGTCGAGCTGCGCATCGACTCGCTCGCTCATGGAGGCGAGGGCGTGGGGCGACTCGGCGACGGTGGCTACGTGGTGTTCGTGTCGGGCGCGCTCCCCGGCGATCGCGTGAAGGCCGTTGTGGTGAAGCGCAAGCGCAGCTATGCGCACGCGCGCCTGGTGGACATCATCGAGGAGAGTCCCGAGCGCATCCCGCCCACCGCGAAGCATCCCGGCGTCGCCTGGCAGGTGCTCCCCTACGAGCGCCAGCTTCGAATCAAGCGCGAGCAGGTCGAGGACGCCTTGCGGCGCATCGGCAAGCTCGACGGCTTCGAGCTGGAGGAGATCGTTCCGGCGGTGGCTCGGTGGCGCTACCGCAACAAGCTGGAGTACTCGTTCGGTCAGGGCGAGGACGATTCGCTCCTCTGCGGCTTTCACGCCCCCGGCGGCTGGAAGCGGGTCGAGCCGATCGAGGATTGCCTGCTCGCTTCGGAGGTGGGCAATAGGGCGCGGGAGGCCGCGCTCGCGTGGGCGCGCGCGGGGGGGCTGCGCGCGTGGGACCGCCACCGCGAGAGCGTCCACTCCGGAGCGCCTCTGCTGCGCAACCTCGTGGTGCGCGAAGGGCGCCACAGCGGCAAGCTCCAAGTACGGCTCGTGAGCACAGACGGCGAGCTGGACGCGCCCTCCCTGGCGGCGGCGCTCGTGGCGGAGCTGGGCGAGGAGACCGTGAGCGGCGTGCTGTGGACGCGCTCCTCCTCGCTCGCGGAGACCACGATGGGTGGCGAGACCGAGCTGGTGTGGGGGGAGGCGGAGCTACCCGAGCGCCTCGTCTTCCCCGGCCTCGGGAGCGAGCTCGATCTGCGCATCTCCGCGGAAGCGTTCTTCCAAACCAACACGGAGATGGCGCAGGCGCTGTACGGCATCGTCGCCGGCTACGCCGCACTGGAGGGTTGGGAGCGCGTATACGATCTCTACTGCGGCATCGGCTCCATCGCGCTCACGCTCGCCTCGCGCGCCGGGGAGCTGTGGGGGATCGAGATCGTCGAGCAAGCAGTCGCCGACGCCATCGCCGCCGCCAAGCGCAACGACATCACAAACGCTCGCTTCTTCGCCGGCGACGCCCGCCTGGCGCTCCCCGAGCTGGTCGAACGCGCGGGCAAGCCCGACGTGGTCGTGGTCGACCCGCCGCGCGCCGGTCTCTCCCAGAAGGTGGTGCGCCGCATAGTCGAGGCCTCCCCCAAGCGCATCGTCTACGTCTCCTGCAACCCCACCACGCTCGCCCCCAACGCCGCCCAGCTAGTCGAGGCCGGCTGGCGTCTGGCGAAGGTGCGCCCGGTCGACATGTTCCCGCAGACGCCCCACATCGAGTGCGTGGCGTTGCTGGAACGTACGTAATCGGTCCACCGGAGGATTCCCGCCGACCATTCTCGACGGACGATAGGCTTCGCGCCCATGCGCGCAGCCATCATCCGCGACGGAGAGGTTCTCCTAGAAGAACGCCCCGCCCCCGAGCCAGGGGCCGGCGAGGTGCTCGTGCGGGTGCGCGCGGCGGGGTTGAACGGCGCCGACATGATGCAGCGGCGCGGCCTGTATCCGGCGCCCGCCGGCTCGCCGGCTGACATCCCTGGCTTGGAGCTGGCCGGCGAGGTGGCGGCGCTCGGCCGCGACGCGACGCGCTTCGCCGAGGGCGAGCGCGTGATGGCGATCGTCGGCGGTGGGGGGCAGGCGGAGCTGGCGGTGGTGCACGAGCGTCAGCTGATGGCGGTGCCGGACGCGCTCGATTGGCCGCGCGCGGGGGGTGTGCCGGAGGTGTTCACGACAGCCCACGACGCGCTGTTTACGCAGGCGGGGTTGCGTCCCGGCGAGCGGCTGCTCGTGCACGGCGGAGCGGGCGGCGTGGGCACGGCGGCGATACAGCTCGGCAAAGCGATTGGCGCGCGCGTGACGGCGACGGTGCGTCGCGAGCAAGCGCGCGCGCTGGTGGCAGAGCTTGGCGCCGAGGCGATCGCGCCCGAGAGGTTCGCCGAGGAGGGCCCGTTCGACGTGATCTTGGAGCTGGTGGGCGCGCCCAACCTGTCTGACAACATGATCGCTCTGGCGACCGGCGGGCGTATCTGCGTGATAGGCGTCTCGGCCGGCGTGACGGCGGAGCTGAACCTGCTCGCGCTGATGGGCAAGCGGGCACGCATCCACGGCTCGACGCTGCGCGCGCGGCCGCTCGAGGAGAAGGCGCTCGCGGCGAGGGCGTTGGAGCGCGAAGTGCTGCCCCTCTTCGACACAGGCGCGCTCACGGTGCCGCTGGCGGAGACCTTCCCGCTGGAGGAGGTCGCGACCGCTTACGACCGTTTCGCCGAAGGCGGCAAGCTCGGCAAGATCGTGCTTGTCCTCTGACGCTCGGCGCGAGGTCGGTCCTCCGCGCCACGTCCACCGGTGGCGCGTGAGCCGGCGAGCGCCTCAGTAGGGCGGTTGGGCCTCGTGCCACTCGCCGAGCGCGCGGAAGGTCTCAGTAGGGCGGTTGCGCCTCGTGCCACTCCCCAAGCGCGCGGAAGGCGTCCCAAAACGCCCGCTTGCAGTCCTGCTCGTCGAGCGAGTCGTCGATGTTGGGGACGTAGAGGGCGTCGATGGCGGGCGTGAACCGCTGGATCTCTCCCAGGCGCGGCTCGAGCGGACGCGCCAGCGGGATGTCGAGGTCGTTCAGCACCGCGAGCGCCTCGGGGCCCATGACGACGACGATCCGCGGTTGCACGATCGCGAGCTCTTCGGTGACGCGCGCAATACAGACGTCATCCCCCGCCCACCCGTCGGCGAGCGAGGGGTCGCCGAGCGGGCACTTCACGCACAGCGTGCCATACACCGCGAGCGGGTCGATGGAGAGGCGCTTGAACGACTTCATCAGCGCGCCGCCCGCACGTCCGTAGAAGGCGACGCCCTCCTCCACCTCCGAGGGAACGGGCGAGTGCTTGAGCAGCATGATGTCGGCTTGCGGGTGGCCGGAGCCGAGCACGGGCATGAGGTGGCCGCGGGGGCAGTGCGGGCAGCTCTGCAGCTCGCGCGTGAGCGCGTTGAGCTCCCTTATCGCCCGCTCGAGGTACTTCTCGCGGATCTCGTCGTCTGTGGCGGGCATGGACGCGGAGGGATTTGACGGCGCCCGCGGTTGTCCTTGCTCCTGCACCCTTACTTGCGCCGACACGGCCGGCGGCGTTTTCGCCGTCGGAGTGGGTGGCTTGCCGGATGTGTCATGAGCCGGCGCCCCGGGTGGCTTTGCGAACGCGGCGCTCGCGCGAGGCGCGGCGGGCGGCGGCGGGGGTGGCTTTGGTTTGCAGGAACTTCAGTGCCTGCACATAGATCAGCGAGGTGGGCTTGGTCGTGATTTGGGCGTCCATTAGCGACTGTAGGAACTCCTGTGGCCCGTCGAAGTCGTGCATGCGGATGCGCACCGAGCCGAGACCCTGGGCGACGTGAGAGTCAGAGCCGGCGCCCGCCACGATGCGGTACTTGGCGGCGAAGCGCACCGCCTCCTCATTGAACGAGCCGATGGCGACGCGCGGGTTGAACACCTCGATGGCGTCGACGTCGTCGAGGATGGAGAGCAGGTGCTCGTAGTCGGGCACGGAGTGCATGCGGTCGAAAGGGTGGGGCACGTACACGAGCCCGCCCTGGCGCTTGATCTCCGCGACCGTCTCCCGCAGGGTGAGCCCGCGCGGGATCTTCTCCTCGATGAACAGGCCGATCACCTCGCCCTGTTCGGCGGTCTTGACCTCCTCGCCCACGATCACCTTCAGGGGCGGATGGGCACCCGATTCAGCGGCCTTCTCGCGCGCCTCGAGGGCGCCCGAGATCTCGTTGTGGTCTGTTACGGCGATCGCTCCCAGCCCCGCCTCTTTGGCGCTCGCCAGCAGCACCTCCACGGGTGTTTCGCAGTCGTGGGAGTGGTCGGTGTGCATGTGCAGGTCGACGTCGATGAGTGGGCGCCGCGACAGTCGCCCGCGCAGAGCGGCGTCGCCGTGGGCGTCGTGGCGGCGGGCGGCGAGCTCGCGGTAGGCGTCCTCTACCGCCTGGACCTTCGGGACGGCGTGCTCGATGCGTGTGTCCAGGCGTGCGAGCAGGGTGTCGGTGAAGCGGCGGGTGAGCGTCTTGGGCAGCAGTCGCTCGTTCGAGGAATGGAATGAGCCGACGTTGAGCGCGCGCGAGTAGCGCAAGGCCGTGCTGGAGGCTCCCGGGGCGATCGGATCGTGCACGTGCACGAAGTCGAGCGGCGTCCTTTCGAGCAGCTCCTCCAAGGTGCGCGCGACGTCCAGCGCCTCGCCGATCGCTACCACGCGCGGCGTTCCGCTGTCTGTGCCATCCAATAGGCCCTCCGGGCGCGACTTCGCGGCGCGCAGCTCGCGACGTGACTCGCGCACCCGCTCCGGCGAGCGGGAGGGCGCGAGGACGAGCACCCGGTGGCCGCGCTTGGATAGCTCTCCCGCCAGGAGGGCCACGTGGGCGTTGACCTCGTTGTCCTGGCTCTCCCAGGGATAGGGAGTTACGTGCGCGATCGAGAACGATGAGGCCATCGGCCCGGGATTATCGCTCGCTCACTTGGTCTTGGCGGGGGCTCGTCCCTTTGGGGCGGTGGTGCGTCCCTTTGGGGCGGCGGCGCGTCCCTTCGGAGCGCTCAGGGCGCGCCCACCCCGGCGCGAGTGCTTGGCGATGAACTTCTCGGTCTCCTCGCGCGCGAGGTTGTCGGGACGCTGATTGTGGGGCGACTTCATCAGGTAGGAGGAGGGTCCGTCGAGCTGGCCGCCGACGCCGTTGTCGAGCGCGAGCTTGCAGCAGCGCACGGCGTCGATGACGATGCCGGCCGAGTTGGGGGAATCCCACACCTCGAGCTTCATCTCGACGTTGAGCGGCACGTCGCCGAACGCTTGTCCCTCTACCCGGATGTGGGCCCACTTGCGGTCGGTTAGCCACGGGACGTAGTCGGAGGGGCCGATGTAGACGTCGTCGGCCGGCAGCTTCTCGTCCATGATGGAAGTTACCGCGTTGGTCTTGGAGATCTTCTTGGACTCCAAGCGCTCGCGCTCGAGCATGTTGTAGAAGTCCATGTTGCCGCCCACGTTCAGCTGGGAGGTGCGCAGCATCTTCACGCCGCGGTCGGCGAACAGGCGGGCGAGCGTGCGGTGGACGATGGTGGCGCCCACCTGCGACTTGATGTCGTCGCCGACGATCGGCAGTTTGGCCTTCTTGAAGCGCCTGTCCCAATAGTCCTCGCGCGCGATGAACACGGGAATGCAGTTGACAAAGCCGCAACCGGCCTCGAGCACCTGCTCGACGTACCACTTGGTCGCGTCCTCCGAGCCCACCGGGAGGTAGGAGACGACGACGTCGGTGTGCGTGTCCTTGAGGATCTTGACGATGTCGGCGGTCTCGCCGGGCGCCTTTTTGATCTTCTCTTTGAGGTACTTGCCCAGGCCGTCGTGGGTCATCCCGCGGTGCACGGGCACGCCCAGCTTGGGCACGTCGGAGAACTTGACGGTGTTGTTCTGGCCGCGGAAGATCGCCTCGCTGAGGTCGCGGCCGACCTTCTCGGCGTCGACGTCAAAGGCGGCCGAGAACTCGATGTCGGAGATGTGGTAGCCGCCCAGGTCGACGTGCATCAGGCCGGGCACGGATTCGTCGGGGCTGGCGTCCTTGTAGTACTGGACGCCCTGCACGAAGGCCGACGCGCAGTTACCGGCGCCGACCACGGCAACCCGCAGCTTGCTGCCGCGTGCGCGTTTGCCGTTGGAAGATGGTGTCTCAGGCATGCTCAAGCCT
>DATBTP010000082.1:0-10540 GCA_036559185.1 Solirubrobacteraceae bacterium | reverse complement strand
GTGCCAGTAGTGACGTGCGCAAGAGCACCGTTGAACACCACGATGCTGCCTCCGGTCGTGTCCGCCGCGTAAACAGTGTCGGTCCCAGGATCAACTGCGAGACCCCCGGCGCCAGCCAGATGACCGGCTCCAAACGAGTCTACGGGCGTGCATTCGCCGGCAGACGGATCGCAATTCGAATCGTAGTGAAGCACACTGTTTCCGCCATCATCGACGTAAAGATCGCCGGTAAAGGGTGCAAACACGAGACCTTCGGTCGGACCCGTGTAACCCGGACCCGTGACCGGCCCGATCCTTTTCCCTTCGGGGCTGCTTACTTCAACGTAGTCGTGTTCCCTAATGATGTTTTGGTTAACAAAGTAGATGTTGCCGTTGCCGTCAAGCGTAATGCCCGCACGTTGTGGGTCACCTTGCGACTGAATCGCGGAGATCAATTCACCAAAAGGCGCGAACTTTTCGATCTTGGCAAAAGTATCGAGTGTGACCAAGTTACCGTTCGTATCGACGGCGATTCCCAGCGGCTCATGGGTGTGTATCTGTCCGCCTGTTCCCCAGCTTGTGATCAGATTACCGGACGAGTCGAACTTGGATACCCCGGAATTGTTGGTGTCTGCGACGTACACGTCGCCGGCTGACTCGCTGTTGGAGTTATCGACAGCTATGAACTGGGGTGTCGTGAACTGGCCTGGTCCGTTCCCGGGAATACCGGTTCTACAAACGTCCCCTTTGGCGGGATCGCAGATCTCATAGGAACCCGCTCCCTCGACGGTCGTTGAATGAGTAATTATTGGTGGTTCCCCGGTGAGATGGGAACCGTCGGTGGCCATTTCTTGTATGTTTGTGTCAGCAAGCGACCCGGTGAATTCCACATCCCACGATCCCCCGTTTGATGGGGCGCCTTCCGCTTCAGTCACCTTTACGTTCCCCGCCTGAATGTTGGGCAAGTCTTCAAGCGCCACCTGGACCGCGGCTGCGCTCGCGTCGAACGGGATTTCCGCCGTCGTATGTCCTTCAGCAGTCAATGTAAACGTGCCACCCGTAGCATGGACCGTCACCCTCTGGCGCTCATTTACAGGCACGTTGTCAGGGCCACTGGCAACCACCCCACCGCCCCAAGACAGCAGGAAATTCCCCGCGTTGTCGAACTTCTCGACCCGCGCGTTCCCGCTATCCAACACATACACATCGTGTGTAACGTCGTCGACAGCGACATCAGTTGGACCGGATACGGCATTGGTGCCCGCACCCGAGAATGAGCTGGTAAACGAATGATCGTTCGCCGCATTCGCGGCGACCGCGCCAACGCCCAACCCACAAGCCGCACAGGTCAAACTCACGACGAGAGCCAATAGGCGGGTGTGGGAACCGCGTGCCGCCTGCTGCGACTGATGTGTTGTGGTCATGCTGCCTGCCTGTTGTGCGTTGTTGTGTGGGCGTGGATGGTGTGTGTGAGTTGCTTGCCTCTGGTTGTGAGGCTCCAGTCGTTTGGTTCGCCTCTGTCGTGAGCCCCTGTTGCAGTGTTCTCAAGCAACCCGGCACGTGCGAGACGAGCGAGCAGCTTTGAGATCTGTCCCTGGTCCGCGATGCCTACGAGCTCCGCGACCTGCCTGTTGCTCTGCCCCGGATGCTCACCCAGCACCTCGAGCACGCGGGCCGTGCGATAAGTCAAGCGCACCGGCAATTCGAGCAACGGCTCCCCACCTTGCCCGCAGAGAACAAGACCATCGCCGTTCGGTGTTTGGAAAACCGGGAGGGGAGGCGCGGCACGAACCCTTTCCCGGCGCGCGACACTCGCGCCGGCATACGGCAACACCACGATCGCCATCAACTCTCCGAACAAACCTGTGAGCAGACCGGGCTCCCGCTGGGATAGGCGTGCGTAAAGGACCTGGGATACGGCACCAACAACACCCTGAGCGGTCAACGACACACCACCGCCACCCGACCCAGAATCCTGTCCGGCACCCGCGTCGACGATCTCAGCCAAACGCCCGAAGACGCGCTGGCGAAACTCGAGCACACCGCGATCCGCGCGCTGAGACTCGACAATACACACCCTCGCAAGCGCCGGCGAGCGATCAAAGAAGCACAAGATCACCCACAAGCCAGCACGAACACGCTCACGCCACGGCGACACGTCCAAGCCGGCCGCGCCGATCTCTTGGACGATGCGATCCACCGCGCCCTGAAGCACCGCGAGCAGGCACTCCTCACGGTTATCGAACAACTCATAGAACGTGCGCCTAGAGACCCGCGCGCGCTCAGTGATACGCGTCACCGACGCGCCCTCATAACCCCACTCGGCGACCGCGCCGACCGCGGCCGCCAGCAAACGCGAACGCTGCATCTCAGAGACCTGAAGTGAACTCTCACCACGAGCACCCGGACTCCGCACACCGCGCCCGCCACCAACCACCGCTGTCCGAAGGCGCTCGGCGCCCATCAGCACTCCACCCCCCCGAACAAGGGGTGAGAACGAGACCTCCGCGCTGCGCGGCGAGAACTACAGTCGCTTAGACAAGCGGACCAGAGAGAGAGAGAGAGAGAGAGACGCGTCAGCGACGCTGACGCGTCCTATAACGGGCGCATCAACGGCACACGGACCCTCAACCACGCTATCCCTCAAAGAAAACACGCGAAAATAACCCTCTCTCAGAACTTACGACCCGGTCCCTCTCCCACGAGGCCCCCGTCAAACCCGGTTAACGTCGACCCGGAGACCGACCCAAACCCGACCTATGTAAACAACCACGATCCCCAACTACAGAATCATGACTCGTCTATTAGTAGCATGCCCATACACCCATGTCAAGTCCAAACGCCGCGCCGCGCGAGCTCGGCGCGGCGTCAGCGCTCTAGCGCGCCTGGCGGATGACCGGGCGCTTGGCGGCGCCCACCTCGTCCAAACGCCTCACGGGGGTCGTGTAGGGCGCGTTCAGCGCGATCTCCGGGTCCTCGGCGGCCTCGCGCAATATCTCCGCGATCGCCTCGGCGAAGGCGTCGAGCGTCTCCTTGGTCTCGGTCTCGGTGGGCTCCACCATCAGCGCCTCCTCCACCAGTAGCGGGAAGTAGACGGTGGGCGGGTGGTACCCGTAGTCGAGCAGGCGCTTGGCCAGGTCGAGCGTCTTGATCTTCAGGTTGCGCTTCATCGGGCCGCCCGACAGCACGAACTCGTGAAGGCACAGCCCGCCAACACCGCCGCCGCCCTTCCCATCCCCGGACGGGGACGGGACATCGGCGAGTGATTTATCGTCCGGGGACGAGGGATTTGATTGTGCGTTGGAGAACGCCAACGGCAGGTGCTCTGAGACGCCCAGCTCACGCAGGCGGGCTAGCAGGTAGTTGGCGTTCAACACCGCCGTCTGCGAGGCGTCCTTGAGTCCCGGGGCGCCGAGCGAGCGGATGTAGGCGTAGGAGCGCACGAAGCAGCCGTAGTTGCCCTGGAAGCCGCGCAGGCGGCCGATCGAGGTATCGCCGTCCCCCACGAGCTCGAACGTCGGCCTTTGTCCGTCGGAGCCGTTCTCCGCCGCCGCGTGGGCCCCTTGGGTTTTGCCCGCCGGGGTTCGCACCACCCGTGGCACCGGCAGGTAGGGGGCGATCCGATCGGACACGGCGATCGGCCCAGATCCCGGCCCACCGCCGCCGTGGGGCTGCGTGAAGGACTTGTGGAGGTTGAAATGAACGATGTCGAAGCCCATGTCGCCCGGCCGCGATAGGCCCATCACCGCGTTGAGGTTGGCGCCGTCGTAGTAGAGCGTCGCCCCCACCTCGTGCACGACCGCGGCTATCTCCCGGATGTTGGGGTCGAACAACCCGAGCGTGTTGGGGTTGGTGAGCATCAAACACGCCACGTCCGTGTCGGCCTTGGCGCGCAGGTCCTCGAGATCGACGCCGCCCTCGGGGTTGGTGGCGACCTTCACCACCTCGAAGCCCGCCATCGTGACGGTGGCGGGGTTGGTGCCGTGGGCGGTGTCGGGCGTGAGCACCTTGTGGCGGCCCTCCCCCCTCGCCTCGTGGTAGGCGCGCGTGAGCAGCACTCCCGCCAGCTCGCCGTGGGATCCCGCGGAGGGCTGCAAACACAC
Organism: Solirubrobacteraceae bacterium; assembly: GCA_036559185.1. Classification (GTDB taxonomy): domain Bacteria; phylum Actinomycetota; class Thermoleophilia; order Solirubrobacterales; family Solirubrobacteraceae; genus Palsa-744. Next base: position 6,458 of record DATBTP010000082.1, on the reverse strand, counting down.
ATGAGGCAGACCCGACACCTCCGAGAGCGCCCGCTCCAGGTTCCACATCAGCTCGAGCGCCCCCTGCGCGCGCTCGGGGTCCTGCAACGGGTGCAGGCGCGCGTGACCGGGCAGCGCCGCCACCCGCTCGTGCAGGCGGGGGTTGTGCTTCATCGTGCACGACCCGAGCGGGTAGAAGCCCGAGTCGAGGTCGAAATTTCGCTTGGAGAGGCGCACGTAGTGGCGCACCAGCTCAGGCTCTGAGACCTCGGGCAGGCTTGGCGGCTCGGCGCGGCGCATACCGGCCGGCAACAGCTCCTCGACGCCTACGTCGGGGACGTCGAGCTCGGGGCATTGGAAGGCGCGACGGCCCGGAGCGCCACACTCGAAGATCGTGACCGCTTCTTCGCGCTGAAGCGCGCTCTCGGTGGACTCCGCGGGCGGCCTCGCGCTCCTCCGGCGCGGGCTGCTCGGAGAGCTCGGGCCGGTGCTCGGGCTCATACGCGCGCGCGCGAGTCCCTCGTTTTCGTTCATACCAACACCTCCGCGCCAGCCAAAATTCGAGTGCTCACGCGCCCGCTCCGATCTCCACCGGCCGGCCCGCCTCGCCGTCCGCCAGACGCTCGGCCGCGAGCGCCTCTCCAAGCACGTGGGCGAGCTTGTCGATGTGAGCGCGCGAGCGGCGCTCGGTGATCGCCACGAGCAGCCCGCCGCGATCCGACTCGCGTGCGGTGAGCGCGAACAGGTCGGCGCCCGGATTCACGCCCTGGGCTGCGCAACGCCGCCGCACGGCGGCGACGTCGGCGTCGAGGCGCACGGCGAACTCGCGCACCGCGGGCTGGGAGTGAAGCGCGCTGACGCCGTCCAGCGCGCACAGCGCGGAGCGGGCGTAATGGGAGCGCTTGAGCAGCAGCTCTCCCAGCTCCACGAAGCCGCGGCGACCCAGCCAGCTCAGATAGACGACGCCGGCGAGCGCGTTGAGCGCCTGGGAGGTGCAGATGTTGGAGGTGGCCTTCTCGCGGCGGATGTGCTGCTCGCGGGTTTGCAGCGTGAGCACGAAGCCGCGACGGCCGTCCACATCCGTCGTCTCGCCCGCGATGCGGCCGGGCATGCGGCGCAGGTAGGGCTCGCGGGCGGCGAAGAAGCCGAACGAGGGGCCGCCGAAGTCCAGACGGTTGCCGAGCGACTGGCCCTCCCCCACGGCCACGTCCACGCCGCACTCGCCGGGCGGCGCGAGCACGCCGAGCACGATCGGGTCCACCTGGGCGATCGTGACGAGCCGCTCCCCGCCCCTTTCCTTGGCGGCGGCCGTGAGCGCGGCCACGTCCTCGACCGCGCCGTAGAAGTTCGGTTGGGCGAGGATCGCCGCGGAGGCGTCCTCGTCGATGGCGCGCGCCCACGCGTCGGGGTCGGTGACCCCGCCTGTGAGGGGGACTTCGACCACCTCGATGCCATAGCCGTGGGCGTAGGTGCGAAGCGTCGCGAGCGTGTGAGGGTGAAGGCCCGCGCTCGCCACGAAGCGCGAACGGCCGTTGTGGAGCTTTGCCAGGTAGCCCGCCGAGGCGACGGCGCTCGGGCCCTCGTACACCGAGGCGTTCGACACCGGCAGGCCGGTGAGCTCGCAGACAGCGGTTTGGTACTCGAACATCACTTGCAGCCCCCCCTGGGAGATCTCCGGCTGGTAGGGCGTGTAGGGCGTGAGGAACTCCGAGCGCTCCATGAGCATGTCCACGAGCGCGGGCACGTAGTGGTCGTACATGCCTGCCCCCAGGAAGCACAGCTCGTCTTCGGCGCAGACGTTGCGAGCGGCGAGCTCGCGCAGGTGCTCGTATACGTCCTGCTCGCTCATCGGGTCGGGCAGGTCGAGCGGGCGATCCAGGCGCACGGCCTCGGGGATCTGGCGGTCGAAGATCTCCTCGACGCTCCGTACCCCGATCGCCGCGAGCATCGCGGCGAGGTCGCTGTCGGTGACTGATGTGTAGGCGGTCAACTGGGCTTGAGCCTAGCCGCTCGCCCGGCCGTTTCCCGACCCGGGCGGCGCGGGCGCAGACTGGCCGTGCTCACTATCGAAGCGTGGCCGTGTAGGCGTCGGCGTCGAGTAGCGCGTCGCGCTCGGCGGGATCGGAGAGGCGGATCTTGACGAGCCAACCCTCGCCGTAGGGATCGTCGTTGATGGCGCTCGGATTGTCGGCGAGCGCCTCGTTGACCTCCACGATCTCGCCGGAGAGCGGCGCCACGACGTCGGACACGGCCTTCACCGACTCCACCTCGGCGTAGGGCTCGTCCTTGGTGAGGATCGTGCCGGGCGAGGGCGGCTCGAAGAAGACGACCTCGCCCAAAGCGTCCTGCGCGAACCACGTGATGCCGAGCGTGGCGAGGCCGTCCTCGCCCTCCAGGCGCGCCCAGTCGTGTTCGGGGTGGTACAGCAAGTCGTCTGGATAGCTCACCTCAGCCATCGGCGGGACTCCTCTGGTTCGCGGGATCTCGGGGCAGCAGCAGCATATTCATGCTCGCTTCTCTACGAAGGGCTTGGAGTGGACGTGCGCGTCACGGATGCGGCCGCGCACGTCGATCTCTATCGTCGTGCCGACGGCCGCGCTCGCGGGGGGCACGTAGGCCAAGCCGATGCCCACGTCCAGAGACGGGGAGAGCGTGCCACTCGTTACAACCCCACCGCCCAGGACTGGGTTGCCCTGCCGGGCGATGCCGGGACCGTCGAGCTCGAATGCGACGAGTCGTTGCGGGGGCCCGCCGGCCGGGCTCGCCACCGGCTCGGCCGGCGGCGCCGCGGGAGGGCTTGAGAGCGCGGCGCGCACGGCGCGGACGGCCTCCGAGCCGATGAAGCCGGTGTCCTCGCGACAGCACCAGCCAAGGCCCGCTTCGATCGGGTTGCGATCGCGCGAGAGATCGTTGCCGTAGAGGTGGAAGCAGGCCTCCAGACGAAGCGTGTCGCGCGCCCCCAAGCCGCAGGGCACGGCGCCGCGGTGGACCAGCTCGTCCCACAGGACGGGTGCGTCCTCGGGAGAGACGAGCAGCTCGACCCCGTCCTCGCCCGTGTAGCCGGTGCCGCACACGAGCACCTCAGCGCCGGAGAGACGGCGCCGACCCACCGTCATGCGAGCTGGCAGCGGCGTATCGGAAATCGCCTGCACGATCTCGCGCGCTCGAGGACCCTGCACGGCGAGCATCGCGTAGTCCTCGATGCGGTCATCCACCCGCACGTCGAAATCGGGGGCGTGGGAGCGAAACCAGGCGAGGTCGGCCTCGTGATTGGAGGCGTTGGTGACGGTGATGTAGCGGTCGGGGTCGACCTGGTAGACGAACAGGTCGTCGAGCACCCCCCCGGAGTCCTCGCAGAGCACGCTGTATTGAGCTCCGCCGACCGGGATCTGGGAGACGTCGTTTGAGACCAGCCGTTGCATCAGCGCTTCGGCCTGTGGACCGCTGACCTCGATCTCGCCCATGTGCGAGACGTCGAAGATGCCGCACCGCTCGCGCACCGCCATGTGCTCGGCACGCACACCGGGGGTGGGTGGGTCCTGATAGTAAACCGGCATCTCCCAGCCGGCGAAGTCAACGAGCTTGGCGCCGGCGGCTACGTGGCGGTCGTAGAGAGGGGTGCGACGCACGCGCGCAGATTATCCATTGCTCCTCGGAGTCGTACATGTACGACTCCGTCGAGGGGCGCATGCGCCCCTCGATCCCGACGGTGCATGCACCGTCGGGCACCAGGTCACATGTGACCTGGTCTCCCTAACGCAGAAACGGCGGAACGTCGATGTCGTCGTCGGAGATCTCAAGCGCGGAGCGCTGGCGATCGTCGATGCGGGGGCCCCTATCGGGACGCCCACCCTCGCGGCGCTTGCGATCCCCGCGAACGGCGCGACCTGGACGGTGGTCAAAGCCGGTACCGATGACCGTGACGCGCACGTCGTCGGTCATCGACTCGTCGATGACCGCCCCGAAGATGATGTTGGCGTTGGGGTCGGCGGCGTTCTGGATGATCTCCGCCGCGTCGTTGACCTCGAACAGGCCGAGGTCTTTGCCGCCCGTGATGTTCAGGAGGATGCCGGTGGCGCCGTCCACCGACTCTTCGAGCAGCGGCGAGGAGATCGCCGCGCGGGCCGCGTCGGCACAGCGCGCCTCGCCCCCGGCGGTGCCGATGCCCATCAGGGCGGAGCCGGCGTCGTGCATGATCGTGCGCACGTCGGCGAAGTCGAGGTTTATGAGTCCGGGGATGGTGATCAGGTCGGTGATTCCCTGTACGCCCTGGCGCAGCACGTTGTCGGCCTCGCGGAAGGCGTCGAGCATAGATGTGCGACGCTCCACCACGGCGAGCAGCTTCTCGTTGGGGATGACGATCAGTGTGTCCACGACCTCACGCAACCGTTCGATCCCCTCGACCGCCTGGCGCGAGCGCTGGGAGCCCTCGAAGTCGAACGGCCGAGTGACGACCCCCACGGTGAGCGCGCCGATCTCGTTCTTGGCTATCTCGGCGATCACGGGCGCGGCGCCGGTGCCGGTGCCGCCGCCCTCGCCCGCGGTGACGAACACCATGTCAGCGCCCTTCAGCGCCTCCTTGATGTCATCGCGCGACTCAGCCGCCGCGGCGAACCCGACGTCTGGGTTGGCGCCGGCGCCGAGTCCCTGCGTGGACTCGTGGCCGATGTTGAGCTTCACGTCGGCGTCGCACATCGCGAGCGCCTGCGCATCGGTGTTGGCGGCGATGAACTCCACGCCGCGCAGGCCCGCGTCGACCATGCGGGAAACCGCGTTGGTCCCGCCTCCGCCGACTCCCACGACCTTTATGACCGCCAGGTAGCTACCGCCGCTCTCCATGATGTCCGAGCCCTCAAGTAGTTGTTTAAGGTTTACTCCGCACTGCGAAGCAAACCGTCAGAATACGCAAGTTATGCAGGGAACTTCGCCCTGTCAACGGCAACCATCACTCTCGCAACAATCGTTGCAGAACCCCAAACCCTCGACCATCGGTTGAGAATTGGCCCGAGACCGCAGTAAGGGTCGAGTATAGATCGAAGGTTTGTCAGCCGCTCGGGACACCCGCCGCCGAAGGTTCGCTCGCCCCGCCTACCGAAGCCCCGGCGGCCCCCGCGGAGGAGGCTTCGCCACCCGAGGAGGGTGAGGATTCGACGGTTGTCGAGGGGGCTTCGCCACCCGACGAAGACGGGGATTCCGAGGTTGACGAAGCGGCTTCGTGTCGTTCTTCGCTACCCGTCGTCGTGGAGGCGCCCGTGGTCGTCGCGCCCGACCCGCCCTGCACGGCGCTCGCGAGGCTGGCGGCAAGCGCGGCCGCCGTGGGATCGGACGCGCCCGCTTCCACAGGCGTGGCACCGGCGGCACTCGACGCCGCTGAGAGCCCGGCGGCCGGACGCTCGGGCAGGCGCACGTCCACATACCAGGCGCCGGCGGCGCTCGGCGAGACCAGCACGCGCGCGAGCGACAGCCACTTCGCGTGAGGTCTAGACCCATCGCCGAAATAAACGAGCAGTCCGTTGCGCATCGCCACGGTAAGCCCTTCCGGTCCGTTGTAAACGCGCATAACGAAACGCGCGAGCGCTTCGGGCGCGGCGCCGAGCACGGCAACCGCCGCCACCGGCAGCGCTTCGCGCAGGCGTTCTCCGGTCGCGGGCTCGACGACGCCGCTAACGACCGGTAGCGAACCCGACAGGAGAGCCGGCCCGAGCACCGTGCCGTCCGCCGCCACGGCCGTGCGCTGGCCGGCGCTCTGCAGCGCGGCGACCGGCGGGCGCTCACGCACGGAGATGCTCACCGTGTGAGGGAAGCTGGTCGTGGCGCTCACCGCCCCCACGATCGCGTATTGGGCGACCGCCGAACGCAGCGCGGCGACGTTGAAGTCCATCGTGGTCATCCGCCCCGCGGCGACATCCAGGGCACCACGAATCTCGATCGCATCGGGTCCGTGAACCCCCGCGATGTGCACGTGACGGACCGCCACGAGCGAGGATTGGCGCAGCCACACCCAGCCTCCCCCGAGCAGCGGGAGCGAGACGAGCGCGCACACCGCCACCCTCAGCGCGAGGGGGTTGTGGCGCATCTGGTCGAGCAAGTGATCGGCGCGCGTGCGCGGCACTCGCGCGTGTCTCTTAGGCTGCCCCCCGCTAGTGCGGCCCCCGCGCGAGGCGGCCCCGCGAGGTGGGACGCGGCGCGGGAACGGGAGCGACAGTTCCATCCCAGAGTGTTCGACCCCGGCGCGCGAACCCCTCGTCAAACCCGGGCGCTTCTTGACGGACGGACGATTGCCTTCTCGCGCGAGCACAACGCCTCGCCTCGAACACGAGCCCGCCGGCCGCGCGCGTTAATAGTGCTTTGTTAGGTGTCATTCGTTTTGGCGGATGGGTTGGAGTGGCAGTGACTCGAGGTTGATGGGTTGCTGGCAGGTTTGGCAGCGGCCGGTCCAGCATTTGAAGATCGGCTGGAGCAGTTGGACTGTCCTGGGG
>DATBTP010000081.1:0-10565 GCA_036559185.1 Solirubrobacteraceae bacterium | reverse complement strand
GGGCAAGCCAGCAGGGGGGATTGCTGTGGGCAAGTCCGCGGGGGGTGGCACGCGCGCGCGCGCGCGCGAGGCGCTCGCGGAGCTCGGCCTGCCCGAGGATGTGCGCGCCGAGCGGCTCTCTCCACAGCAGTTCGTCGCGTTGGCCGACAAGCTAGGAGTGTCGTGACACCTCCCGCTCCCGCGCGCCGCCCCGATGGCGGGGAGCGGGCGGGCACGCAACTGCCCCTGCGCGCGCTCGCCCCCGCCAAGATCAACCTCGGCCTGTTCTTGGGCCCCTTGCGCACCGACGGCCGTCATGAGCTGGCGAGCGTGATGCAGTCGATCTCGCTCGCCGACGAGCTCACGCTCGACCTCGCCCCGCCGGGGGCCGCGCGCGACGAGGTCCTCTGCGAGGGCGTCGCGGGAGAGAACCTCGCCGCGCTCGCGCTCGCGCGCTTCCGCGCCGCCACCGGGTGGGACGCGGAGGCCCTGCGGTTGAGGATCGACAAGCGCATACCCGTCGCGGCGGGGCTGGGGGGAGGGTCGGCCGACGCGGCGGCCGCGCTGCGCCTGGCGAGCGCGGCGTCTGGTTTGGGCGACCGCGACCTCCTGTTCGCGCTCGCGCGGGAGCTTGGCGCCGATGTCCCCGCCCAGGTGACCCCCGGTCGGTGGCTGGCGGGTGGAGCGGGGGAGGTCCTCGAGGAGCTGGCTCCCTCCGTCTCGCCGCTCGGCGTGCTGATCCTTGCCCAGGCCGGCGGACTCTCCACAGCCGAGGTCTACGCCGCGGCCGACCGCCTCGCCTCGTCGCGAACGGGGGGTGGCGCCCGCGACGTGTTGTCCCTGCGGGAACGCCGCCGCGCGTTGGCGACGGCGTTCGAGCTGGGTGCTCCGCTCCCGGCCGACGACCGCCTGCTGCACAACGACCTCCAACCGGCGTCCGTCGAGTTGTGCCCCGGCATCCCCCGCGCGCTCGAGGATGCGCGCGAAGCCGGAGCCGACGCCGCGTTCGTGAGCGGCTCGGGGCCCACCGTGGTGGGCCTGTTCGCGCGCGCCAACGGCCTCGCGCGGGCGAGACGCGCGGCGGCGGGCCTCGCGGGCCGCGAGCCGGCGCCGCTGGTGGCCGAGCCGGTTGACGCGAGCTTCGCGCGCGTACAGCAGCTCGGTACGTAACAATGCGATTTCCCCGACCTGCACACGCGATGCGAGAGAGCACACGCAAGCACACACGATGACCACGACCACCCTCACCGACCTGGTAGCCGTGTGCGCGGGCGTGTTTGGCCTCGCGCTCTACGTCGGGCTGATCCTCGTGCCCGCGTGGGGCTCCTACTCGCGCATCTGGGAGCGCCTGGTTGCCACCGTGCTCTCGCTCTACGTACTCGCGGTGTTCGCCGGCACAGGAGTGCTCGCCGCGCTCGCCTTCGTCTACTTCTGGGGCTGACAGGCGCGTGTCCGAACTGGTGGGACTCGACGCCGTCACCGAGGCGGTCGAGTCGGGCGCGGGGTTGCCCGAAGTGGTGCGCGCCGCCTCGCGCGCACTCGACGCCAGCCTCGCCGTAACCGACGCCGCCGGCGCCACCATCGCGGTGGCGGCGCGCTCCAGCGCCGACGAGCGCTCGCTGCTCTCCGGCGGCGAGGATGTCACGAGCCTGCCGTTGCGTGTGGCCGACGCGGTCGTGGGCTCGCTTCACATGCGCGCGCGCGCCGACGATCCGAGCCCGCTCGTGCGCAGGCTGCTGGTGACGATGATCGCCTCCGAGGTCGAGCGCGTGCGCGCCCCGGACGTCGCGTCGGAGGCCGCCGCCGCCGAGCTTCTGCGGGTAGCACTCGGGCGCGAGGCGGTCCCCCGCGACGAGCTCCTTGCGCGCGCGAGGGAGCTCTCGATCGACCTGCAGGACGGGGCGAGCGTCATCGTCGCCCGCGCCCACCCCCAGGCGCCCACCGAGGAGGGCTGGCGCGCTCGCGCTCGCGCGGTCGCCGAGCGCGGAGCCCGCGCCGCCGCCGGCCGCTCGATCGCCGCCCTCTCCGAGCGCGACGGGGCCGCGGGCGTGGAGATCATGCTGCTCGTGCCAGGCGGCGAGGAGCCTCTCGCCGCGCGCGCCGCCGAAGCCGTCCTGCGCGAGATGGAAAGCGCGCTCTCCGGCTACACGTTCGCGATCGGTCGCAGCCGCATCGCCGAAGACCCCGCCCATCTTCCCCGTGCGGCGGGCGAGGCGCTGCTGGCCGCGAACGTAGCCGAGGGCGGCTCACGGGAGGGGGTGCTCGCCTTCGAGCAAACCGGCGCCTACCGGCTGCTCTTGAGCGCGATGACAGAGAACCCCGCCGAGCTTCAGCGCTTCTTCGCCGAGACCGTCGAGCCGCTCGTTGCCTACGACGAGCAATACGAGACCGAGCTACTGCAAACGCTAGACACCTTCCTGGAGGCCGACGGCAACGTCGCGGGCACCGCCCAGCGCCTCTTCACCCACCGCCACACCATCTACTACCGGCTGGAGCGGGTCCGCGAGCTCACGGGCCTCGACGTGAGCTCGAGCGACGGTCGCGAGAAGCTCAGCCTCGGCCTCAAGGCGATGCGCGTGCTCGGCATCCCCACCGCCCGCGGCCCCGCATCCGAGGACGGCGCGCGCGGGGGACGCGTCCCCCGGCGCACGCCGCGGCGTGCGTGACCTACCGGTCTGCGCCCTCGCCGGTAGAGTCCACTACGAACACCTGCATCCCCTTGGGGGGTCGTCCAATGGCAGGACATCAGGTTTTGGTCCTGAGAATCGGGGTTCGAATCCCTGCCCCCCAGTCACCCTCCGTGCGGCGCTTCGCGCTGTACGGACCGCCGGGGGAGCATTAGAGTCATGGCCATGAACTCCCCCACAGTCCTCATCCTCGCCGCCGGGCAGGGGACCCGCATGCGCTCTAAGACTCCGAAGGTGTTGCACGACCTGTGCGGCATCCCCATGGTGCTGTGGCCGGTGCGGGCCGCGCTCGCGGCCGGCGTTGAGCGAGTGGTCGTCGTGGACTCGCCAGCCCGCGCGTGCGAGGCGGTGCTCCCGGAGGGCGTTGAGCTGGCGGTGCAGGCTCAATCGGACGGTACCGGCGGAGCCGTACGCGCCGCCGCCGACCATATCGATGCCGGTGCGCCCGTGGTGGTGCTGAGCGGCGACGTCCCGCTGGTAAGCGCCGAGGCGATACGCGAGCTGGTGGCGGCGCACGCGAGTAGCGCAGCCGCCGCCACGATGGCGACCGCGGTGATCGAGGACCCCACGGGCTACGGGCGGGTGGTGCGCGACGCCGACGGGTCGGTGGCGCGCGTGGTGGAGACCAAGAAGCCGGGCGACGCCACCGACGCGGAGCTAGAAATCCGCGAGGTGAACTCCGGTATCTACGTGTTCACCGGCGCCGCGCTGCTGGGGGCGCTGCCGCGACTCACCGCCGACAACGCGCAAGGCGAGTTCTACCTGCCGCAGACGCTCGACTTGCTGCGCGCCGACGGCGCGCTCGTCGCGGCCCACACGGTCGACGACGAGCGGCTGATGCTCGGAGTGAACGACCGCGTGGCGCTCGCGCGCGTGCGGGCGCTGGCACAGCGTGCCATCGCGGAGCGCCACATGCTCGCCGGCGTGACGATCGTCGACCCCTCTTCTGTACACATAGACGTGGACGTGGAGATCGGGCAGGACACCGTCATCGAGCCGTTCACCACGATCCGGGGCGCCACGAAGATCGGCGGCGATTGCGCGATACGCCACTCCTACCTCCTCGATTGCGCGCTCGAGGACGGCGCGAGCGTCGGCCCGTTCGCCTACCTGCGTCCGGGCGCTCACCTCCGCGAGGGCTCCAAGGTGGGTACGTTCGTGGAGATCAAGAACTCCGACGTGGGCGCCGCCGTGAAGATCCCACACCTCTCCTACATCGGCGACGCCGACGTCGGCGAGGGCTCGAACCTCGGAGCGGGCACTATCACAGCCAACTACGACGGTCGCTCCAAGCACCGCACCACTATCGGCAAGCGCGTGCGCGGCGGCGTCGACACCGCCTTCGTGGCCCCGGTGACGGTGGGCGACGACGCCTACACCGCCGCCGGCTCGGTCGTCACCGAAGACGTGCCCCCCGGCGCCCTGGCGGTGGCGCGCGCTCGTCAGAGCAACGTCGAGGGCTACGCAAAGCGGCGCGGGGACGCGTCCTCGCGGTGATTCGCCTCCATCGGGAAGCGGTAGGTGGGCGTTGCGTGTCGTCTACTTTCGGTGTATATGGGAGTTGGGCCGTTGCCTAGTCCGCTCGCCTACGCGCCGCTGTGTCGGCTTGTCTGGCACGTGCCTCGTCGTGCGCTGCCTCTACACTCCGGGATGAGATGAGCAGCGTGATCGACACGCGCACGCAGCCCTCCCCGACGAGCCTGCCGATCGACTACGACAAGCGGCTGATGCTGTTCTCGGGGCGAGCCAACCCCCAGCTCGCCGTGGACATCTCGGAGAAGCTCGGCGTGGACGTGGGCCCGGTAACGCTCAAGACGTTCTCAAACGGCGAGGTCTACTGCCGCTACGAGGAGTCGATTCGCGGCGCCGACGTGTTCATCGTGCAATCCACCTGCGGCAACCCCGCCACCGGAGTCACCGCGAACGACTCGTTGATGGAGCTGCTGTTCATGATCGACGCCGCCGTGGGAGCCTCCGCGCACCGCGTGATCGCCGTCACGCCATGGTTCGGTTACTCCCGCCAGGACAAGAAGTCAGCGCCACGAGAGCCGATATCCGCTCGCCTGGTAGCGCGCATGATCGAGGCCGCCGGCGCCGACCGGGTGCTCACGATGGACCTCCACGCCGGCCAGATCCAGGGCTTCTTCCAGAAGCCGGTCGATCACATGACCGCGCTGTTCATGCTCACCCAGTACTTCGCCGACCTCGGTCTCTCAGACCTCGTTGTGGTGGCCCCCGACGCGGGGCGAGTGAAGCTCAACAAGAAGTTCGCCTCCAAGATAGGGGCCGAGCTCGCGATCCTCGACAAGGAGCGCCCCGCCCAGCAGGTCGCCGAGATCGCGTACGTCATCGGTGACGTGAAGGACAAGACCGCTGTGATCGTCGACGACATGATCGACACCGCCGGCACGCTCAAGGCCGCGGCCCGCACAGTGCTCGACGCGGGCGCCAAGAGTGTCTACGCCGCGGCCACGCACGCGGTGCTCTCAGGCAACGCGTTCGAGAACCTCGCCGCCTCGGGGCTCAAGGAGATCGTTGTAACCGACACAATTCCCGTGCGGGTCGGCAGCCCTGAGAACATCCGCGTGCTCCCCTGCGCGGAGCTGCTCACCGACTCGATTCGCCGCATCTTCACCGACGACTCCGTCAGCGAAGTGTTCGGCGGCGAGAACCAGCTCTTTTGAGCGACGCCCCGCAGCCGGGCGCCGAGGCGACCGACGGCCGCGAGTATGGATCGGAGCCCGCTAGCGGCGCGCCTGGTGGTTGGGCAGGGGATGAGGCGCCGCCGCCGCCGGCCGGTCGCCGGCCGCGCGATTGGTTGCGCGAACAGCGCAAACCGCCGCGCCGGCGCCTGATCGCGGCCGCCGCGATCGGGGTCGTCCTGTTCCTGGGCCTCAGCGTTCTGCTCGCGCGCTACCTTGCCGTCGAGAACACCGAACGCGACGACGTGCTCGCGGTGCTGCGCGCGCAGGCGGCCGGCGACGCGGGGGGTGTGATCGCGCGCATCTCGGGCTGTCGCCCGCGACCGGGCTGCGTGGCTCAGGCCAGGCAGAACGCGGTGAGGATGAGGCGCCCTGGGTCGGTGAAGATTCTCTCGCTCACCTCCCACACCGCCTATTCGCTCATCGGCGCCACCGCTCCCACGCGCGTGGCGTGGACCGTAATAGGGCGCCTGCCCATCGTGCAATGCGTGACGGTGAAGCGCACCGGCAACTTCCTCTCCGGTCTCGCGGTGACGCTCCTCTCGGTGAGCGCGGCGATCCCAAACGAAGCGGATTGCTAAAGTCCTCGGCCTTCTCATGGCCAGCACCGCGACAAAGCTCGAAGTGGCAAGCCGCGAGCCCGAAGGCTCGCGCTCGGCGCGCCGCCTGCGGCGTAGCGGACGCATCCCGGGGGTGCTCTACGGCGGCGGCGACGATCCACTCAGCTTCAGCGTCGACGCCCGCGAGCTACGCCTCGCGCTGGCTGGCTCGGGCGCGGTGGTTGATCTCAGTATCGACGGCTCCAAGCCCACGCCCGTGGTGCTCAAGGAGGCCCAGCGCGATCCCGTACGTGGGGAGACCACTCACGTCGACCTGCTGCGGGTTCGCCTCGATATCGCCATCCACGCGGTCGTGCCGCTCGAGCTCGCAGGCGTCGAGGAGGCTCCCGGCGTCAAGGAAGGCGGCATTCTCGAGCACCTCACCCGCGAGCTGAACATCGAAGCGCTCCCCACCGCGATCCCCGAGTCGATCGTCCACGAGATCGGGGAGATGCAGATCGGCGAAACGCTCGGGCTCGAGGCGATCGCCGCTCCCGAGGGCGTCACATTGCTCGACGATCCCGACACCACCATCGCCACGCTCTCGGCGCCGCGTCTGCAAACCGAGGAGGAGTTGGAGCTCGAGTCCGAGACAGAGCTCGTCGGCGAGGCGGGCGCGCAGGAGGGCGAGCCGCCCTCCGACGGCGACGGCGCCTCCGAGGAGTAGCTCCTGCGCCCCTTCGGTGGCGGCGCCTCGGCCGATTGGCTGATCGTCGGGCTGGGCAATCCCGGCCGTGAGCACGCACACACGCGCCACAACGTTGGTTTCATGGTCGCCGATCGCCTCGCCGAGCGCTGGCGCCTCGGCCGCGCCAAAGACCGCTTCCGCGGTCGACTCGTAGAAGGCCGCGCGCACGGGTCGCGTGTGGCGCTCCTGTGTCCCCAGACCTACATGAACGACGCCGGGCGCTCGGTGGGGCCGGCGCGAGGATCGTTCAAGCTGGCGCTCGACCGTGTGCTCGTCGTGCACGACGAGATCGACCTGCCCTTCGGCGAGGTTCGCACCCGTCTCGGCGGTGGGCTGGCGGGGCACAACGGTTTGAAGTCGATCAAGCGCGAGCTTGGTAGCGCCGACTTCATGCGCGTGCGAGTGGGCGTGGGTCGGCCCGAATCGACCGACCCCGAGATCGTGTCGGCCTACGTGCTCGGCCGCTTTCGCGAGTCCCCCGAGCAGGTTGACGATCTGATCGACAGTGCGTGCCGGGCCGTGGAACGCGTGCTCGCGGGCGAGGAGTAGCGCGTGGCCCTGCGCGCGCTGCTCGGCGCCATCGACCAGGACCCCGGCGGTTTGCGGTTGGCGGGCGAGGGGGGGCATGCCTTCGTGTCCGCCTCGCTGCGCCCCTTCGCGATCGCCGCGCTGCTGGATCGCGACGCGCGCCGCCCGGCGCTCGTGGTGGTCGGCGACGACCGCGCCGCGCGCGACCTTGCGGGCGACCTGAGCGCCTGGCTCGCGCCCCGGCGCGTGCGCTACTACCCCTCTCGCGGAGTGGCATACGAGTCGCACCTCGCCCCACCCCCCCATCTCGTCGGTCTGCGCGTGGCGGCGCTCGACGCGCTGCTGCCCGCCGCGGAGGACCTCGACGAGCCGTCTGGGACGTCCGCGGACGGAGGAGTAGCGGATGCCAATCGTGGCTCGCGGGGCGGCGAGCCCGATGCGCCGGTGGTGGTGGTCTCGGCGGTCGCCCTCTCCGAGAAGGTCCCCGACCCACGGCTTCGACCTCGCTCCTTCACGTTGCGGGTAGGCGAGCTGCTGGACCTGGAGGAGTGCGCGGCAGAGCTGGTGGGCGCGGGCTACGAACGCGTCGACCAGGTGCAGGAGCGGGGCCAGTTCGCGTCGCGCGGGGGACTGCTCGACGTCTTTCCCGCCACCGAGGAGCACGCCGTGCGGGTGGACATGTTCGACATCGAGATCGAATCGCTGCGCTGGTTCTCCACGTTCACACAACGCTCCCTCGGCGACGTCGAGGAGGTGGAGATAGCGCCCGCCGCGGAGCTCGCGCCAGAGCACCGCGAGCTCGCGGAGATCGCGGCCGCGACGGGCGCGTTCAGCGCCACCGATGGCGATGAGGGAGAAGGTCGGCCCGACATAGCGGAGTTGCTCCCCGTCGAGCGCTTCGGCGCCCTGCTTGACCTGGTGGGCCCCGACACGGAGCTGCTAGTTGCCGCCGAGGAGGAGCTCGCGCCCGCGCTCGGCGACAACTGGAACGACGTATGCGCGGCTTTCGCCGACGAGGACGCCCACCATCTATATGTGAGCCCCGAAGAGGTGCTCGCCGCCGTTGCCGCCCGCACGCGTATATGGCTCTCCGCGATGTCTTCCAACCAGGAGATCGAGCTGCGGGCCTCAACCGCCGACACCGCCGCCCGCTCGCTCGCCGAAGCCGAGCCCGAGCTCGAGAAGCTGGTGCGCTCGGGCTACCGCACGGTTGTCGCCTTCCCGCGCAGAGGCGAAGGCGAGCGCGCCGCCTACAACCTCGCTCGCCTGCACACCGACTGGCTCGACGGTGACGTGGACGTCGCGCGCGCGCCGCTCGAGCCGTCTTTGCGCTTCGCCGTCGCCTCCCTGCGCGAGGGTTTCGTGGCGCCCTCGCTGAAGCTCGCTGTCTTCCCCGAGCACCGGCTGCTGCGCCGCCGCCGCGCGGAGCGCGGCGGCGCGGCGGCGGGTCGTTCCGGCGGTCCGGCGCGGCGTGGCGTCCTGCGCTCGTTCACCGAGCTGCGCACGGGTGACATCGTTGTGCACGAGGACCACGGGGTAGCGCGCTTCGCCGGCTTTCAAACGCGCACCGTCGCCGATGTCACGCGCGACTACCTCTATCTCGAATACCAGGGCGACGACAAGGTGTTCGTCCCCACCGACCAGCTCGCCAAGATCTCGCGCTACGTAGGGTATGGGGCCCACGCATCCGCGGATTCCGCGCCGCCGCTCTCAAAGCTCGGCGGCACGCGCTGGGAGGGGATGAAGGCGAGGGCGCGCCGCGCCGCGCAAGAGCTCGCGGGCGAGCTGCTCAGCCTCTATGCCGAGCGCCGCCGCCGCGCCGGCCACGCCTTCGGGCCCGACAGCGAATGGCAGCGCGAGTTCGAGCAACGCTTCCCCTACACCGAGACCGCCGACCAGCTCGAAGCCATCGAGCTCGTCAAGGCGGATATGGAAGCCCCCCGCCCGATGGACCGGCTCGTGTGCGGCGACGTAGGCTACGGGAAGACCGAGGTGGCGCTGCGCGCGGCGTTCAAGGCCGCCGGTGAGGGCAAGCAGGTGCTGATGCTTGTGCCCACCACGATCCTTGCCCAGCAACACTACGGCACCTTCTCCGAGCGGCTGGCCGACTATCCGCTGACAGTCGACCACGTGTCGCGCTTTCGTAGCCAGGTCGAGCAGAAGGAGGCGCTCGAAGGGTTCGCGAAGGGGAGAACAGACATCCTCATCGGCACCCACCGCGTGCTCTCGCGCGACGTGCGCGCCAAGGATCTCGGTCTGCTGATCGTGGACGAGGAGCAGCGCTTCGGCGTCAAGCAAAAGGAGCTCTTGCGACAGCTCAAGCTGAAGGTCGACGTGATCTCGATGTCCGCCACGCCGATCCCCCGCACCTTGCAGATGTCGCTTGCGGGGTTGCGCGAGATCTCAGTGATCGAGACGCCTCCGGAGGGGCGCAGACCCGTGAAGACGTACGTGGGCGAGTACGAGGAGGAGCTGGTCAAGAGCGCCATCATGCGCGAGCACGCGCGTGACGGGCAGGCGTTCTTCCTGCACAACCGCGTTGAGTCGATCGAGGACACGGCGGAGCGCCTGCGCGCGCTCTGTCCCGGCGTGCGTTTCGCCGTGGCTCACGGACAGATGGGGGAGGGGGAGCTGGAGGCCGTGATGATGGACTACCTGCGGGGAGGCGCCGACGTGCTCGTGTGCACCTCGATCATCGAGTCGGGCATCGACATCCCGCAGGCCAACACGCTGATCGTTGAGCACGCCGACGCGTTCGGTCTCGCCCAGCTCTACCAGATCCGCGGGCGTGTGGGCCGCAGCCGGGAGCGGGCGTACGCGTACCTCTTGTATGACTCGGCCGCGGCCCTCACTCCCGAGGCCGCGCAACGCCTGTCGGCATTGTCGGACTACACCGAGCTCGGGGCCGGCTTCAAGGTGGCGATGCGCGACCTGGAGATCCGCGGCGCCGGCAACCTGCTCGGCGACGAGCAGTCGGGCCACGTCGCGGCGCTCGGCTTCGAGCTCTACATGCAGATGCTCGACGAAGCCGTCCGCCAAGCGGGCTCGGAAGAAGAGCGGGATGGGGACCGATCGGAGATCGGCCAGCCGGAGCCGGTGCGCCTGGATGTGAATGTCAACGCCTACATCCCCGCCGACTACGTCCCCTACGAGCAAGCCAAGATCGAGGTTCATCGCCGCGTCGCGAGCGCTCTGGAGGTCGCTGATGTGCAACGCCTGCGCGAGGAGCTCGAGGATCGCTTCGGGCCCGTGCCGGAGCCGCTGTCCAACCTGCTCGCGCTGCAACGCGCCCGCATCAAGTTCGGTCAAGCCGGCGCGCGGGCGGTGAGCTTCCGCGGCGACCGTCTCGCGGTCACGCCGATCGAGCTCGATTCGGCGCGCG
>DATBTP010000080.1:0-2928 GCA_036559185.1 Solirubrobacteraceae bacterium | reverse complement strand
CGGAGCGAGTAGCGAGAGAGCTATGAGCACACCAAGAACCATGTTCGAGAAGATCTGGTCCAGCCACGAGGTCGCCAACGGGCTGCTCTACATCGACCTCCACCTCGTCCACGAGGTCACCTCGCCGCAAGCGTTCGACGGGTTGCGGCTCGCCGCTCGCGATGTGCGCCGGCCCGACCGCACGCTCGCCACCGCCGACCACAACACGCCCACCGACGGCACGCCGGTAGCCGCGCGCATCAAGGACGAGCTCTCACGCGTGCAAGTGGAAACGCTCGAGCGCAACTGCGCCGAGTTCGGCGTCCCCATCTACTCGCTCGGCTCCAACCGCCAGGGCATCGTCCACGTGATCGGCCCCGAGCTCGGAGTCACCCAGCCCGGCATGACGGTCGTCTGCGGCGACTCCCACACCGCCACCCACGGCGCCTTCGGCGCGCTCGCCTTCGGCATCGGCACCTCCGAGGTCGAGCACGTGCTCGCCACCCAATGCATGGTCCAGAACCGACCCCGCTCGATGCGCATCCGCTATGAGGGCTCGCTCGGGTTCGGCGTCACCGCCAAGGACCTCATCCTCGGCACCATCGGACAGATCGGTGTCGGCGGCGCCACCGGCCACGTCGTCGAGTACGTCGGCCCCGCAATCGAAGCGCTCTCCATGGAGGGCCGCATGACCGTTTGCAACATGACCATCGAGGCCGGCGGCCGCGCCGGCATGATCGCTCCTGATGACGTCACATTCGCGTGGTTCGATCAGGAGCGCCCAGGCGCGCCCAAGGGGGCTGAGCTGGAGGAGGCGATCGCCCGCTGGCGCTCTCTGCGCACTGACGATGGCGCCGCCTACGACACAGACGTCCTCGTCGACGCCGCCGCGCTCTCTCCACAGGTCACCTGGGGAACCACGCCGGGAATGGTCGCGCCGGTCGGCGCCTCCGTGCCCTCGCCCGATGATTTCGATAGTCCCGCCGACCGTGACGCCACCGAACGCGCCCTTCACTACATGGGCCTACGGGCCGGAACCCCAATCGAGGAGATCGCCATCGACCGTGTCTTCATCGGCTCGTGCACCAACTCGCGCATCGGCGACCTCCGCGCCGCCGCCGAGGTCGTTGAGGGACGCAAAGTCGCCTCGTCGGTGAACGCGATGGTCGTTCCCGGCTCACAGCAGGTCAAGGCGCAAGCCGAGGCCGAGGGGTTGGATGAGATCTTCCGCGCCGCCGGCTTCGACTGGCGTGTCGCGGGCTGTTCGATGTGCCTCGGCATGAACCCCGACATCCTCGCCCCCGGCGAGCGCTGCGCCTCGACATCCAACCGCAACTTCGAGGGACGCCAGGGGCGGGGGGGACGCACGCACCTCGTGTCACCTCAAATGGCGGCTGCCGCCGCCATCGAGGGTCACTTCACCGACATCAGGAACTGGAGCTGAGCATGAAGCCGATAAGCATCATCTCCGGCAACGTCACGCACCTGGATCGCGCCGACGTCGACACCGACCAAATCATGCCCAAGCAGTTCCTCAAGCGGGTGGAGCGCACCGGCTTTGGACAATTCCTCTTCTACGACTGGGCCAAGGAGCCGGGTTGGGATCTGCCGGCAAACCCCATCCTCGTGGCGGGGCGCAACTTCGGCTGCGGCTCCTCCCGCGAGCACGCCCCCTGGGGTTTGCAGGACTATGGCTTTCAGGCCATTGTCGCCCCCTCGTTCGCCGACATCTTCTACTCCAACTGCACGAAGATCGGACTGCTCCCTGTCGTACTGCCCGAGGAGGACTGCCACTCCCTCGCTCTCGCGGGGGAAGGGGTCATCGACCTCAACACCCAGGAGGTCCGCTTCGCCGGGCGTGAAGCTCCCTTTGAGATCGATCACGAGATCCGCCGCCGGCTGCTTGAGGGGCTCGACGACATCGGCGCGACCCTCACAGAAGAAGGCGCCATCGCCGCATACGAAAGAGACCGCGAGCGCTCCGGCCCGATCACCACAGCTCTCTAGCTGTCACGATCGCCCCCACCGTCGGGCAACGCTCCACCACCTTCCACATCCCACAGGAGACATATGGCACACCGCATCGTCACGCTCCCCGGCGACGGGATCGGTCCTGAGATCCTCGCGCCCTCGCTCGAAGTCCTGCGCGCGGTCGGCGACTTCCAGTTCGAGTCACACCCCTTTGGCGGCGCTTGTATCGACCTGCACGGCACCGCCCTCACCGACGAGACGCTCGCGGCGTGTCGCGGCGCCGACGCCGTGCTCCTGGCGGCGGTCGGCGGGCCCAAGTGGGACACCACCGATCCACACGCCCCGCGGCCCGAGCAGGGGCTGCTCGGGTTGCGCAAGGGGCTTGGCCTCTACGCAAACCTGCGCCCGGTCAAGCCGCTCCCGGCGCTGTACGAAGCCTCGCCGCTGCGACGCGAGCGGATCGAGGGCACCGACCTGCTGGTCGTGCGGGAGCTCACCGGCGGCATCTACTTCGGTGAGAAGACCCGCACCAAAACCTACGCCGCCGACGTCTGCGCCTACTCCACCGAGGAGATAGCTCGCATAACGCGCACAGCCTTCCGTGCCGCGCGCACCAAGGTCTCGAGCGTCGACAAGGCCAACGTGCTGGAGACCTCGCGCCTTTGGCGAGAGGTCGTGACGGACGTGCACGCGCGCGAGTTCCCCAACATCGAGCTCGAGCACGTGCTAGTAGACAACGCCGCCATGCAGCTCGTCTCAGCGCCCTCCAGCTTCGACGTGATCCTCACCGAGAACATGTTCGGCGACATCCTCTCCGACGAGGCAGCCATGATCACGGGCTCGATCGGGATGCTGCCGTCGGCGTCGCTGGGAGCCGAAGGACCAGGGCTATTCGAGCCCGTCCACGGCTCGGCGCCAGACATCGCCGGACAGGGGATCGCCAACCCGCTGGCGATGTTCCTCTCCGCCGCCATGATG